>DASSZD010000067.1:0-76236 GCA_035702985.1 Acidimicrobiales bacterium
CGGGTCGGTGTAGTCGTCGGCGGGCACGTACACGGCCTGCAGGGAGGTGATGGACCGGCCCCGGGTGGAGGTGATCCGCTCCTGCAGCTCGCCCATCTCGTCGGCCAGGGTGGGCTGGTAACCCACTGCGGACGGCATCCGCCCGAGCAGGGTGGAGACCTCCGAACCGGCCTGCACGAAGCGGAAGATGTTGTCCACGAACAGCAGCACGTCCTGGTTCTTGACGTCCCGGAAGTACTCGGCCATGGTCAGGGCGGACAGGGCCACCCGCAGCCGCACCCCGGGCGGCTCGTCCATCTGGCCGAACACCAGGGCGGTCTTGTTGATGACCCCGGACTCGGTCATCTCCAGCCACAGGTCGTTGCCCTCCCGGGTGCGCTCCCCCACCCCGGCGAACACCGACACACCGCCGTGCTGGTCGGCGACCCGGCGGATCATCTCCTGGATGAGCACCGTCTTGCCCACCCCGGCCCCGCCGAACAGGCCGATCTTGCCGCCCTGCACGTACGGCTCGAGCAGGTCGATCACCTTGATGCCGGTCTCGAACATCTGGGCCTTGGGCTCGAGGGCGTCGAAGGCCGGGGCCGGGCGGTGGATCTCCCACCGGTCGTCGGGCTCGGCGATGGTGTCGGTGTCGAGGGGCTGGCCGATCACGTTGAACACGTGGCCGAGCACGGCGTCACCGACGGGGACGCTGATACCGCGTCCGGTGCTGGTGACCGTCGTGCCCCGGCGCAGGCCGTCGGTCGGCTTGAGGCACACGCAGCGCACCCGGCCCTCGCCGATCTGCTGGGCCACCTCGGCCATGATCTTCTGCTTGGTGCCGTCGGTCTCGAGCTCCAGCTCGACCGCGAAGTTGATCTCGGGCAGGTTGCCCGGGGGGAATTCGACGTCGACGACGGGTCCGGCGATGGCCACGACCCGGCCCTCGGCTCGCGCCCCGTTGCTCTCGGTGGGGGTGCTCTCGACTGCGGTCATCTCTGCTCCTCGCGATGCTCGTCTATCACGCCGACTCGGACATCGGCTGGAAAGTCTCTACGTGCGAACCGGACTCGCTGCCGCCGCTCTGCTGGCGCAGCGCCTCGGCACCGCCGACGATCTCCATGATCTCGGTGGTGATGGCGTCCTGGCGGGCCCGGTTCATGATCCGCCTCAGGGTCTTGATGAGCTCGTCGGCGTTGTCGGTCGCCGCCTTCATGGCCCGCTGGCGGGCCGCCTGCTCCGACGCCGCCGCCTCCAGCATGGCGGCCAGCACCTCGGCCTCCAGCCAGCTGGGGACCAGCCGGTCCAGGATCTCGTCCGGTTCGGGCTCGAACTCGTAGTCGGTCCGCGCCCCGGCCTCCTCCCCGCCCTCCTCCGGGACCAGGGGGACCAGCTGGCGGGTCTCCACCGCCTGCGAACCCATGGAGATGAACTTGGTGTACACCAACTCGATCTGGTCGATCTCCGCCGCCTCGAACGGCGGGATGACGGCGGCCACCACCTTGCGGGCGTCCTCGTAGGTCGGCCGCTCGGACACCCCGGTCAGGGCGAACAGGATGGGCTGGTTGCGGTACCGGAAGTAGTTGACCCCCTTGCGGCCCAGCGCCACGAGCTGCACGTCCCGGCCGGCCGCCCGGTGCTCGCGCATCATGCGCTCCACCGTCCGGATGATGTTGGCGTTGTAGCCGCCGGCCAGGCCCCGGTCGGCGGTCACCAGCACGATGGCCACCCGCTGGGTGGACCCGACGTCGCGGAACAACGGGTGGCCGGCCGTCGCCGGCGACTCGGCCAGGTGGCCGATCACCTCACCGAGCTTGGCGACGTAGGGACGGGCCGCGGCGATGGCCTGCTGGGCCTTGACGATGCGCGACGCGGCGATGAGCTCCATCGCCCGGGTGATCTTCTTGGTGGACTCGACGCTGCGGATGCGGCGCCGGAGCACCCTTTCCTGGCCACCGGCCATCGGCTACCTCCTCCCGCCGCTCAGGACGCCGCGTCGTCGGGGGCGAACACCGACTTGAACGACTCGATGGCGGACCGCAGCTGGGCCTCGTCGGGCAGCCCCTTCTTCTCCCGGATCTCGGTGAGCAGCTCGCTGTGGCTGGAGCGGAAGTTGGAGATCAGCTCGGATTCGAAGCGCCGCACGTCCGACACCGGGATGTCGTCGACGTAGCCCTTGGTGGCGGCGAAGATGGCCAGCACCTGCTCCTCGACCGGCACCGGCGAGTTCTGGGGCTGCTTGAGGATCTCGGTCAGGCGGTAGCCGCGGTCCAGCTGGGCCTGCGACACCTTGTCCAGCTCGGACCCGAAGGCGGCGAACGCCTCCAGGTCCCGGAACTGGGCCAGATCGGTCTTCAGGCTGCCGGCCACCGAGCGCATGGCCTTGATCTGGGCCGAGCCGCCCACCCGGGACACCGAGATGCCCACGTTGATGGCCGGGCGCACACCGGAGTAGAAGAGATCCGACTCGAGGAACACCTGGCCGTCGGTGATGGAGATCACGTTGGTCGGGATGTAGGCCGACACGTCACCGGCCTTGGTCTCGATGATCGGCAGGGCGGTGAGGGACCCGCCGCCATTGGCGTCGGACAGCTTGGCGGCCCGCTCCAGCAGCCGGCTGTGCAGGTAGAACACGTCGCCCGGGTAGGCCTCGCGGCCCGGCGGGCGGCGCAGCAGCAGCGACAGCTGGCGGTAGGCGTCGGCCTGCTTGGACAGGTCGTCGTAGACGATGAGGGCGTGCTCGCCGTTCTCCATCCAGTGCTGGCCCATGGCGCACCCGGAATAGGGGGCCAGGTACTTGAACGGGGCCGGCTCCGACGCCGGGGCGTTGACCACCACGGTGTACTCCATGGCCCCGTGCTCGCGCAGGGTGTTGACCGTCTGGGCCACGGTGGAGCCCTTCTGGCCGATGGCCACGTAGATGCACTTCACGCCCAGGCCGCGCTGGTTGATGATGGTGTCGATGGCCACCGAGGTCTTGCCGGTCTTGCGGTCGCCGATGATCAGCTCCCGCTGACCGCGCCCGATGGGGGTCATGGCGTCGATGGCCTTGATGCCGGTCTGCAGCGGCTCCTTCACCGGCTGGCGGTCGACGATGCCGGGGGCCTGCACCTCGAGCCGGCGGGTGGTCTCGCTGGCGATGGGGCCCTGCCCGTCCACCGGCTCGCCGAGGGGATTGACCACCCGGCCCAGCAGGGCGTCGCCCACCGGGACGGAGAGGATCCGGCCGGTCGCCTTGACCGGCTGGCCCTCCTCGAGCTTGTCGACCTCGCCGAGCACCACGGCGCCGATGGAGTCCTCGTCGAGGTTGAGGGCCAGGCCCAGCTCCCCGCCCTCGAACTCGAGCAGCTCGTTGACCGCCGCGTTGGGCAGGCCGGCGACCCGGGCGATGCCGTCGCCGATCTCCTGGATCCGCCCCACCTGCTCCATGGAGACCCCGGGGGTGAAGCCGGACACGTTGCGCCGGAGGGCCTCGCCGATGTCGTTGGCGTTGATGGTCAGTTCCGCCATTATTGGCGCTCCTCTGTTGTGACTTGGCCTGTCGTGATCCGGACCTCGGGCATGACGAGGCGCTCTTTAAGAAGTTCGAGTTGGTGACGGGCGCTGGCATCGACCACGGTGTCGCCGATGGTGGCCACGAAGCCGCCCACGACGCTGGGGTCGACGGTCACCCGTATCTGCACATCGTGGCCCACCGCCCGCTTGAGAGCGTCGGCCAGGTGCCGCTGCTGGGTGTCGTCCATCTCGACCGCGGCGCGCACCTCGGCCAGCCGGCGGTTGCTCTCGGAGGCCACCCTGGTGACCAGCGCCTCGAGCAGGTCCTGGTAGTCGCGGGGCCGGCCCACCGTGGTGGCGTAGGCGGCCATGGACGTGGTCGCCGGGCTGGCCTTGGCCGACAGCAGGTCTGAGACGACCTCTCTGCGCATGTCGGCGGGGACGTCCCGGCTGGTCAGCACGGTCCGCAGCTGGTCGGAGCCGGCGACGACGCGCTGGAAGCGGAACAGCTCGTCCTCGATCTCGTCGAGGTCGTGGCCGCCCTCCACGGTTTCGAGCACGGCGGTGGCGTAGCCGTCGAGGCGCTCCTCGGCGGCCTTGTGGCCCAGCACCCCGTCCGCGACCGGTGTCATCCGGTCGGCCGCCGCCCGCAGCCGGGACGCCAACCAGGCGATGTCGTCCACCGTGTCGGGCGCCCGGTCGGCGTCCAGCACGAAACTGATCAGGCGCATGGTGGCAGCACCCACGCGGGACCCGAACAGGTCGGTCAGCACACCCCGGCGGGCCGCCAGGCCGATGCCGGGGTCGGACAGGACCCGGCGCAGGTCGTCCGAGTCGCCGATGACGTCGCGGACGGCGCCCAGTTCGGCGGCCAGCGAGGCCAGCCCCGACGGGTCGGTCCGCTCGATGATCCCGTCGGTGTATCCGCGGATGCTCTGGCGCACCTAGGCGTTCTCCTTGGCCATCTTCGACTCGGAGATCTCCTCGATGGTCCGGTTGATGAGGGTGCTCTGGGCGCTGCGGTCGATGCCCTCGCCGATCACCTTCTCGGCCACGGCGATGGCCAGGTCGGCGGTCTGCTGGCGCAGCTCCTCGGCCGCCCGGCGGGCCTGGGCCTCGATGTCGGCGTAGGCGGTGCTCACGATCCGCTCGTACTCCTGCTCGGCCTGCTGGCGCCGCTCGGCCCGGACCTGCTCGGCCATCTTGTTGGCCTCTTCCACCACGGCGCGCGCCTGGGTGCGGGCCTCGCTCATGACCCTCTTGTAGTCGGTCTCGGCCTCGGCCGACCGGCGCTTGGCCTCCTCGGCGTCGACCAGGGCCTGTCGGATGGTCGTCTGGCGCTCGTCCATCATCTTGTTGAGCGGTGGCAGCACGTACCGGCCCAGGAGGAACAGCACGATCAGGAAGGCTGCCAGCTCAACGAAGAACGTCCCGTTGGGGACGAGGAAGTTCGATGAGGCGACCACGGGCTCAACCACCGGGACTAACCCTTGGCCAGGACGAATACGAACAGCGCGGCGAAGGCCAGGTTGATGAAGTACATGGCCTCGACCAGACCGACGATGAGGAACATCGTGGTGTAGAGGCGGCCCTGGACCTCCGGCTGGCGGGCGATGCCGGCGATGGTCTGGCTACCGGCCAGGCCGTCACCGATGGCGGCGCCGATGGCCCCGCCTCCAAGAGCCAGGCCGCCGCCGGCGAAGGCGCCAGCCAGCTCGATGGCCTTCTGGGTGGTTGCTGCCATTTCTGGGTTTCTCCTATCTCGGTGTTAGAGAGCTGGGGTCAGTGCTCGTCTTCGATGGCGAACTGGTAGTAGAGGATCGTCAGCAGGGCGAAGATGAACGCCTGGATCACCCCGATGAACATGTCGAACAGCTTCCACAGCGGGGTGAAGATCAGGCTCGCCGGGGCGAACTGCAGGGGGAAGCTGATGAGCAGGGCGATCATGATGCCGCCGGAGAACAGGTTGCCGAACAGCCGCAGGGCCAGCGTCAGGGGCTTGGCCAGCTCCTCGAGGATGTGCAGCGGGGTCATCAGCCGGGGCTTGCGGGTGAGGTGCTTGAAGTAGCCGCCCACCCCCCGGGCCCGGATCCCGGCGGCGTTGGTGAGGATGAACACCAGGATCCCGAGGGCGTAGGTCAGGTTGACGTCGGCGGTGGGGGCCGGGATGTAGTCGGTGTTGTGGTACAGACCGGGCAGGATCTCCAGCCAGTCGGCCACCAGCACCAGCATGAAGATGGCCACGCCCAGGGGCACCACGTGGCGGTACTTGGGTCCCAGGTTGGTTGCGACCTGGTCGCTGACCCACCCCACGATGGTCTCCCAGATCAGCTGCAGCCGGCTCGGGACCCCCGAGACGGCCCGCCGGCGCAGGTAGAAGCCCATCCCGAGGATGATCAGGCAGGCGGCCCCGGTGGTCCAGATGGTGTCGAGGTTGAAGGTGAGGCCCCCGGCCTTGGTGGTGACGTGGTCACCGACGGGGATGTTGATCCGCGGGAGGCCGACGGCGCTAAGCATCGGCGCCACCCTGGCGGGCCGTCTGGCGCTGGTAGCGGAACAGCGACACCAGCGCACTGCCCAGCATGGTCAGCTGGAACAGGGCCAGGCCGCCGATCACACCCCACCCGACGGGCTGATCGACGATCAGCAGGCCGATGGCCACGGCCGTGCACGCCCCGAGTCGCAGGGCCACGCTGCCGGCGAAGGGCTTGCGGTTGACCACGCCCTCAGCGGTGGTGAAGCGCATGGCCGACGACTGGAACACCCGGTGGTTGGCCAGGGCCAGGCCCAGGCCCACGGCCAGGCCGGTGACCGCGTACGGCTGGCCCAGGATCACGCAGAGCACCGCCGCGATCACGCCCAGGATGACGGCGGTCACCGCGGTGCGGCGCACGACCCGCTCGATTTCGCTTATGGGGAAGGCAGTCAGCAAAGTGTCGCTCGTTCGTCTACTCGGGTTGGGTCTGTCGGGCTTGGGCCGGCGGGGCAGCCTAGACGGCTCGGCCTAGAAGAATCTCTTCAGCTCTGATCGGGTTGCGAGTACACCGGCCCCGATTCCCAGGATCAGACCGAGGAACAGGAACAGCGGCAGCGTGCCGAGAGCCTGGTCGACGAACCAGCCGCCGATCAGACCTCCCGCCAGGCACATGGCGTTCAGTAGCCCCAGCCCAGCGAACTGCATGATACCGGGCCGCTTGTCTTCTGGATCTGTCACAGGGGCATCTCAGCAGGGCAAATGCTCCGTGTCGATCAACCGGCACGTGCCAAATCATCCCATGCCGCCGCGCGCGAGGGCAACTTGGCGGCCGGGTCGTACGCAAGAGCGGGTCCGGGGGGCTCAGGTGCCGGCGGCCACCCGCAGTATGTGGTCCCAGTCCAGCCTGCCGGCCCGCAGAAGCCGGGGGGTGGCGCCGGTGGCGTCCACGACCGTCGAGGGGTCCGCCTCGCAGGGGCCGGCGTCGAGGACCAGCTGCACGCCGGGCAGCTCCTCGACGATGCGCCCGGCGGTGGTCACCGGCGGCCGGCCGTGGCGGTTGGCGCTGGTCGTGGCGTAGGGCCCGAACTCCCGGCACAGGGCCAGCGGCACCGGGTGGTCCGGGCAGCGCAGCCCGATGGTGGCGTCGTCCTCGCCGAGGTCGGCCTCGAGGTCGGGGCGGCGGGGCAGGACGAGGGTGAGGGGGCCCGGCCAGAACGCCCGCATCAGACGCTCCCCCACCGGGGTCACCGCCGTGGTCAGCTCCATGGCCTGGTCCACGCCGGACACGAACACCGGCAACTCCACGTTGCGGGGCCGGCCCTTGACCAGGAACAGCCGGTCCGACGCCCCGGAGTGCCACGGGTCGGCGGCCAGCCCGTAGACGGTGTCGGTGGGCACGCCGATGATGTCGCCGTCGCGCAGCGCCTCGGCGGCGGCGGCGATGGCCGGGCCCGGCGGCGGGTCCCCGGCGGCGTCGATGACGGCGGTCATGGCGCCCCCCGTCCTATCAGGCTGCGGGGCCGCCCGGCCAGATCGGCGGCCACCTCCACCTCGGCGAAGCCGGCCCGGCGGGCGACGGCAGCCAGCTCACCGGCCTGGTGAGGGGCCATCTCCAGCACCAGGCTGCCGCCCGGGCGCAGCCATTCGGGCGCCGACCCGATCAGGTACTCCAGCGCCTCGGTCCCCCAGGGCCCGGATTCCAGCGCCTGGCGGGGCTCCCACTCCAGCACCACCGCGTCGAGGTCGGCCATCTCGGCGCTGGAGATGTACGGCGGGTTCGACACCACCAGGTCGACCCGGCGGCGCAGGCCGGCCGGCAGGGCCTGCCACCAGTCTCCCGCCACGATGCGCACCCGGGTGGCGGCGTGGCCGGCCAGCCCGTTCAGGTTGGCGGAGGCCACCGCCACCGCCCCGGGAGAGGAGTCGGTCGCCCACACCTCCACCCCGGCCCGCTCCCGGGCCAGCGACAGGGCTATGGCCCCGGATCCGGTGCCCAGATCCACCACGGTGGCTCTTTTTCCCGGAGGATCACCCCCTGCCGGCACCCCGGTCCCCCCGGTCCTCCCGGTCCCCTCGGCCGTCCCGGTCACCTCGGCCGCCCCGGCCGCCTCCCCGCAGAGCCGGTCGATCTCGCGCAGGGCGGCCTCCACCACCTGCTCGGTCTCGGGCCGGGGGATCAGCACCCGGCGGTCCACCATCAGCTCCAGCCGGCGGAACGACCACGACCCCAGGACGTACTGCAACGGCTCGCCGGCGACCCGCCGCTCGACCATCTCGGCCAGCCGCCGGCGGGCCTTCTCGGGCGGGGCGCCCACCGCCGCCCCCAACCGCTCGCCCGACGCCTCCTCCACCACCCAACGGGCCTCGTTGCGCTCACCCAGGCGGGCCAGGGCCCACCGGTACAGACCGTCCCACGTCGGGGCGTCCCCCGTCGGAGCCTGGCTCAACCGGCCTCCGCCGTCTCGGCCGCCAGCTGCCGGGCCCGCTCGTCGGCCATCAGGGCCTCGACCAGCTCGTCGAGCTCGCCCAGCATGACCTTGTCCAGCTTGTAGAGGGTGAGACCGATGCGGTGGTCGGTGACCCGGTTCTCCTTGTAGTTGTACGTCCGGATCTTCTCCGAGCGACCCCCGCCGCCCACCTGGCTGCGCCGGGTGTTGGACGCCTCCGCCGCTTGGCGGTCCTGCTCGGCCTTGAGCAGCCGGGATCGCAGCACCTGCATGGCCTTGGCCCGGTTCTGGATCTGGCTCTTCTCGTCCTGCATGGCCACCACGATCCCGGTGGGCAGGTGGGTGATCCGCACCGCCGAGTCGGTGGTGTTGACCGACTGGCCGCCCGGGCCGGTGGAACGGTACACGTCCACCTTCAGGTCCTTCTCCTCGATGTGCACGTCCACCTCCTCCGCTTCCGGCAGCACGGTCACGGTCGCCGACGAGGTGTGGACCCGCCCCTGGGACTCGGTGACGGGGACCCGCTGCACCCGGTGGGGTCCGCCCTCGGCCTTGAAATGCGACCAGGCGGCGTCGCCTCTCACCATGAAGGTGACCTGGTTGAACCCGCCCATGTCCGAGGCGTCGCTGGACATGACCTCGAAGCCGAAACCCTTGCGCTCGGCGTAGCGGGAGTACATCTCGAACAGGTCCCGGGCGAACAGGTTGGCCTCCTCCCCGCCCTCCGCGCCGCGGATCTCGACGATCACGTTCTTGCCGTCGTTGGGGTCCTTCGGCAGCAGCAGCACCTTCAGCCGCTCGTCCAGCTCGGCCATGCGGCTCTCGGCCGAGTCGATCTCGGCCCGGATCATGTCCCGCTCCTCGCCGGCCGCCGCCTCGCCCAGCATCTCGCGGGCCGCCTCCAGGTCGGCCCGGGCCGCCTGGTAATCCCGGTACGCCATGACGACCGGTTCCAGGTCCTTGTGGCGGCGCGACACGTCCCGCAGGCGCTTCTGGTCGCTCACCACGTCGGGGTCGGACAGCTGGATCAGCACCGCCTCGTACTCGCGTTCCAATCCTTCGAGGCGTTCAAGCACGACTGACCAGCGTACCGGGCTTCATATACTCGCCCGGTGGCTGACACCCCTCCCGACTGGGTCGAGGTCAACCGGCGGAACTGGGACGAACGCGTCCCCATCCACCTGGCCTCCTCCTTCTACGACGTGGACGGCTTCCGGGCCGGGCGAGGCTCGCTGGAGCCGTTCGAGGTGGAGGAGATGGGGGCGCTGGGGGGCCTGCGCCTGGTCCACCTGCAGTGCCATTTCGGCCTGGACACCCTCGACCTGGTCCGCCTGCACCCCACCCTGTCGGCGGTGGGGCTGGACTTCTCTCCCCCGGCCGTGGCCTCGGCGACCGATCTGGCGGCCGAACTGGGCCTGGCCTCGAGGGTGTCATTCGTCGAGGCCGACGTGCGCCACGCCGCGTCGGTCCTCGGGGCCGGATCGTTCGACGTGGTCTACACGGGAAAAGGGGCGCTCTGCTGGCTGCCCGACCTCGATGCCTGGGCCGCCCAGTGCGCATCGCTGCTGAAGCCGGGCGGCTGGCTGTACGTATCGGAGTTCCACCCGGTCGGCGACACCCTGGCCCAGGACGCCCCGCTGGTGACCGGCGACTACTTCCGTACCGAGCCATGGGTGGACGAGGAGCCCGGCACCTACGCCGAGCGGGGAGCGTCCATGGCCAACCGGGTCACCTACACGTGGAACCATCCCCTACCGGAACTGTTCAGCGCCCTCATCGGGGCGGGCTTCCGGCTGCGGTTCTTCCACGAGTACGACTACACCCGCTTCCCCATGAACCCGTGGCTGGTGCGCTCGGCCGACGGCCGACGGTGGACCTGGCCGCCGACGTCGGGGCGCCTACCCCTGATGTTCAGCCTGCGGGCTGTGCTGGACTAGCCCTAGGCGCGGCCGGCCGGTCGGTCCGCCCGCCAGCGCCGGCGGCCCGCTGACCGGTCGTCAGTTGGTGAGAACGGCCTGCAACTGTTCGACCCGGAAGGAGGGGATGGTGGCGGTGGTCCGGAGCCCGCCCAGGGTTCCGCTGGCGCCGGCCAGGTGCCAGACCGCCGTCCATTCCTCCTGCACGGTCACGGTGACGGTGGAGGCGTAGTCGTAGACGTGGGTGATGCGGCCGTTCGGCCAGGGCTGGCCCTCACTGGCGTAGGGACCGGCCCAGCCCGGCTGGTGCACGTCGCCCCAGTTGACGAGGTACCGGCCGGTAGCCGTGACGGTCAGCGGGCCGAGTGGGGTGTCGTCGATGTAGGGGGGCGGGTCCGTTGTCCCTTTCGTCACGAGGTAGGCGTCCTTGCCGGTGATGGCGTATCCCGGGGGGATGGTGGGTCTGGGCACCGGGAGGGGGATGGTGTGCCAGAACTGCACGGCTATGGTCACGGGGTCGAGGGCGGGCAGGGCCGGGGCGGGACGACCCGCGACGGGAGGATTGGCCGGGCAGTTCGGGTAGCGGACCGCCGCCAGCCAGGCCGACACCGTGGCATTGGGTGTCGGGTTGGCCGGGCCCAGGGCCATGCAGGGTCCGTTCGGGCCGTTGGCCACGTACAGCGCGAGAGGGATCGTCTGGGCCGGCACCGGCGCCCGGCCGGTGGTGACGGCCGCCCCGGACGGCGCCGGGTTGGACGGGGCTGGGGGGCTGGGGTTCGGGGCGGGGACGGAAATAACGAACTGGCCGCCACAAATGACCGCCGAACCGAAGCGTGTGCTTGAACAGCCGGAGGACACATCGGCGACTGCGCGGCTTGGGAAAGCGATAGTTGCAGCGACCAGGAAAAGCAGAAGGCCAGCTAGCCCGCGCATCTGTCACCAATCGAGGTTGGAGTCAGATATGCAGCGTTGAAGGTGATTATCCATGGAGTCGGATTTAGATGTCCTGGGTCCAAGCCCGGTTGGTCCCGCGTTAACTCGTAGTACTCGGAGGCCGCAGCTGGTACTGGGTGCAGCAGGACGTTGTCGAGGGTCGTCGTAGTCTGAGCAAAAATGCAGGCCGACGAAGCCGACACCAAGTCGAGCACCGTAGTGATGCCGTCTCCTGGATTCGTCTTGACGTTGTTGATCGGCCCTTTGAGACTCGCCTTTGCCTGTTGGAGCTGTTCGGCATAAAGCGACGGTGTGAAGATCGCTTTCAGATCAGCCTCGACCGCAGGGGTCACGGAACGGGAGGCGACCAGTTGACGGGTTGCGTCCCCATACACGTGGTTCAGTACAGCGAACACGGCGTTGACGTAGGCCGGGGTGATCGACTGCGGGACCACGTCGGGATTGGGGGCGTCCGTCGTCGTTGTTACGAGACCCGTCGTCGACGAAACCTCCGACGAAGTCGGCGCGGCGGAACTGTGACCCGTACCGGAGCAACCCGCCAGGATCCCCAAACCCGCCGCGAGAGCCAGAAATGGACGTCTCATAGCCTCTCCGCCACTTTCGCGCAGCGACACTTGGCGCGCAATGGCTACTGCACACCTTTGTGGCCGCGCAAATGTGAGCGGGAATCTCATCTGTGAGCCATAACAGGCAACGAAAGCCTATTCCGGCTCACAGAAGATAAAGAGGCTCACAGTTAGCTCGAGTAACTGCCCCACCAAAGCCCCTAAACGGGCAAAACTGCAGCCAACCGGTGGTCATGCGACCACCCTGGTCAGTCCGCCAGGTGCTCCCAGCGCCGGGGCACGACTATGACCTCGGCTGCCGGCGAAAGTCGGCCGGCCAGGGCCCGGGTGACCGGAAGGTCATCCCCCTCGGGGACGACCAGCCACAGCGGCGAACCCGCCCGAGAGGACGACGACGAGCCCGACCCGGACGACGAGCCCGACCCGGACGACGAGCCCGACCCGGACGACGAGCCCGACCCGGGTGTCGAAACCGATCCCGGTGCCCCGTACAGCAGCCGGCAGTCGGCTGCGGTGGGAACCAGGTCCAGGTCCACCCCAACGGAGCAGACCACCACCACCGGGGCGTCCACCACCGGGACGTCCACCACCGGGGCGTCCACCACCGGGGCGCACACCCCCGACGGGGGCGCCGACGCCCCCGACGGCGAGGAGCCGGCCGGCATGACACGCCCCACCGCCGGCGCCGGCCCCACCTCGGGCAGGTCGAACCACGGCAACGCGGGGGCGACCGGCTCCAGCCACGACAGTCCGATCAAGGAGGGCCGGCGGACCAGCACGGCCCGAAGCCAGCGGCTGCGGGCCAGCGTGTTGGCCGGATGGGTGGGAGCCCCGGCCCGGCGGAGCGTCCTCACCACCCGCGCTGCCTCGGCCAGCGCCGCCGAGGCCGGCTCGCCCGGTCGCATCTCCGAACGGGCGATCCGGTCGTGGCGGCCCACCCCGACCTCCAACCGATCGCCGACGGTGCGCGCCACCTCCAGTCCCAGCACCTCGCCCCGCAGCACGCCGTGCTCGGAGACCACCTCCAGCCCGTGGCTGGACAGCAGATCCGCCACCGAGGGGTCGTGACCGGCGGAATCGTCCATCAACGGCTCAGCCGCCACCGCCCGGCTCACCGACCGGCCCGTCACCGCCCACACGGTGGGCGACGGGGCGCTGAAGCAGCCGGCCCGACGGGCGACCACGCCCGCCGCCAACGGGTCCGGCCCGTCGACCAGCACGTCGAGGGATGCGGCACCCTGCCGGTCGGCCCACGCCAGGGCCGGCCCGAAGCGCGCCACCGCCCCGTCGTCGATGAGCACCCAGGCCCGCGACGACGGCGCGTCGAACAGGGCGGCGCCCCCCGGCAGAACCGAGGGGACGGCGCGCCCGGCTGTCTCTTTGTCCCAGTTGTCGGCGACCAGCGCCCGGAGCTTGGTGCCCCGGAGCTGGTCGATCCGAAGGTCGTCCTGGGGGGCTACTTCTTGCCCCGCCGCCCGTACCGGCGCTCGAAGCGCTCCACCCGGCCACCGGTGTCCACCAGCTTCTGCTTACCGGTGTAGAAGGGATGGCACTCGTTGCACAGCTCGGTGTGCAGCTCGTTCTTGGTGGAGCGGGTGGTGAAGGTGTTCCCGCACGAGCAGGTCACCTTGGCCTCGGTGTAGTTGGGATGGATCTCGGTCTTCATAGCCTGCCTTTCCGGGATCAGATGGCCGGGTTGGCGCTCTTGGCCAGCTCGGCGAGGAAATCGTCGTTGGTCTTGGTGGTCTTGAGGCGGTCCAGGAGCAGTTCCAGGCCGGCGGCGTGGCTGCCCTCGGTGGCCAGGGCGTTGAGCGCCCGCCGCAGCTTCCACACCTGCTGCAGCTGCTTGCGGTCGAAGAGCAGCTCCTCGTGGCGGGTGGAGGACCCGTTCACGTCGATGGCCGGGTAGATGCGCCGCTCCGCCAGTTTGCGGTCCAGGCGCAGCTCCATGTTGCCCGTGCCCTTGAACTCCTCGAAGATCACCTCGTCCATGCGGCTCCCTGTTTCCACCAGTGCGGTGGCGAGGATGGTCAACGATCCACCTTCCTCGATATTCCGCGCCGCCCCGAAGAACTTCTTGGGCGGGTACAGGGCGCCGGTGTCGATGCCCCCGGACATGATCCGTCCGGTGGCGGGGGCGGCCAGGTTGTAGGCCCGGGCCAGGCGGGTGATGCCGTCGAGGATGATGACCACGTCCCGGCCCAGTTCCACCATCCGCTTGGCCCGCTCGATGGTCAGCTCGGCCACCTGGGTGTGCTCCTCGGCCGGGCGGTCGAAGGTGGAGGCGATCACCTCACCCTTGACCGAGCGGGCCATGTCGGTCACCTCCTCGGGCCGCTCGTCGACCAGCAGCACCATCAGGTGCACCTCGGGGTTGTTGGCCTCGATGGCGTGGGCGATCTGCTTCAACACGGTGGTCTTGCCCGCCTTGGGGGGCGACACGATCAGGCCCCGCTGGCCCTTCCCTATCGGGGATAGGAGATCCACGATGCGGGTGGTGTCGTTGGCCGGGTGGGTCGGCATCTCGAGCTTGAGCCGGGTATCAGGAAAAAGAGGGGTCAGGTTCTCGAACCGGGGCCTGCCGCGGGCCTCGTCGGGGGTCAGGCCGGAGACGGTGTCGATGCGCAGCAGGGCCGGGTACTTCTCGTTGCCCCCGGCCGGGCGGGCCGCCCCCTCGACCCGGTCGCCGCGGCGCAGGGCGAAACGGCGGACCTGGCTGATGGAGACGTAGACGTCGCCGGGACCGGACAGGAAGCCGCCGGTGCGCAGGAACCCGTATCCCTCGTCCTTCAGATCCAGGTAGCCGTCCACCGGGATGGGCTCCCCGCTGAACTGGGTCTCGGCGTTCTGGCCCGGCAGGTCCCGCTCGCCCCGTTCGAAGCGGTCCCGGCCCCGGCGACGGCGGCTGCGCCGGTTACCGGGCTCGTTGTCGAAGTTGCGCTGGTTGTCCCCGCCGCCCGCCTGGCCGTGGTCGGCGCCGTGGTTGCCGGCGGCGTTGTGGTCCCGGTCCGCCTGGCGTGATTCGGCCGGCCCGGACTGGCCCCGGTGGCCGCCGTTGGTGGAGGCGGAGTCGGTGGCGTGACGGGCGGCGGCAGCCGTTGTTGCTCCCGAGTCGGAGCCGCCCTGGTCCCGGGCGCCCCCCTGGTCCCGGGAGCCGTCCGCCGCTCCCGACCTCGACCTCGACCCCGCCGCCGGTCCGGATCCGGAGCGGGCCGAGCGGTCATCGGCGCCGTTGGCCGCTTCGTCGACTTCTTCCTCGGGGAGGGCCAGCCGCAGGGCTTCGGCCTCCTCGCCCGTCCGGGCGGCCCGGCCCCGGCCCTTCGTCTGGACCCCGCCACCGGCGGCGCCGCCGCCACCGTCCGCGGTGTCGGCGCCGGGGGCCGCTTCCGCTCCGGCGGTACTCCCGCCTTCGGCTCCTTCGGGCCCGGAGCCCTCGGCCGGAGCCGCCGCGCTGCTGGTGCTGCGCCGGGTCCGCCGCCGCCGTGTGGGGGCGGCGTCCTCCTCGCTGGCGGCGCTGTCCCCCGCCCCGCTCTCGGAGCCGGCGGGCTCGGTCTCGATACCGGTGGCCCGCAGGATGTGGGTGATCAGGTCGGCCTTCTTGGCGCGCGGCGCCGGCCGGGCGCCGAGCGCATCGGCTATGGCTACCAGCTCCTCCCGCTCCTTGGCTTCTAGGACGGAGCGCTCGAGCTGCGGTTCGCTCATCTACAACCTCGTTGCTGGGTTCGTTTTCGGCCGGTCGGGGATCAGGGCAGGGTCAGCCAGGACTCTGAGTCTCTTGCGAGCCCGGAGGGAAGTCGGCAGGTGCGTCCCGCTCTTGCACCACCCGCACTGGCAACATGGTGTAGCACTGGCGGTGGGGCCCCGGAGACGCACCGTCGGTGGCACAGCCAACGACGACTCATTCATGGTAGCGACCGCCCCGTTCGAGCGGCAACCACCATAGGGATGGGCCCACCGCCCCTCCCCGTCGTGACCGGCACACCCGGGATCCCCGGGATCCCCGTGGGGCCCGTGATCACCCCCGCCGCCCGGGAGCCCAGTCCCGGCCGGGACACCGGGGCGGCCGGGACACCGGGACGGCCGGGGCGGCCGGGATCCCCGTGACGCCGGGGCCCCAGGGCCCGCTAGAGCCCCAGTTCGGCCCGCACCGCCTGGATGTCGGCGTCCACCGCGGTGGGCACGGCGATCTGGCCGATGGCGATATCGGGGTCCTTCAGGCCGTGGCCCGTGAGCACGCACACCACCGTCGAGCCCGACGGTGCCCCTACTTTCAGCAGACCGGCCACCGAAGCGGCCGACGCCGGCTCGCAGAACACCGACTCCTCCTGGGCCAGGTACCGGTAGGCGGCCAGGATCTCGTCGTCGGTCACCGCCCCGATGGCCCCGCCCGACTCCGACGCCGCCGCCGTCGCCCCGAACCATGACGCCGGCTTGCCGATCCGGATGGCGGTGGCCACCGTCTCGGGGTGCTCGACGGGGTGCCCCTCCACCAGCGGGGCGGCCCCGGCGGCCTGGAAGCCCATCATCCGGGGCAGCCGGGACAACCTTCCGGCGTCCTGGTACTCCCGGTACCCCTTCCAGTACGCCGTGATGTTGCCGGCGTTGCCCACCGGGATGAAGTGGAGGTCGGGCGCGTCGCCGAGCACGTCGACGATCTCGAAGGCGGCGGTCTTCTGACCCTCGATGCGGTAGGGGTTGATGGAGTTGACCACGGTCACCGGGGCCACGTCGCCGAGGGTGCGGACGATGTCGAGGGCCACGTCGAAATTGCCGCGGATCTGCAGCACCCGGGCCCCGTGGATGAGCGCCTGGGCCAGCTTCCCGAGGGCGATGTACCCCTCCGGGATGAGCACCGCGCAGGTCATGCCAGCCCGGGCGGCGTAGGCGGCGGCCGAAGCCGAGGTGTTGCCGGTGGAGCCGCACACCACCGCCTTGGCCCCCTCCTCGAGGGCCTTGGAGATGGCCACCGTCATGCCCCGGTCCTTGAACGACCCGGTCGGGTTGGCCCCCTCGAACTTGAGCCACACCCGGGCCCCGGTCCGCTCCGACAGGCGGGGGGCCGGCAGCAGCGGGGTGGCCCCCTCGTACAAGGTCACCACCGGGGTGGCGTCGCTCACCGGCAGGTGCGGCCGGTACTCCTCGATCAGCCCCCGCCACCCCGACCATCCGGGGCTGCGGCCGGCCCCGCCGCCCGGTCCCGACCCCGGCCCCGCTCCGGGGACCGTGCCGGCGGTCATGAGCCCACCACCCGGAGCAGGCTGCCGACCCGGTGCACCACATCGAGGTGCCGCAGCTCACCCAGGCAGGACTGCACGTCACGCTCGTAGGCGGGGTGGGTGACGAACACCAGCCGGGCCCGGTCCGAGCCGCTGTCGATGGTCTCCTGCTCCATCAGGCGGATCGACACCCGGTGCTGGCCCAGCACCCCCGACACGGCGTGCAGCACACCCGGGCGGTCGGCCACCTCCAGGGCGATGTAGTAGGCCGAGCGCAGGTCGTCGATGGGCCTGATGGCGACGTGGCGGAGGGCCACGGTGCGCCCGGCCCCGCCGGTGGTCAGGTTGTGGGCGGCGTCGAGCAGGTCGCCGAGCACGGCGCTGGCCGTGGGCATGCCTCCCGCCCCCCGGCCGAGGAACATCAGCTCGCCGACGGCCGCGCCCTCCACGAACACCGCGTTGAAGCTGTCACGCACCGAGGCCAGCGGATGGGTGGCCGGCACCATGGCCGGGTGGACCCGCACCGCCACCGAGTCGCCCGCCGGCTCCCCCGCCGCCGGATCGTCGGCCGCCGACCTGTCGGCCCCGTCCTCCGCCCGGCCGGCCCGCCCCGCCCCGGCGCCCAGGCGGTGCTCCACCACGGCCAGCAGCTTGACCACGTAGCCGAGCTTGTGGGCCGCGGCGATGTCCGCCTCGGTGATCCCGGCGATCCCCTCCCGGTACACGTCGCCGGCCACGACCCGGGCCCCGAAGGCCACGTTGGCCAGGATGGCGGCCTTGGCCGCGGCGTCGAAGCCCTCCACGTCGGCCGTGGGGTCCCGCTCGGCGTACCCCAGGCTCTGGGCCTCCGCCAGGGCGTCGTGGTAGCTGGCGCCGGCCTCGCTCATCCGGGTCAGGATGAAATTGGTGGTTCCGTTGACGATGCCGGTGACCCGGCTGATGCTCTCGCCGGCCAGGGATTCCCGCAGCGGCCGGATGAGCGGGATGCCACCGGCCACGGCCGCCTCGAACAGGAGGTCGACCCCGGCCGACGCCGCCGCCTCGAACAACTCGGCGCCGCAGTTGGCCAGCAGCTCCTTGTTGGCGGTTATCACCGGCTTGCCGGATTTGAGGGCGGTCAGGATCAGGGTGCGGGCCGGCTCTATGCCGCCGATCACCTCCACCACCACGTCCACCTCCGGGTCGGCCACCACGGCGCCGGCGTCGGTGGTCAGGATGCCCGCTGGCAACGGCACGTCCCGCTCCCGGGACTGGCTGCGCACGGCCACCGCCGCCAGCTGCAGGTCCAGGCCGGTACGGGTGGCGATGCGGGCGGAGTCCTCGACCATGAGGCGGACCAGCGCCGCGCCCACGTTGCCGCAGCCCAGGAGGCCGACGCGGAGAGCCGTTGACATGCCGGGAAGGGTAGTGGCCGCCGGGCGGGGGCTCAGATATCGAGCGACATCAGGTCGTCGAGCGTCTCCCGTCGGACGACCGTCCGGGCCGTCCCGTCGCGGACGAACACGACCGGGGGCCGGGGCACCTTGTTGTAGGTGGAGGCCATGGAGTGCCCGTACGCCCCGGTGACGGGGGTGGCCAGGACGTCGCCGACGGCCAGGTCGGCGGGCACCTGGGCGTCGCGGACGATGACGTCACCGGACTCGCAGTGCTTGCCGACCACGGTGACGGTCCGGGTTCGGGGGGCGTCGACCTGGCGGGCCAGGAACGCCTCGTACCCGCTGCCGTACAGGACCGGGCGGGGATTGTCGCTCATGCCTCCGTCCACGCTCACGTAGGTGCGGATACCGGGGATCTCCTTGACCGTGCCCACCGTGTAACAGGTGACGGCGGCGGCGGCCACGATGGCCCGGCCCGGCTCGGCCGTGAGCCGGACCTGCCCGCCGATCCCGGCGGCGTGGGCGGCGGCCCGGACCTGCCCGGCCCAGACGGTGATCGACGGGGTCTCCTCCCCCTCCACGTAGGCCACGCCCAGCCCTCCGCCCAGGCACAGCTCCGGCAGTTGCAGTGGCAGGAAAAAGTCAGCCATCACGGCTACCGCCTTCTCGAACGAGTCGAGAGCGAACACCTGGGAGCCGATGTGGGCGTGCAGGCCGACCAGTTCAACCGGCGACGACGGCCGGCGCAACCGGGCCACCGCCTCCGCGGCCGCCCCGGACGCCAGCCCGAACCCGAACTTGGAATCGTCCTGACCGGTCATGACGTACTCGTGGGTGTGGGCCTCGATGCCCGGGGTGACCCGCACCATGACCGCCGGTCGGCGGCCGAGCGCCGGGGCCAGCCGCTCCAGCCGGTCGATCTCGTCGAAGGAGTCCACCATGATGCGGCCCACACCCGCCTCGATGGCCCGGGTGAGCTCGGCGTCGGACTTGTTGTTGCCGTGCAGCACCAGCCGCCCGGCCGGCACGCCGGCTGACAGGGCCACGTGCATCTCCCCGGCGGTGGAGACGTCGATCATCATGCCTTCCTCGGCGGCCAGGCGGGCCATGGCCCGGCACAGGAACGCTTTGGACGCGTAGGCGACCCCGTCCCCCCAGGCCGCTACCGCCTCCCGGCAGCGGCGGCGCATGTGGTCCTCGTCGTAGATGAACACCGGGGTTCCGTGCTCGGCCACCACGTCCAGCACGTCCACCCCGGCGATGTGCAGCCGGCCGTCGGGCGACACCGTGCTGCTGTCTGGGAGCAGGTGGCGGGGCAGGGGGCCGTGACCGGCGGGCGGCGCCGGTTCCGGCTCGGGGTCGGGGAGCATTCAGCTGTTCTCTGGGATGGGGCCGCCCCCGGCCGCGGCGTCCGACCGGCGGAGGTCACCGCGACCGGCGCCCCCCCGACGGGCCAGCGCCGCTTCCACCCGCTCGAGCAGGTCCAGCGGCTCGAACGGTTTGGTCACGTAGTCGTCGGCCACCTCCAGGCCGGCCTGGACATCCGACGCCTGGGCCTTGGCCGACAGCAGGATGATGGGGATGTCACGGGTCGCGGTGTCGGCCCGCAGCCGGCGGGACACCTCCAGGCCGTCGATGCCGGGCATCATCACGTCCATGACGATGACGTCGGGGTGGGCGTGGCGGGCCTGGGCCAGGCCGGCCTCGCCGCCGGTGGCGGGGATGACGTCGAAGCCCTCGATCTCGAAGTTCACCTGGAGCAGGTTGACGATCACCGGGTCGTCGTCACACACCAGAACCGTGCGGCGCGGCATCCGCCAATGGTAGGCGGCCGGCGGCGCTATGCTCTGACCTCCGTGCGCCCGGCCGACCACCGGGCGTCAGGCACCCCGCCCTCGTAGCTCAGGGGATAGAGCACCGGCCTCCGGAGCCGGGTGCGCAGGTTCGAATCCTGCCGAGGGCACCAGCCGGCGGTCAACCGTCCAGGTATCGGAGGACGGCCAGCACCCGGCGGTGGTCGGTGGAGGTGGCCGCCAGGTCCAGCTTGGCGAAGATGTTGGCCACGTGCTTCTCCACCGCCCCCTCGGAGATGACCAGGCTGGAGGCGATGGCCGAGTTGGTCCGGCCCTCCGCCATGAGGGCCAGCACCTCGCGCTCCCGGCCGCTCAGCCGGGCCAGGGTGTCGGTCCGACGGGACGCCCCCATCAGCTGGGTCACCACCTCCGGGTCCAGGGCGGTGCCGCCCGAGGCCACCCTCACCAGGGCGTCCACGAAGTCGGACACGTCGGCGACCCGGTCCTTGAGCAGGTACCCGACGCCGGCCGCGCCGCCGGCGAGCAGCTCGGCGGCGTAGCGGGTCTCCACGTACTGGGAGAAGACCAGGATGCCCACCTCGGGATGGTTCCGGCGCAGCGCCAGGGCCGCTCGCAGCCCGTCGTCGGTGAAAGTCGGGGGCATGCGGATGTCGACCACCGCCACGGCGGGGAGGGACTCGGCCACCGCCTGCTCCAGGCTGACGGCGTCGCCCACGGCCCGGGTCACGGCGAAACCCCGGTCGGTCAGCAGCTGTACCAACCCGTCGCGCAGGATGGCGGAGTCCTCGGCGATCACCACGGTGATGGCGTCGGCGCCGGCCGCGCTCATGAGCGGGACGGCAGGTCGACGGTCACGGCCGTGGGGCCGCCCGCAGGGCTGGCGATGCTGAGGTGCCCGTCCACGGCGCCCACCCGGTCCGACAGTCCGGCCAGGCCGCTCGAGGAGGACCCGTCCCGGCTGACCGCCGCCCCGCCCCGCCCGTTGTCCCGGACCACGATCCGCAACCAGGGCCCGTGCTGGGCGCAGCTGAGGGAGGCTCGGGACGCCTGGGCGTGCTGGGCCACGTTGGCCAGCAGCTCGGCCGCGCAGAAGTAGCTGATGGCCTCGATGGCGGGGGTCGGTCGGGTCCGGATCGACACCGCCACCTCGGTGGGCACCGGGCTGCGGGCAGCCAGGGTGGCCAGGGCGTTCTCCAGGCCGGTGTCGAGCGAGGGCGGGTGTATGCCCCGGGCCAGATCGCGCAGGTCGGTGATGGCCTCCTTGGCGCCGCGGTGGGCCTCGTCGACCAGGCGCCGGACGTCGTCGATGTCGACGGTCCGGTCGGCCGCGGCCAGATCATCGAGCTTCTCCTTGGCGTGGCCGAGCCGCATGGCCAGCGCCACCAGCTGGGCCTGGGTGCCGTCGTGGAGGTTGCGTTCGATCCGGCGCAGAGTTTCGGTGGCGGCGTCGAGGGTCTTCGATCTGGACTCCTCCAGGCTCCTGACCCGCGAGGAGGCGGCGTCGGGCCCGAGGAGGAGGTGCATCAACCGCCGGTCCAGGTGCACGACCAGCCTCATCGTCCACGGGGCGACGAGGAGCAGGGCCATCCCGATTACGAACACCCCGACCCGGGTGGCGAAGCCGGGCGTGGGGCCCCCGACGGGGCCGTGCAGCCGGATGATCGATCCGAACCTGGCGGTGGCGGTACTGCCGGTCAGCGGTGATGCGATCCCGGACAACGCTTCGACCCAGATGCTCAGCCCGAACCACACGCCGAAGATGGTCAGGGGGACCTTGGCCACGAAGTAGCCCACCGCCCGCCAGGCGGCCCGGTCCCCGAGGGAGGACCGCAGCCATCCGAACAGCCCCGGCCGGGCGGCGAACGGCTGCGGCTCGGGGATCTGCTCGTCCAGGACCTGCCGGGCCAGCGCCCGCTGCCAACGGCCCAGGCCCCGGGCGCCGCGCAGGCCGCCGGCGAGGATCAGGACCCCCACGAACACGACCGTGAGCGCCAGCCCGATCGTTCCCAGCGCGACCAGGGCGACGACCGCCGATGCGGCCAGCGCGGAACTGGCCAGGAAGAACCCCAGCTCGGCCCAGCTGCGCCGGCGGAACGGTTCCCGGCTGATCGTCCGGGCCAGGCGGCTGGCCTGTTCGATCCAGTCCGGCGGGATCTGAATTTCCACCCAGCCCTCCTCGGTGCTGGTCTGGTTCAAGCGTCTCGCTTCAAGAACAGCGCGGCGCCGGCGGCGACGACGACCGCCGCGTAGACCACCATCAACAGCAAGCCTACGACAGGCGAGAGCGGCCGGATGATCCCTCCCGGCCCGACGTGAACGGTGGCCATCACCGAGTTGGTGAGGATCTGGGTCGGCAGGTAGCGGACGTCGGGCTCGGATATGCCGTGCATCACGAGCGGCAGCACGAACACCACACCGACGAAGGCGGCGATGGCGGCGGCGGTGCTGCGGAATATCAGCCCGAACCCGAACGACATGAGGGCGAGGAGGGCGATGAACAGGCCGCTCATCAACACCGCCCGCAGGGCGCCGGGCGATCCAAGGGCCGCCGACGGGGCCCCGCCGCCGGAGAGGACGGCCTCGCCGAGGAAGAAGGACACGAAGCTCAGCAGCTCGCAGAAGACCACCATGGCCGCGGTGGTGACGCCGATCTTGGCGGCCAGGAGGACGGGCCGGCGGGGGGTGGCGGCCAGCGTGGTGCGGACGGTGCCGCTCGAGTATTCGCCGGTGATGAGCAGCGCCCCGAACACGCCGCCGCTGAGGGCGGCCACGATCAGCCCGGTGAGCGCCGCCTGGGTCGGGTCGAAGCCGAGGTAGTAGTCCGGGCCGTGGTGCAGGGCGGCGTTGGTCACCAGCCCTGTCACCAGCAGACCCACGGCCACGGTGAAACCGAGGGTTATCGCCGTCGAGCGCAGGGTCAGCATCTTGGCCACTTCGGCTCGGGCCACGTGCTTCACCCGGTAGTGCCCCAGCGGGGCGGTCTGGATGGCCTGGGTCATCTCTGTCACTCCTTCTCGGCCGGCGCCGCGGCGGCAGCCATCGTCGACGGTCGGTACTCCACCTCGTCTGCGGTCAGTTCCATGAAGGCGTCCTCCAGGGACGCCGATATCGGCGTCAGCTCGTGCACCCGCAGGCCTTCGCGGGCGGCCAGGTCACCGATCCCCGAGGCCGGCATCCCCTCCACGCTCAGAGATCCGCCGTCATCGTCGACCACCTTGGCCCCGGCTGCACTCAGGGCCACGATGAACTCGGCCCGATCCGGGGTGACCAGCTTGACGGCCCCCCGGCCGCTTCTGCTCACGAAGTCGGCGACGCTGGTCTCGGCGATCAGCCGGCCCCGCCCGATCACCACCAGCCGGTCAGCGGTCAGCGACATCTCGCTGATCAGGTGGCTGGACACGAACACGGTGCGACCCTCGGCGGCCAGCGCCCGGAGGAAGTTGCGGACCCAGCGGATGCCCTCCGGGTCCAGGCCGTTCACCGGTTCGTCGAAGAGCAGCACCCCCGGATCGCCGAGCAGCGTGGCTGCAATTCCGAGGCGCTGGCTCATGCCCAGCGAGAACTTCCCGGCCCGGCGGTTGGCGACGGTGGTCAACCCGACCTGGTCCAGGACCTCATCCACCCGGCTCAGCGGGATGTCGTTGGTGAGGGCCAGCCACCGCAGATGGTTGCGGGCGGTGCGAGCCGGGTGGAAGGCCTTGGCGTCGAGGAGGCCGCCCACCTCCCGTACCGGCCAGGGCAGATCCCGGTAGGGCCGGCCGTCGATGAGAGCCGACCCCGAATCCGGGGCGTCGAGGCCCATGATCATGCGCATCGTCGTCGACTTGCCCGACCCGTTCGGGCCGAGGAACCCGGTGACCACGCCGGGCGGTACCTCGAAGGTCAGGTTGTCCACCGCGGTGGTGGCGCCGTAACGCTTGGTCAGTGAGTGTGCCGTTATCACGCCACTGACGGTAAGGTGCCGGACGGCTGGGGAAAATACGGCCCGTCGGCGTCTTGGGGCTCGGGTTAACCCCACCCGGACATGGGGATAACCGGACCGCCCCGGGGAGCGGCGCCGGCCCGGGGCATGCCCGAACGGAGGGTACCTCCCCAGCCCGGTGATTCAGGCGGTCACCATGGGATATGTGAATGGTGTGGATGACCTGACGCTCGACATGAAGGGCAGGAGGGTGGTCGTGACCGGCGCCTCCTCGGGTATCGGAGCCGGCCTGGCCGAGGAGTTCGCCCGCCGGGGGGCCGTGGTCGGGTTGTGCGCCCGTCGGCCCGACCGGTTGGCGGAGGTGCTCGAACGGTGCCGGGCCCACAGCCCCCGGTCCCGTATGTGGGTGGCGGACCTGGCGGAGCCGGGGGCGCCCGAGTCGCTGGCCTCCACCGCCCTGTCCGAGCTGGGAGAGGTCGACGTGCTGGTCAACAACGCCGGCATGCCCAAGCGCCGCCACGTCACCCGCCTCGACGGCGACACCCTCGAGGCGGTGATGAGGGTCAACTTCCTGGCCCCGGCCCGTCTCACCCTGGCCCTCCTGCCCAGCCTGATGCGCCGGGGTGGGGGCCGGGTCGTCAACGTGTCCTCGGTGGCGGCCACGCTGAGCTCCCCCAACGAGAGCGCCTACGACGCCTCCAAGGCCGCCCTGTCGGTGTTCTCCGAGGCCATGGCCATCGACCTGTGGAATCAGGGGGTCAAGGTGATGGTCGTCTATCCGGGGCTGGTGGACACCGAGTTGCTCCAGGCCCCTGACAACGACCCGGTGGTGGACTCCCCGGCCGAGCCCGTACCGGTGTCGGAGGTGGTCGGCGCCGTGTTCGAGGGCTTGTCGCGCGGCGCCGCCCAGGTGTACGTCCCCGGGTTCTTCGAGGAGCTGGCCGCCGGCAAGGCGGCCAACGTGTCCGGCTTCCTCGCCGGGGCCGCCGCGTTCGTGGCGTCGCAGTCCACCCCGCAGCCCGCCCCCACCCCGGTCACCGCCTGATGGGCGACCGGCTGGCCGGTCACAGCCCCAACCGGTCCCGGGTCTCCTGCCACAGGCGGGCGTAGGCCCGGGCCGCCGCGCTGCGGGGCGCGAACATCTGGAGCGGCTCCCGCTGGCCGCCCATCCGCTCCACGTCGGCCGCGGCCGGGATGGCGGCGGCCACGATGCCGGCGTAGACGGCCGGGAGCTGGTCGACCAGGTCCCGGTGGAGCCGCTTGCGCCGGTCGACCATGGAGAAGAACGCCACGATCTCGGGGCGGGCCACCACGTTGGCGTTGACGAACTCCAGGAGCTGCTCGAAGGTGCGCACCGACAGGACGGAGGGGATCATGGGCACCAGCAGGGCGTCGGCCGCCTCGAACACGCTCTCCGACACCAGCGAGATGGACGGGGGGCAGTCCAGGATGACCAGGTCGTAGGCGTCGGCGAGCGGTGTCAGGATCCGGGTCAGCCTGGCGGTGGGCCGCTTGGTGGCGTCGAGAACCAGGTCCATGTGCCGGTAGGAGAAGTCCGACGGCAGCAGGTCCAGACCCTCGATATCTGTGCCCTTCAGCAACCCGGCGACCTCCGACCGGCCCCTGACCAGCTTGGCCGCCCCGCCGCGCACCTTCGGCCTGATCCTGAACAGGAACGTGGCCGAACCCTGGGGATCGAGGTCCCACAGCAGCGTGCGCAGCCCGTCTCCGGCGGCCAGGGCCGCCAGGTTGACCGCGGCGGAGGTCTTGCCCACGCCGCCTTTGATGTTGTACGTCGCCGCGACCTTCACCGGTGCCGCCGGGTCGGGCCGAAGGTGTCGCGCACCGCGTCGCGGGTGGAGGGCCGGGTGAAGTCGGCGAACCGGGCGGCGAAGGACGCCCGGGCCTGACGCTGGCTGGCGCTCAACCCGTCGAGGACGAACCCGAGGGCGATGAGCGAGTCGGTGCCGCCGGGGGCCGACGCCAGCTCCGGCCCGAGTCCGCGCAGCTCCGCCACCTGGATCTCGTCGTCCTGGAAGTGGCCCAGTACCTCCTGGAGACCTTTCAGGCCGGCGACCAGGGGCTTCACCCGCTTGGCCGGCCACATGCCCCCGAACAGCTCCAGCAGGTAGCGCAACTCCTTGCCCCGTTTGCGCAGATCGTGGAGCGCCGGCGGAGGCGAGGAGTCGTCTATGGCCGATCCCATCTTCACCATCGACCGGTACACCGACAGGATCCGGCCCGCTGCCAATTCCCCCACCGGGTGCCCGGCGGCCGGGCCGCCCACCGACCCGTCGCCGCCGATCACCTGCCTCCAGTCCTCCCACGCCTGCCCGAACCGGCGGCTGCGCAGCTGGCGGCGCATGGCCGAATACGCCTCCGCCCGGTGGCGCCGGAGCAGTTGTTCCAGCGGGTCGAGGTCGGCGGCCATCCCGGCCGGTACCGGGGCGGTCATCGCCGGCCAGTCGTGCAGCAGGACATCCAGGTCCCGGGTGGGGCCGGTGACCTCCTGGATCCAGCGCAGATCGACCCGGGACCGTTGAGCGGCCCCGGGCTCCAGCACGCCACGCATCTCCTTCAGCACGGACCGGGTGCGGCGGACGGCGACCCGCAGATCGTGCAGGAACTCCGGGTCCAGGTCGTCGATGGTTCCGGCCAGGTTGGCGTCGACCACCTCGGCCAGCCGCCGGCACACGGCCAGCATGGCCGGACCGGCCGGCATGGCCGGATCGAGCCGCACCCTGACCTCCGACGACACCCCCCGGGGGTCGAGCCCGGCGGCGGTCATGACCTCGTCGGCCAGGGAGCCGTCGGCCCTGGTCAGGCCGCCTCGGCCGGTGAGGAGGGCGGTCACCCGGGCGAAGTCCCGGTCATAGCCCAGCACCGGGACCACCCGCAGCCGGGGCGCCAGCCGGATCTCCGTGCCGCCGGCCGTCACCCGGGTGTCCTCGTGGACCAGCCGCACCACCGTCTTGGCGTCGCGGTTGCAGACGCTGAGCGGCTGGGTCCGGGCCCGGACCCGGACCAGGGGCAGCAGGGCCCGTTCGTCGAGCACCGGTTCCAGGAGGCGGCGGGCCGGGCCGTCGGTCAGCTCCGACACGAGTATCCGGTCCCGCCGGCCGGGGCGGGCGGTGCCGCTGAACCGGCCCTCCGGTGGGCATTCGAGGGTCAGGGGCGCCGGGCTGCTGGCCCCGCCCCGGACGTCGCGCCACGCCGTCCATCCCCGCTCCCGGAGCCGGCCGTCGAAGCTGTCCAGGAGGATGCGCTCGCAGGAGCGGGGCGGGGCGGCGTGGACCGGCATGGACCGGCCCAGCAGCCGTGTCACGCCTTCCATGTCCGCGTCGGAGGACAGGGCCAGTTCGACCGGGACGGGCTGGGGCACCGGCCGATTCTTTCAGAGCCGGCGTCGCAACCGGCGGCCGGGTGGCGCTTAGGCTCCGCCCGACACCAGCCGGTCCCGGCCCTCCCAGTAGGGGGCCCGCAGCTTGAACTTCTGCAGCTTCCCGGTGGCCGTGCGCACCAGGCTGTCGCGCATCTCCACCGAGGTCGGGCACTTGTAGTGGGCCATGCGCTCACGGGTGAAGGCGATCAGGTCGGCCTCGGTGGCGGCCGAACCGGGACGGAGCACCACGAGGGCCTTCACCGTCTCCCCCCACTTGTCGTCGGGGACGCCGATCACGGCCACCTCGGCCACGTCGGGGTGCTGGTACAGGCAGTCCTCCACCTCGATCGAGGAGACGTTCTCGCCGCCGGTGATGATCACGTCCTTCTTGCGGTCGGCGATGACCAGGTAGTTGTCGTCGGTGACGTAGCCGCCGTCGCCGGTGTGGAACCAGCCGTCCACCAGCGCCTTGGCGCTCTCCTCGGGCTGGGACCAGTAGCCCTCGAACACGTGGTTGCTGCGGGCCAGGACCTCGCCCTCGTCGTCGGTGTCGATACGCACCCCGACGGCCGGCACCCCGGCCCGCGACAGCAGCTGCGAGCGTTCGGCGCCGCCCAGGTGGTCCCATTCGGAACGGGTCCGGTTGATGGTCAGGAGGGGGGAGGTCTCGGTCAGACCGTAGATCTGGATGAACTCCCATCCCAGGTCCGAGCCGACCCGCTCGATGATCTTCGACGGCGGCGGGGCCCCGGCCACCACGATCCGGACCCGGTCCCGGCCCGGGATCTCCTCGCCGCGCTCGCGGCGGGCGGCGGCGGCGTCGAGCACGGCCGCCACCACGGCCGGCGCCCCGCACATCAGGCTGACACCGTGCTCGTCGACGCGGCGCAGGATCTGCTCCCCGTCGATCTTGCGCTGGACCACCTGCTTGCAGCCCATGGCCGTCACCGCGTACGGCATGCCCCAGCCGTTGCAGTGGAACATGGGCAGGGTGTGCAGGAACACGTCCCGGTCGGTCACCGTGGTGTGCCAGCCGAAGATGGCGGCGTTGAGCCAGCAGTTCCGGTGGGTGAGCTGGACCCCCTTGGGCCGGGCGGTGGTGCCGCTGGTGTAGTTGATGCTGAGGGTGGCGTTCTCGTCGGCGTCCCAGGCGGCCGGGTGACGGCCGGGGGCGGCCGCCGCGAACAGCTCCCGGTCGGCCACCCCGTCGAGGAGGATCCGCTCCTTGGCGCCGACCGAACTGAGGGCGTCGTCGACCTCGGGGTCGACCAGCAGGACCGAAGCCCCCGAGTGGTCGACGATGTACTGGACCTCCTCGGCGTTCAACCGGTAGTTGACCGGGACCAGGACCCGGCCCCAGGCGCTGACCCCGAAGTAGGAGATCATGAACCTGGCGGCGTTGGGGCTGACGATGGCCACCCGCTCCCCGGTGGCCACGCCCATGTCCTCGAGGGCCAGGGCCATCCCCCGGGCCCGGGCGCCGAGCTCGTCGTAGGTGATGGCTCCCAGCGAGCCCGGCGTCCCCGGCTCGTCGACGACGGCGGTGCGGCCGCCGTAGACGGTGACCGCCCGGTCGAGGAAGTCGGTGATGGTCAACGGCACTTGCATGCGGGATCTCCCTGGCTGGTCAGGACTGGGGTGGGGTCGGGGCGGCCGGCCGGTTGACGGCGCGGGCCGGGGTGTGGCGCACGTCGCCGTCGCCCAGGGCCCTGGTCCACGCCGCGAATTCGAGCAGGATCCCGTCCGGGTCGAAGAAGTAGATGGACCGGACAAAGGTCCCGCCGTGCGGCTCCCTGGACACTCCGAACTCGCTGTCGTCGTGGTTCATGATGTCCGCCGCCTCGATGCCCTTGGCCCTCAACTTGTCCAGGTACCGGTCCATCAGGTCGGCCGGGACGTTGAACGCCACGTGGTTCATGGAGCCGATGGCGGTGACCAGGTCCCCGTCGGCAGGCAGCCCACGCGGCGAGGCCACCCCCGGCGCCGGTTCCGGGGCGTCGGGAAACCAGAAGAACGCCAGGCAGTCGCCGTTGCCGACGTCGAAGAAGAAGTGCTGGCCCATGCCGAAGGGCAGCTCGATGGTCTTGACGAGCGGCATGCCGAGCAGGTTGGAGTAGAAGTCGACGGTCCGCTCCATGTCCCGGCAGACCAGGGCCAGGTGGTTGATGCCCTGCAGTTGGAACTCGGTGTTCTGCCTTGCCATCCGTTCCCCCCGTGTGCGGCCTGCCGTTCCAGGTTACGACCGGGGCCGGATGACGTCGACACCGGCGTAGGGCACCAGCGCTTCGGGCAGGCGGACCGAACCGTCGGCCTGCAGCCCGTGCTCCACCAGCGCCGCCCACACCCGGGGGGTGGCCAGCCCGGATCCGTTGAGGGCGTGCACGAACTCCACCCCGCCGGCGTCCCGGCGGAACCGGATCTGGCCCCGGCGGGACTGGAAATCGGTGACCAGGCTGATGGACGACACCTCCAGCCAGCGGTCCACGCCGGGCGAGTACACCTCCAGGTCGTAGACCCGGGCGGCGGCGAAGGTGAGGTCCCCGGTGCACAGCTCCACCACCCGGTACGGCAGCCCGAGCATCTCCAGAGGTCGGGCCGCGTCGGCGACCAGCGCCTGGAACTCCTTCTCCCCGTCCTCGGGGCGGCACAGCTTGACCAGCTCCACCTTGTGGAACTCGTGCAGGCGCTGCAGGCCCCTGGTCTCCTTGCCCGCCGCCCCCGCCTCCCGGCGCCAGCACACCGTGTAGGCCATGTACCGCCGGGTCAGGTCGGCCTCGGCCAGGATCTCGCCCTGGTGCATGCCCATGAGGGCGACCTCGCCGGTCGGGATCAGCCACAGCTCGTCGTCGCGCAGGCGGTAGGCCTGGGTGTCGAACTTGGTCAGGTGCCCGGTCCGGGAGATGACCTCGGTGCGCACCATGTGGGGTGGGATGATCTCCTCGTAGCTGTCGCGGTGGATGTCCAGCGCCATGGAGGCGAGCCCCCGCAGCAGGCGGGCCCCGTCCCCTTTGACCACCGCGAACATGGCCCCGCTGAGCTTGGCCGCCCGCTCCGGATCCAGGATGCCCAGCCTCTCGCCTATGTCCCAGTGGGGCTGCCACTCCCGGCCGGTGTAGTCCGCCGGGTCGTATCCGACGGTCCGCACCACGACGTTGTCCTCCTCACCGGCGCCGTCGGGCACGTCGTCAGCGGGCAGGTTCGGCAGGCGCAGCACCACGTCCTCGAGGTCGTCCTCGACCTGCCTGAGGCCCGCTTCCAGCTCCTCCAGCCGGCTCTTGAGGCTGCCCATCCGGGCCCGCAGGTCGTTGGCCTCGTCGCGCTGCCCCTCCCGCATCAGGGCCCCGATGCGGGCCGCCCCGGAGTTCATCTCCTGGCGGGCGGCGTCGACCATCTGCACCTGCTGACGCCGCTCGGCCGCCAGGCGGCGGGCCTCCTCGGGTAGCGCCGGGTCGACGCCCTTGCGGGCCAGGCGGCGGGCGGTCGCCTCGAAGTCGTCGAGCAGGAGCCTGGTATCGATCATGCCGGACGGAGCCTACACAGGCGTCGCGCCTGTCCCCTGCGGTGCCAGCCCGGTTCCCAGGGCCCGCGCCGGAGGCGGGAGCCAATACTCTGCTGGCCGTGCCACAACCGGATCGGGACACCCGGGGAGCCACCCGGGCCCGGGCTGACTCCCATCTCGTCGTCGAAGCGGCGGCCCGGGCGTTCCGGGACCGTCACGGGACCGGCCCCGGCGCGCCCGTCGCCGTGCTGATCGCCGCCTTGGATGAGGTGGAGGCCATCGCCGGGGTTGTCACCTCGGTCCCGGCGACGGTCGCCGGGCTGGCCACCGAGTGCCTGGTGATCGACGACGGATCCTCCGACGGGACGGCGGCGGCGGCCCGCGCCGCCGGGGCGCTGGTGGCCCGGTTGGAGGTCAACCTGGGCCAGGGGCAGGCTCTGCGACTCGGCTACGCCCTGGCCGCCGAGCGGGGGGCGTCGGTGATCGCCACCTTGGACGCCGACGGGCAATTCGACCCGACCGAGCTGGACCGGCTGGTCTCGCCCATCGTGGCCGGCCGGGCCGACTTCGTCAACGGCTCCCGGCGGCTGGGTCGCAGCGAGACCACCGACCGGGTGCGGGGGACCGGACTGGTCGTGTTCGGGGCCCTGGTGTCGGTCCTGACCGGGACCCGCATCACCGACCCGGCCAACGGGTTCCGGGCATTCCGCCCGCAGGTGGTCGGCACCGTCACCCTGCGCCAGGTGCAGTACCAGACGGCCGAATTGCTGATGGGGGCGCTGAGCCGGGGTTTCCGGGTCGTCGAGGCTCCCGTCACCGTGTTGTCGCGGGCCGCCGGCACCACCAAAAAGGGCGGCAACCTGGCCTACGGGTACCGTTTCGGCCGGGTGATCGTCTCCACCTGGTGGCATTCCCGGCGCCGCCGGAGCTGACTACGCCGGCCCGAGTACGGCCAGGTCCCGGACCGTGGCCGGGGTGGTGACCGTGATGGGTGTGGCCGCCCGGGCCACCACCCTCACCGCCACCGCCACCTCCGGGTGGGCGAGAGTGGCCACCAGATAGGGGACCTGCCGGCCGCCCACGGCCGCCGATGAGGCCGCCACCGTGTGCCAGGTGCCGTCAGGCCGCTCGATCTGCAGCGTCACCTGCGACACCGAGCCGGCGCTCGGGGCCGTCCCGATGTACGCCTCCCCCACCGACACCTGGGTGACCGGCGCCGGACCGAACGTGACCACCCCGGTGACCCCGCCCGGGGTGACCACGACGGTGGGCGCCTGCCGCGATGACGGGTCCCTCAGCCCGGGGTGGCCGGTGCCGGGGCCGATCAGCTCGTAGACCGCGGCGTGGTCCCGGCGGCTGTGCAGCAGCGGCACCGCCCACAGGGCCGTGCGGGCCTGACCGGCCAGGCACGGGCTGTCCAGCACCCCCGGTTTGTTGACGTCGCCGAGAAGCAGGAACGCTGCGTCGTCCTGGCGCAGGGCGTCCAGGATGCCCGGCAGGTAGCACAGGCCCACGGTGTCCACGAACGCCGTCCAGTTGGTCCTATGCCCGGTGAAGAGCGCCGTCGATGACCGGTAGTCGGTCTCCACCACCGCCCCGGGCGGCCCCAGCCGGCGCAGGACGGCCACGTAGCGGGAGCCGCCGAAACGGGAGCCGCTCTGGTTCCAGCCGTACAGGTAGTCCCGCGGCATCTGGGCGACGAGCGGCGCGGCCACCACCGCCGCCGACACCACCACCGCGGTGGCCGTGACCCCCCTCCGGGCGGCCGGACGGGCCCGGCGGCCCAGCCACCGGCGGACGGCCACCCAGATGCGGGCCGCTCCCAGGGCGTACCAGGCGGTGAGCAGCGGCAGCACCAGGATGGCGCGCCGCTCGTTGACGAACGGCCACAGGGCGCTCTCCCCCAGGTAGACCACGACCATCGCCACCGCGGCGTCCCGGTAGCGCTTCACCCAGACGACCGCCCCGACCGCCGCCAGGACGGTCACGTGCCACGACAGGGCCTTCCACAGGTCCGGCCAGTGGTGGTTGATCGGCAGCGGGGCCAGGTAGGGGACCAGGGTGGCGGGGATGGCCGTGGACAACAGGTGACCGAGCGACACGGGCACCACGTGCTGCAGGCGGGCCAGCAGGCCACCCTGGTAGAACGTCCCGAGCTCGAGGGAGTAGCGCGATCCGGCCAGCGGCACACCGGCCAGCAGGCGGCCCACCACCACCGGGAGCAGCAAGGCGCCCACCCCGCCGGCCAGGACGGCCGCCCGTCGCACCCGTCCTTTGTAGGGACCGATCAGCAGCCACAGGAACAGGCCGGCGACCAGACCGAGGCCGGCTTCTTTCAGCCAGATCAGACCGGCGGACAGGCCGATGACGGCGACGGCCCACCGGGAGATCACCCGCGGCGAGGCCAGCCACCGGTCCAGGGCCAGCAGGAGCAGCAGGAGGGCGTCGAGGAACGGGGCCTCGGCCATCACCATGCTGCCGTAGGTGGCCAGCGGAGGTCCGAGGGCCAGCAGCACCAGCACCGCCGTGCGCAACCCGAAGCCCAGTCGGCGCCGGCCCAGCAGCACCCATGTGAGCGGGAAGATCCCGGCGTAGGCGGCCACCGACAGCAGCCGCAGCGGGACGAACGAGTGGGGCCACAGCCACACCAGCGGGACCAGCAGGGCGCTGTATCCGGGGGCGTACAACCCCAGGAACCTCTCCCCGCTCGCCAGGTGGCCGGTCAGGCCCTGCCCCGCCAGCAGGGCCTTGGCGGTGAGGATGTAGCTGGCGTCGTCGTCGAAGGAGCCGACGTGGTAGTGGCGGGACACCAGGGCCACGTGCAGCAGGCCGAGGAGCAGCGGCAGGCCCACCCCGACGGCCGGCCGCTTCCATCGGGGCGGCCGGTTCTCACCGCCGGCCGGCGGGGTGGGGCTCGGCGCTAGCTCACTTGGCGCCGGCGAGGTCACTGTTCGTGGCGCGCCATTTCACGGTAGGCCGGATCGCCTGCATCGAGACCCGGTCCTTGTGCCGTTCGGCGATGCGGAAGAGGGACCCGATGAGGGTGTCGTTGAGCAGGTGGGGCACCAGGCCCAGGTCGAGCAGGCCGGTGTGGGCGGCGCGGTAGTAGTGACCTTCGAGCTCCACCCTGGGGTTCTCGATCTGTTCCACCACGCACTCCCCGGGCCACGCCTCGGCCACCGTGGCGGCGATCTCGCGGACCGACATCTGCTCGGTGAACTGGTTGAAGACCCGGAACTCGCCCGGCTCGGCCGGGTTCTCGGCCGCCAGGCGGATGCACTGGACGGTGTCCACGATGTTGATGATGCCCCGGGTCTGGCCGCCGGAGCCGTAGACGGTGAGAGGGTGGCCGATCACGGCCTGGATGACGAAGCGGTTGAGGACGGTACCGAAGATCCCGTCGTAGTCGAACCGGGTGGCCAGGCCCGGGTGGGCGGCGGTCTCGGCCGTCTCCTGGCCGTAGACGACCCCCTGGTTGAGGTCGGTGGCGCGCAGGCCCCAGATGCGGCAGGCGAACTCGATGTTGTGGCTGTCGTGCACCTTGGACAGGTGGTAGAAGGACCCCGGCCGTTTCGGGTAGAGCACCCGGTCGGTCCGGCCCCGGTGGTCGACGTTGAGCCAGCCCTCCTCGATGTCGATGTTGGGGGTGCCGTACTCGCCCATCGTGCCCAGCTTGACCAGGTGGATGTCCCGGTTGTGGGCGGCCATGGCGTAGAGGACGTTGAGGGTGCCGACCACGTTGTTCATCTGGCTGAACACGGCGTGGTCGCGGTCGAGCATCGAGTAGGGCGCCGAGCTCTGCTCCGCGTAGTGCACGATGGTGTCGGGATCGAAGTCCCGCACCATCTGCTCCACGAAGTCGCCGTCGCAGAGGTCGCCGACGTACTGCGGGAGCCGCTTGCCGGTGAGCTCGGCCCAGGTGTCGATCCGCTCATCCAGGCTCCGGATGGGGACCAGGCTCTCCACCCCCAGCTCCTCGTCCCACGCCCGTCGGACGAAGCTGTCGGCGACCGCGACCTCATGGCCTGCGGCAGAAAGGTGGATAGCGGTGGGCCAGCCGAGGTAGCCGTCTCCGCCAAGGATGAGAATTCGCAACGAGGCCTCCGTTCGAGGACTGCCGGCGGACGTCGGTGTCCCCTGCCAGCCCACAATGATGCTGGGATCTGAGAATATTCTGTGAAGCGGGCCTCTTGGAGGGCGGGCCCCCGGCCTTCCCGCCCCCCGGGTAGCTGCGGGCATCCTTCAGGGACTTTTAAGCTCCCGTTCAACTTCGTCGTGTTCATTCTGCGCATGCTCCTAAGCGCAGGACCGGCCAAGGGTCCGTCAACCGGGGCCGGCAGTGGCGCGTTCTAGCGTCGCTCCCCCACCACCCGGCATCGAGGACCCGCTCGACAGCGGGCCGGGCCGGGGCCGGGCGCGGGCCGGCCGCAGGCGGGCCGTCATGGCCGCGGTGGCAGTCGTGGTGCTGGCCGGGGCCGGTACGGGCATCTGGTTCGCGGCCCGGGGCGGAGGGTCGAGCGCGGCCCTGCCGCTGTCGGTGACCACGCAGAACGTGACAGCGACCACCGGGACCATGAAGCAGACCATCTCGGCCTCCGGGACCCTCCAACCGGCCCAGGACTCCGCTCTCACGTTCACGGTGGGCGGCACCGTGAGCGCCGTCAACGTCAGCACCGGCCAGCAGGTGACCGCCGGGCAGACTCTGGCCACGATCGACCCGACGGTGCTGTCGGACCAGGTGGCGGCCGCCCAGGCCACCCTGACCGCCGATCAGGACCGGCTGGCCGCCGACCAGGCCGCCGGGGCGTCGACCAGCCAGATCGACGCCGACCAGGCCACCGTGGCGTCAGCCCAGTCCCAGGTGTCGAGCGCCCAGGCCAACCTGGCCGACGCCTCCCTCAAAGCGCCCTTCAGCGGGACCGTGGCGTCGGTGGGCCTGGCCGTGGGTGACATCGTCTCGGGCGGCGGGACCTCCGGGTCCGGCTCGTCGGCGACCGGATCGTCACGCAACTCCTCCTCCGGGCTGGCCGCCCTGGGGGCGCTGCTCGGGGGGTCCAACTCGGCCTCCAACTCGTCGTCGGCTTCGACGACGGGCGGGATCACCGTCATCTCCACCAACGCCTTCACGGTGACCACCAGCGTCGACGACACCGAGGTCGGGCAGGTCAAGGTGGGTGACCAGGCGGTGATCGTCCCGACCGGCTCCACCACGCCGGTCTACGGCACGGTCTCCTCCGTGGGGCTGATCGCGTCGTCCGGTTCGGGGGTGGCCTCCTTCCCGGTCACCATCGCCGTCACCGGCAGCCCGGGCGGCCTCTACGCCGGTGCCAGCGCCTCGGTGTCGATAATCGTCCAGCAGCTCAACGGCGTGGTCGAGGTGCCGACCGCGGCCATCTCGTACCCCAACGGGCAGGCCACCGTGACCAAGGTGGTCGGCGGGTCCACGGTGGCCCAGCCCGTCAGCACCGGCATCAGCGCCAACGGTTTCACCCAGATCACCAGCGGCCTGAAGGCGGGCGACGTGGTGACGGAGCGGGTGGTCCGGTTCAACGGCGTCAGCGGAGCCGGCCGGACCCTGTTCGGGAACGGCGCCGCGGGCCGCCGGACGGGGGGCGGGCTCGGCGGTGCCGGCGGGGGCTTCCGGGGCGGCTTCGGTGGCGGGGCCGGCTTCGGCGGCGGGACCGGGGGCTGAAGTGGCCGAGGTGATCCGCCTCGAGAACGTCACCAAGGTCTACCGGAGCGGCTCGCTGTCCGTGGCCGCCCTGCGGGGCGTGTCGTTCGCCATCGAGCAGGGCGAGTACGTGTCGGTCATGGGGCCCTCCGGTTCGGGGAAATCGACGCTCATGCACATCCTGGGCTGCCTGGACGTCCCCTCCAGCGGCCGTTACTGGCTGGGCGGCGAGGACGTCAGCCACATGGACGAGGTGGACCTGGCCGAAGTGCGCAACCGCCACATCGGGTTCGTGTTCCAGCAGTTCAACCTGCTCCCGACCATGACCGCCTGGCGCAACGTGGAGCTACCGCTCATATACGCCGGGGTGGGCCGGGCCGAGCGCCGGCGCCTGGCCGTCGGCGCGCTCGAGCGGGTGGGGCTCGGTGACCGCACGGATCACCGCCCGGGTGAGCTGTCCGGGGGCCAGCAGCAGCGGGTGGCGGTGGCCCGGGCCCTGGTCGGCGACCCGTCCCTGATCCTGGCCGACGAGCCCACCGGGGCCCTCGACTCGACCTCCGCCGCCGACGTGCTCAGCCTGCTGTCCGAGCTGCACCGGGCCGGGCGGACCCTGGTCGTCATCACCCACGACCCCGAGGTGGCGGCGGCCGCCGAGAGGACCCTGCGCATCCGCGACGGCCTCCTCGTGCCGGCCGCCGAGGCCGCCCTGTGAGCTGGTTCGAGACCCTCCGCACCGGTCTCGAGGCCGTCCGCAGCCACCGCCTGCGCTCGGCTCTGACGGTGCTCGGGATCATGATCGGCATCGCCGCCGTCATCCTGACGGTGGGCCTGGGCCAGGGCGCCCAGGACCAGGTGAAGTCCGCCATCAACTCCCTCGGGACCAACCTGCTGACGGTTTCGCCCGGCAGCAGCACCTCCTCGTCGGGGTTCCGCCAGGGCTTCGGCACGGCGTCGACGCTCACGCTCTCCGACGCCGACGCCCTGTCCTCGAAGGTGGTGGCCCCCGATATCAAGGCGGTCGCCCCGGTCGTCTCCGCCGGAGAACCGCTCAGCGACACGGTTAACTCCAACACCTGGACCACCACGGTGGTGGGCACCACTCCGACCTGGGAGAAGGTGCGGAACCGGACGGTCTCCCAGGGGCGGTTCATCGACGGCCAGGACGTCACGGACCACACCGCGGTGGCCGTCATCGGCGCCGACACCGCCTCCGAGCTGTTCGGGGGGATCGACCCGGTCGGCCAGGTCGTCGACGTCAACGGCGTGCCGGTGACCGTCGTCGGGGTGCTCAACCCGGTCGGCGACACCTCCTCGACCACCGGCTCCAATCAGGACGACCAGCTGATCGTCCCCATGACGACCGCCACCCAGCGGCTGTTCGGCACCTCCTCGCTGAGCTCCATCCTGATCGAGGCCACCTCCGGCAGCACCCTGTCGGCCGCCTACCAGGAGGCCGATGCGGAGCTGTTGGCCCTCCACGGGATCACCACGCCGGCCGCCGCCGACTTCACCGTCGCCTCACAGCAGTCCCTGGTCACCACCGCCACCTCGGTCGACCGCACCCTCACCGTCCTGTTGGGCGGCATCGCCGGAATCTCGCTGCTGGTCGGGGGCATCGGCGTGATGAACATCATGCTGGTCTCGGTGACCGAACGCGTCCGGGAGATCGGGCTGCGCAAGGCCCTGGGCGCCAAACCGGCGGTGATCCGGCGGCAGTTCCTGCTCGAAGCGTCCGTGCTCGGCCTGTCGGGGGGAGCGGTGGGGGCGGCCCTGGCGGTGATCGGAACCCGGCTCCTCCCCCGGGCCATCGGCTATCCGGTGGCCCTGTCGCTGCCGGCCACCGGCCTGGCCATCGCGGTGGCGGTGGCCATCGGCATCATCTTCGGGGTCTACCCCGCCTCCCGGGCCGCCCGTCTGGCCCCCATCGACGCCCTGCGCAACGAATGACCCCCCGCATCCAAGGAGCAGCCCCAGCCATGGCGTCACCCGCCTCCCGATCCCGGATACTCGGCTCTGCCGTCCTGGCCGTCTCGATGGCCGCCGCCCTGGCCGCCTGCGGTGGCGGAGGGTCCCCCAGGGCTTCCGCCTCCGGCACGTCCAGTACCTCGACCGGCGCGCCGGCCCCGTCGGGATCGGCCACCGGCGGGTCCGGCGGCGGCCGGGCCTTCCCCGGGGCGTCCGGATCGGTCGCCGCCATCTCAGGATCCTCCATGGAGGTCCAGAACCCGTCCACCGGCCAGACGACGGTCAAGTGGACGGCGGCGACGACCTTCGACCAGACCGTCAGCCTGGCGGCGTCGTCGCTGAGCGCCGGGGAATGCGTGACCGTGACCGGCACCACCTCCAACGGGACCATCACCGCCCGCTCGGTGGCGGTGACCGCGGCGCCGTCGTCAGGCGGATGCACGGCCGGCTTCGGGGCCGGTGGCAGGGGCCGGTTCGCAGGCGGGGCGCGCAACGGCACCGTCCCGCCCGGCTCCGCGCCCGACACCAGCCGCACGCCGGGGCGGGTACCGGCCAACATCGGCTTCGCCGACGGCAAGGTGGTCTCGGCGTCGGCGACCAGCCTGGTGCTGTTCGGCTCATCCTTCGCCGGTCTCGGCAGTCGCCCTGCAACATCCACTCCGCCCACGACGGCCGCCCCCACCGATGTGACCGTGACGCTCAACTCGTCCACCACCTTCACCCAGGTCCGGCCGGCCGCCGCCACCAACCTGGCGGTGGGCGACTGCGTGGTGGCCAACGGGCCGGCCGACTCCACCGGCGCGGTCACGGCCAGGACCGTCCGGATCACCTCCACCGGCGGCAAGAGCTGCGCTACCGGCTTCGGGCGCTTCGGGGGAGGGGCCGGCGCCGGGGCGCCGGCAGCCTCCGGTTCCGCCAATGCCTGATCGGCGCGGGCACCGGTCCGGGACGGCCAAGCGCGCCCTGGCCGCCGGTTGCGTGATGGCGGCGGGAACCGGCATCGGTGTCGGGATCTGGCAGGCCGGGGCCTCCGGAGCGCCGGGGCTGCGCCTGGCCGCGGCCACCACCACCTCCGTCAGCCGGACCCTGGACGTGACCGGCACGCTGGAACCGGCCAACCAGTCGCAGGCTGCATTCCAGGTGGCGGGGACGGTGACGTCGGTCGAGGTGACCCAGGGTCAGAAGGTGAACGCCGGCCAGACCCTCGCCAAGTTGGACCCCACCCTGCTGCAGAGCCAGGTCAACACCGCCCAGGCGGAACTGACGGCGGCCCAGGCCAAGCTGGCGGCCGACGAATCGGGTCAGGCCGCCACGTCCAACGCGGCGTCCGCCGGCACCGCCGCCGCGGTGGTGGGCGCCCAGGCGATCATCCTGACCAGCACCGGCCCGGCCCCGACCGGTTCGGGGCCGGCCAACGGATCCGGCCGCAGCGGAGGGTCGGCGCCCGGCACCCTCGCCGCCGACCAGCAGGCGGTCGTCACCGCGCAGCACACCGCGGACATGGACCTGCAGGCCGCCACCGCCGCCCTGGCCCAGGTCGGCTCCGCGTGTGGGGCCGCCCCCGGGGGCGGCTCCCCCCCCACCGGCCAGACGACCACCACCACCGCCCCGACGACCACCACCACGACCGCCCCGACCACCACGACCACCGCCCCGACGACGACCACCACGACCAGCACCCCGGGTACCACCACTACCAGCAACCCCGGCAGCGGCACCACGACGACCACCGGTCCGGCGCCGGGGAAGCCCTCCGCCGGCAGCGGCGCCTGCACGAGCGCCCTCTCGGTGGCCGGGTCGGCTGAGCAGAGGGTGGCTACGGACCAGGCCACCCTCGCCTCGGCCGAGGCGGCGCTGGCCCAGCTTCTCTCCTCGGAGGCGTCCGGCTCGGGATCGGCTGCGCCGTCCCCGGGGGCCGCGACCCGGAAATCGGGCCCGGCGGCCCCATCGGCGGGCGGATCGTCCTCGTCGGGCCTGTCGGGCGGGTCCCGCGCCTCGGGCTCGTCGGCCGCCTCGCAGCCCACCGACACCCCGGCGCAGCTGGCCAGCGACCAGGCGACCATCGACTCGGACGAGGCCAGCCTGACCTCGATGGAGCAGTCCCTGTCGGCGGCGGTCCTCACCAGCCCTATCAGCGGAACGGTGGCATCGGTGGGTATCACCGCCGGCCAGACCGTCGCCGCCGGCTCGAGCACCGCCGTCATCACGGTCATCAGCGCCAACGGCTACGTGAGCACCACCTCGCTGACGACCAGCCAGGTGCAGCAGGTGAAGGTCGGCGACCAGGCCCAGCTGACCGTCGACGGGGTCCGGTCGGCTCTGTCCGGGGTGGTGAGCGCCATCGACCCGGTCGACGTCAGCAGCTCCACGTACACCTATCCTGTCACCATCGCCGTCACATCCTTCCCGGAGGGCATGGCGGTGGGCTCCACCACCCGCATCCGTATCGACGTGCAGGGCGCGGATCACGCCCTGGCCGTGCCCACCTCGGCCGTCCACACGACGGGGACCGGAGCCTCCTTCGTGTACGTGGAGCAGGCCGGCAAGATGGCCACCCAGCGGGTGACCGTCGGCGTCGTGGGGCCGGTTTACACCCAGATCGACTCGGGACTGAAGAGGGGACAGTCCGTGGTGCTGGCCGACCCGTCCCAGGCGGTCCCGGCGTCCAGCACCAACCAGACCACCAGGGGCCCCGGCGCCGGGCTGGGCCGGTTCCTACGGGGCGCCGCCGCCGGGGGCGGGGCGGGAGCCCTGCGGACCGTGCTGCGCGGACAGGGCGGCTAGTACCCGGGACCCGGTTCGGCTCTCTCCGGGGCGGGCCGGCGCCGCACCTCGACCATCTCCGCCAGCACCCGGAGGCCCGCCAGCGCGATCACCGCGCCCAGGACCGAAACGGCCAGGCCGGTGCCCAGGCCGAGCACCGTCAGGGCCAGACCGCCCAGGGTGATCGGCACCCCCCACCAGCGCAGCCCGAGAAGCAGGTGCCACAGGCGCAGGGCGGCCGGCTGGACGCTGGTGAGCAGCAGCCGCCACCTGGTACCGGGCACCCCTCTGAGCCGGGCGGCCAGATGAGGATCGGCGGCTGCGGCAGCCGCTTCGAGGCCGGCAAGAGCGGCCCGCTCGGCGGCACTCAACCTTGCGTCTGGAGCGCTCATCTCTCCACCCCTGTCCAGCTGGCTATCTCCCACACCCATTTCTCTACCCCTTGGGGCGGGGTAGGCACAGAGCCAAGAGTCCCATGGCTCCCGTCAAGGAATAGTCTCGCGGAATGGCCGCCAGCACAAGCCCCGATTCCGCGCCGGACACGCTCGCCATCGACATCGGCGGGACCGGGCTGAAGGCTTCGGTGCTCGACGGCACCGGCCAGATGGAGCACGCCCGGGTGCGGTGCGACACGCCGTATCCTTTGTCCCCCCAGAAGCTGGTCATCGAACTGCAGGACCTGATCCGCCAGCTGCCCGCCTTCGACCGGGTGTCGGTCGGTTTTCCGGGCATGGTCCGCAACGGCCGGATCCTCTCGGCGCCGCACTTCGTGTCACCGGACGGCCCGGGCGGGGTCCCGGAACCGAAGCTGGTGGACGCCTGGCACCGCTTCGATCTGGCCGCCGCTCTCGAACAGGCCACCGGCAAGCCGGCCAAAGTGGCCAACGACGCCGACCTGCAGGGAGCCGCGGTGGTGGAGGGCACCGGCTTCGAGGCGGTCCTGACACTCGGCACCGGGGTGGGCACGGCCTTCTTCCTCGACGGGCAGCTCCTGCCCCACTTCGAGTTCGCCCACCACCCGCTCCGCAAGGGCAAGACCTACAACGAGGTGCTGGGCGAGGCGGCCCGCGAGCGGTCCGGGACCAAGAAGTGGCGGGTGCGGGTGTTCGAGATGGTGGAGACCATGCGGGCCCTCACCTTCTTCGATCACTGCTTCATCGGCGGGGGCAACTCGGCCCGGCTCGGAACCGACCTCCCCGACGGGGTGAGCGTGGTCGACAACAACGCCGGCATCCTGGGCGGCATCAAGCTGTGGGAGCGCACCCTGGGCATGGCCGGCGAGGTGGCCCACTCGACGCCGAGACCCGACACCGCTACGGGCCTCCCCGGCCCCGCCGTCAGCGCCGCGCCAGCCTGAGGGTCCGGTCCGGGCCCAGCTCCGCGCGGGAACGGGCATGCAGGGCCCGCATGGCGTCGAGGGCCGGCCGCGGCCGGGGCGAGCCGGCGACCACCACCTGCTGGAGCAGAGGGCGGCTCCCCTCCGGACCGGCGGTCCGATCACAGGCCACGACGTCGAGGCCCTCCTCCGCCGACCGCCAGGCCCATTTCCGCCCGCCCACCGTCTCCTTGCCGGGGGACCGCTTCTGCACCGGGCGGCCTTCGACCGACACCAGCTTGTAGACGAAGCCACAGGTCGGGAACCCGCCGCCCATCACCACGCTGGTCCCGGCGCCGTAACCGTCCACCGGGGTGGACGACAGCCGGTTGATGGACCGTTCGTCCAGGTCCCCGGTGACGACGACCCGGGTACCGGCGGCGCCCAGGGCGTCGAGCTGGGCCCGGGCCCGGACGGCCTGGGATCCGAGATCGCCCGAGTCGATGCGCACCGCCCCGAGGCCCGGACCGGCCGCCTCCACCGCCAGCCGGATGGCAGTGGCAGTGTCATATGTGTCGACGAGCAGGGTGGTGGCCGGGCCCAGCGCGGCGATCTGGGCGTCGAACGCCTCCCGCTCGTCGTCGAAGAGCAGGACGAAGGAGTGGGCCGCCGTCCCGGCGGTCGGTATCCCGTAGCGCCGGCCCGCCTCGAGGTTGGAGGTGGAGGCCAGCCCGGCTACGTAGGCGGCCCGGGCGGCGGCCACCGCCGCCTCCGGGTCGGTACGCCGGCTCCCCATCTCGATCACCGGGCGGTCACCGGCCGCCACGCAGATCAGCGAGGCGGCGGCGGCCACCGCCGAGTCGTGGTTCAGGACCGACAGGATCATGGTCTCGAGCAGCACCGCCTCGGCGAAGGTGCCCTCCACGGCCAGCACCGGCGAGCCGCCGGTGTACAACTCACCCTCCGGGTAGGCGTAGACGTCCCCTCCGAAGCGGTAGCCGGCCAGCCACTCCAGCGTCCGGTCCGACACGATGCGCCGCCCGGACAGCCAGTCCAGCTCGTCGGTCCCGAAGCGGAACCCGTCGAGAGCGTCCAGCACCCGGCCCAGACCGGCGAACACGCCGTAACGGCGGCCGGCCGGCAGCGAGCGGGTGAACACCTCGAAGACCACCTGCCGCCCGGCGGTGCCCGCCTCGAGGGCGGCGTCGAGCATGGTCAGTTCGTAGTGGTCGGTGAGAAGGGCGGTGGATCTCAACGGCGGAAGGCTCCCAGCAGCCGTCGGGCGGTCCCGGGCCGGGAACCGGAGTCGAGGGCGCCGAGGCGTTCCCGGCGCAGGTCCTCGCATTCGGAGTCGTCCAGGGGCGCCAGGTCTCCGACCGCCCACGACAGCAGCCGGTCGGCCAGAGCGGGATTGCGGGCCAGCACCGGTCCGTGGAGGTAGGTGCCGAGGACCCGGCCGTTCCACACCCCGTCGGTGCCCGAGCCGTCCCCGTTGCCGACGCCGTGGAGGACCCGGCCCACCCCGGCCGAGCCGGGCCCGACGGTGGTGACGCCGCCGTGGTTCTCGTAGCCGGTGAGGGTCGGCAGGCCGAGCTCGGCGACCGGCTCCACGGCTATCTCGCCGACGGCCCGCGCCCCGCCACCCCGGCGGGTCCGGCAGTCCAGCAGCCCCAGCCCGGCCGCCTCGCGGCCCTCGGGGCCGACGAACGACCGGCCCAGGATCTGCACCCCGGCGCACACGGCCAGCACGACCGCCCCGGCGTCGACGGCCCGCAGCAGGGGCGCCGACTCCTGGCCGGCGCCCAACTGGCGGGCCGCCTGGTACTGGGGCAGGTCCTCCCCCCCTCCCACCACGTAGATCTGGCATCCGGCCGGAACCGGGTCGCCGGAGCGGACGGTGTGGACCTCGGCCGGTACGCCCCGCCAGCGGAGCCGCTGGGCCAGGATGACCGCGTTGCCGGAATCGCCGTAGGTGCCGAGCAGGTCGGGGAAGAGCAGGGCGATGGCCACGCTCGACGGGCCGGTCACGACAGGCGGGTCCGCAGCTGCTGGAACGACGTGTAGTTGGCCACCACGTCCACCTCCGGGGCGCCGGCCGCACCCACGGCCCGGACCAGGTCCGGCTCGTGGACGTGCTCCACCTCGGCGTAACGCAGGCGCACGGCCAGGTCCCGGCTGCGCTCCCCGGTGGCGACGACCAGGCGGCCCCGCAGCTTCTCGAACGGCACGTCCCACAGCCACGACGGGTCGCGTCCGTCGGCGATGCGGGCGTTGATGGCCACCACCACCGGCAGGGGGGCGGGCCTGAGGAAGTCGAATATCTCCAGCCAGCCGGCCGGGTTCTTGGCCAGCAGGAGCCGGGCCTGCACCCCGCCGGCCGCCACCACCGCGTAGCGGCCCACCACCTCCGAGACCTCTCCCAGCGCGACCGCCGCCCGGTCCGGGTCCACGCCGAGCACGTCGGCCAGCACCAGGGCCATGGCGGCGTTGGCCTGGTTGGCCCGCCCCGGGAGCCGCAGCTGCAGCGTCACCGCCCGCCCATCGGCCCATTCGATCCGTCCCGGCTGCACGCGCACGGACAGCTCGGGTCGGTGCAGGTCGCAGTCCCGGCAACCCCATCCCCCGGCGGCGGCCGCGGAGAAATCGACCCGCCCGCCGCAGCTCGGGCAGCCGCCGGCGTCGTCGGTCCACGGCTGGCCGGCGCCGACCCAGCGCACGTCGGCGGCCGTGCCCGCCCCCCACACCACCAGAGGGTCGTCGGCGTTGGCCACGACGGTGGCGCCGCCGCGCTCGGAGAAGGTCCGGCGCCAGGCGGCGGCCAGGGTCCTGACCTCGTTGTTGCGGTCCAGCTGGTCCCGGCTCAGGTTGAGCAGGGCCACCGCCCGCGGCGACGTGGCGGCCACCACCCGGGCCAGCCACGCCTCGTCGACCTCGAGGGCGGCCGGGACGCCGGCCGGCCCCGCGGCCAGGGCGGCGGCCAGCCCGGGAGGCAGGTTGGCGCCCTGCAGGTTGGTGACCACCGGTCCGGCAGTGGCCAGGGCGGCGGCCAGCAGGCTGGTGGTCGTGGTCTTCCCGTTGGTCCCCGAGATCAGGGCCACGTCGTGGCCGGCGGCCAGGCGGGCCAGGGCCTGCGGGTCTACGGCCAGGATGGCCCGGCCACCGATGACCGATCCCGACCCCCGCCCCAGCCGCCGGGAGACGGCGGCGGTGGCGGCGCCCAGCCCGGCGGCCAGCCGGGTGCGGGGGGGCAGCCCGGCCCCGGAGGCCGGGGACGCCGAACGGGGGGATGTCTGCGTCGGGGGCACGATCCGTTCGAGGGTAGCGGCCCGGCACAGCCGACTACGTTTGGGCCATGCAGGTCCGATCCGGTCCCGACCGCCGCCCCACCGACTCGGCCGCGCTGCTGCTACGCCTGGCCGTCGGACCGATGCTGTTCGCCCACGGCTACAACAAGGTGTTCGGCCAGGGCGGCCTCCAGGGCACCACGAGGTGGTTCGACGCGCTGGGCCTGAAGCCGGCCCACGTGCACGCCCGAATGGCGGCGGCCACCGAGCTCGGGGCCGGCACCCTGCTGACCGTCGGCGCGGCCAGCCCGCTGCCGGCGGCGGCCACCATCGGGCTGATGACGACGGCGGCCCGCACCGACCACCGGGGGAAGGGCTTCTTCGTGTTCAAGGGGGGCTGGGAGTACACCGGTGTGGTGGCGGTGGTGGCGGCGGTCATGGCCGCGCTGGGACCCGGCCGGTTCTCCGTGGACGGGGCGAGGGGCCGCAGCCGGTCCGGCCTGCGCTGGGCCGTGCTGGCCGCGATCGTCGGCGTGGTGTCGTCGCTGGCGCTCCTGGCCGGCACCTACCGGCCGGGCACGGAGGCGGGGGAAGAGGGGGGCGAGTAGCCGGTGGCCGGCCCGGTCGGGCGGGAGGCCGTGGAGGCGGCCGGCCGGACCGTGGAGATCACCAGCCCGGACAAGGTGCTGTTCCCCGAGCGGGGGGAGACCAAGCGGGACCTGGTCGGTTACTACCTGAGCGTGGAGGAACCGTTGATGGCGGCCATGGGCGGCCGGCCGGTGCTGATGCAACGGTTCCCCAACGGCGCCACGGGGTCGTCCTTCTTCCAGAAGCGCGTGCCCGAGCAGAGGCCGGACTGGCTGGAGACGACCATCGTCTCGACGCCCAACGGCACCCCGTCGCGGGCGCTGGTGGCCGCCGACATGGCCCACGTCCTGTGGGCGGTGAACCTGGCCTGTCTGGGGTTCCACGTGTGGCCCATCCGGGCCGCCGACCCCGACCACGCCGACGAGCTGCGCATCGACCTGGACCCCACGCCCGGCGTCACGTTCGACATGGTCAGGGAGGCCGCCCACGAGGTGCACGGCCTGCTGGACGAGTTGGGCTGCACCGGCCTGCCCAAGACCACGGGCAACCGGGGCCTGCACGTCTACGTCCGTCTGCTGCCCCGCTGGTCGCCGATCGAGGTGCGCGCCGCCGCGGTGGCCGTGGCCCGGGAGATGGAACGCCGCCGGCCGGACCTGGTGACGGCCGCCTGGTGGAAGGAGGAACGGGGCCGGCGGGTGTTCGTCGACTTCAACCAGAACGCCCCCCACAAGACCGTGTTCGGGGCCTGGTCGGTCAGGGCCCGGCCCGGGGCGCAGGTGTCGACCCCGTTCACGTGGGGCGAGCTGGACGCCGTCGTGCCCGATGAGCTGACCGTCGCCACGGTCCCGGACCGGGTCGCGGCGACCGGCGATCCGTGGGCCGGGTCCTCCCCCGATTCGCTGGAACCGTTCCTGGATCTGGTCCGCCGGGACCAGGCGGCCGGGCTGGCCGACGCCCCGTGGCCGCCGGTCTACCCGAAGATGCCCGGCGAGCCGCCCCGGGTGGCGCCCAGCCGGGCCCGGCGCCCATCCCCGCCCTCGGAGGGCTAGCGACCTCCGGTCCCGGCCCTCCGTCGGAGGGCCCGGTCCCGGTACCAGGGTCTCAGCCTCACCCTCACCGGGGGGAGGTGGCCGTAGACCAGCACCCCCTGCCCGGGCGGGGTCCGTCTCAGCTCGTCGGTGGGGGCCAGCCGGCGCAGCGCCGTGGAGGTGGACCAGGTGCGCCGGCCGTCGCGGAGGTCCTGGGTGGTGCTCTCCTCCCGGACGGCCTGCTCGCCGGCCAGGCCGGATATCAGGTCGAGGGTCCCGAGGTCGGACACACCCGACAGCAGCAGTTTGGCCCGGTGGTTGTTGGCGATGGTGCGGGCCCGCTCGGAGTCGTAGCGGGCGGCCAGCTGAGCCAGGTCCTGGCAGACCGTGACCAGCTGGATACCCAGGCCGGCGCCGGTGGAGGCCAGGGTGTCCAGGTCCCGGATGGGGGCGATGTTGGCCGCCTCGTCGAGCACCAGCAGCAGCGGCGGGTCGAGCGGCCCACCGCTCTCGGCGGCCCGCCGGTGGGCCTCGGCCACGACGGTGGACACCAGAGCGGCGAACAGCCCCTGCACCCGGTTCTGCTCATGGCTCGGCCCGCACAGGTAGAGGGTCCCCCGGTCGGCCAGCAGGGCGGCCACATCGATGTCGGACCCCCTGGTCGAGGCGGCCACCACCGGGTCCTCGAACGGGGCCAGGACCGTCTCCAAGGTGGTGGCCACCGAGCTGCGGATGCGCTCGTCGCGCCCGGAACAGGCGGTCAGGGCCAGGGCGGCGTCCGTTTCGGCGGCCAGCTCGAGCAGGCGTATGGGCTCGTCGAAGTCGCCGCTGTCGGTCCAGCGCACCACCTCGGCCAGGCCCGCCCCGGATCGTTCGGCGGCCAGCATCAGCGGGGCCAGCTGTTTCGCCGCGGTGGAGTACCAGAACGCCGCGTCGGCCATGCCCTGGCGCCCGGGTGTGGAGTCCACCAGCCACCCGGCCATCTTCTGGGCGTCCGACCACGATCGGCACCCGGTGAGCGGCGACCAGCGGGACAGCGGGCCCAGCCCCGAGCCCTGGGTGGGGTCGAAGATGGCGGAGGGCCCGTGCCGTGACCGCCAGGCGAGGGTGTGGGAGGCCAGGTCGCCCTTGACCGAGGTGGCCACCACGGGACCCCGCCACTCCAGCAGGGCCGGGATGGCCAACCCGCTGGTCTTGCCGGACTGGGTGGGGCCGATCACCAGCAGGGAGTGACGGGTCTCGGTGGCCACCAGCCCCGAGCGGCCCCACCCGGCGACGGCGGTCCCCACCACCAGCCGGCCCGGCCGGCCGGGCCGGCGGACCCGCACCGATCGGAGGTCGGCCGGCCTGGCCCAGCGGGCCCCCGGCCCGGGCCGGGGGCGCCGGGACATCCTCCTCAGCGCCGTCGCGGCCGTGGCCGTCACGGCCAGGACCGCCGATCCCCACCCGTAGTAGAGGATCGGCGCCGGCCCGGACCGGCCGGTCCAGGCCCGGGCCGGATCGGCCAGCCGGTGCGGCAGCCGCCCGGCGATGCGCACCAGCTCCCCCAGTCCCACATGCGGCCACCGCCCGGTGGCCGACCAGGCGGCCAGCTCCCCGGTCAGCCAGATCCACATCCCGATCAGGGCCAGCACGGCCGCCCCGGCGGCGACCACCGCGTCGGCCCCGCCGGCACCGGTGCCCGCCCCGGGGTGGCGGCGGCCCGCCGGTCGGTCGGCGCTCACCCGTCCTCCCGGCCGGAGCCGGCGGCGTAGAAGCAGGGGTCGATGCCGCCACCGGGCCGGTCGATCATGGCCGAGTCGGTGTCCACCAGGGCCCGTTCCCCCTCGGCCAGAGCGTGCTCGACGAGGAAGGATCGTCCGCCCACCTTCCAGAGGGCCACCCCCCGGGGAAGGTGGGGGATCAGCTCGGTCTCGGCCCCGGTCAGTCCCAGCACCCGGCCGGTCAGGACGGCTTCGGACGGCGGCTGGCCGAACACCACCCGGGTCTCGGAGTCGGCCAGCAGGCCGTCGGCCAGCTTCTGCTGAGCCGATCCGTCGGTGCCGGCGGCCCGCAGGTCGGATACCCGGTGCACGACCACCACGTTGGCCACGCCCAGGGCTCTGGACAGTTTGAAGGTGGCCGACGACCAGCGGGCGGTGGACAGGTCGGCCAGGATGGCCCACGCCTCGTCCACCACCACGAGCCGCTTGATCCCGTCCCGGGCGGCCAGTGCCGCCTGCAGCCAGGCGGTGGCGCAGGTCATCACCAGCGGTAACGCCGGCGAGGAGAACGTGGCCGACAGGTCGAGCACCGCCACCGCCGCTCGTAGATCCACCCCGGCGGTGGTGGGCCCGTCGAACATCCCGGCCAGGTCGCCTGCGGCCAGCCTGCGCAGTTCCAGGGCGGCCGCCCGGCCGTCGGCGGCCAGTGCCGCCCGGTCGGTCCGGATCGCCACCGCCGCTTCGGCCTCCGGTTCCAGCAGGGCGTCCACCACATCGGAGAGCACCGGCTGGGTCCGGCGGTCCGAGGCGGTCCGTACCGCCATCTCCAGCGCCGTGCGTTCCTCCGGCCGCAGAGGCCGCCCCAGGGACGACGAGACCAGTGAGGCCGTCAGCTCCAACCTGGGCCGGACCCGGTTCTCGGCTTCGGGCCCGGGTCCCTGGGCCGGCACGTCCAGGGGGTTGAGCCGCAACGTTCCTCCCGGCACCAGAGCCAGTGACCGGCCCCCGCACGCCTCCGCCAGCGGGCCGTACTCGCCTTTGGGGTCGATGATCCACGCCTGGCGACCGAATGCCAGTTGCCGCCATACCAGGGTCTTGATGAAGGTCGACTTGCCCCGGCCCAGTTGGCCGAGCACCAGGGCGTTGGGGCTGGTTATCCGGCCCAGCCGGTACAGCTCCCACGGGTCGAAGCAGAACAGTCCGCCGAAGAGATCCCTGCCGATCAGTGGCCCCCGGTGCGCCAGTCCCCCCACCGAGACGAACGGGTACACGGCCTGCAGGTGGGCCGTCGTGGCCCGGTGGGCCGGCGGGGGTCTCACGACCGCCTCATCTCGCCGGCCGCCTCATCTCGCCGGCCGCCTCATCGCAGGCCCCGCCCCAGCGGAAGGGTCCAGGTGTAGGCCTCGGCCTGCCGGCCGTAGAGGCGCCGCAGTTCCAGCCTGGTGGCCTGGGCGGCCTGCTCCAGCTCGGAACAGGCCGCGGCCAGGCCGTCCTCGTCGGGCCCCGACACCGCGACGTAAGCGCTGAAACGGTATTCGGCGTGACCGTCGGCCAGTTCGCTCTCCCGCCGGGCCACCCCTTCCGCCTCCCGGTCGCGACGGGCGCTGGAGAGAAAGCCGGCCCGGCTACGCAGCTGGGCGTCGGCCAGGTCGGCCGTGCGGGCCGATCTCACCTCCCGGAGCGCCCGGTCGGGCGGCACCGGTGCCATCAGCAGCGAAACCATCCGCCGGCCGTGGCCCATGAGCAGCGGGACCAGGAAGTCGGGACCGACATCCACCCGGGGCCACTCGGACACCCAGTAGGTGGCGAAGAGGGCGCCGTCGACCTGCAGCCCCGACCAGCTCTCGCGTCCGGCCATGGAGCCCGTTCCCAACAAGGCGCCGAGTTCGTCCCGGCCGAGAGCCGGGCCCGGCTCCAGCCCGGCCTGTCGGAGCTGGCCCTGCAGGAAGCGCAGCTCCCGGCCGAGCGTGTCGATCCCGGTCCCGGCCCGGGAACGCCGGTCGCCGCCCACGGCCAGCGCCAGCCACGTGTCGTGGCGCGGCGCAACCGGGGCCACCTCCTGCACCAGTCGCAGGTAGCTGGCCCGGGCCCTGCCCTCCGCCGACGTGGGGGCGGCCGGCGCGGCGGGACCCGGATAGAGTCCTCCGAGGCCGCCGGCGGGCCCGCTGCGCTGGACCCACTGCAGACGGGTGACCGGGCTGCCGGGTCGAGCCACGGCGGCCAGAACGGTGCGCCAGGCGTCGAGACGCTGAGCCTGGTCGTCGGGGTCCAGGAGGGAGAAGGACACGCCCCGCACCGGCAGCACCGCCACCCATCTGCAGCCCGGGCGGTCCCGCACCGCTCCGAACCCTTCGACGGCCGGACCAGCCCCGTGTTGGAGCAGCTCCACGCCGGCCGGCAGGGTCGGCGGGCCGGCCCGCCTCGGACGGAGGCGGGGCCGACCGCCGGAAGCTCCTCCGGTACGGGCAGCGGCGGGAACGCCGCCGACGAGTGCGGTACCGGCCAGAGGCGCCTCGTTGAGCGAGGCGCGCCGCCCCCGTTGCAGCCACGCCAGGCCGAGCACCGCCCAGGCCGCCAGGGGCCGCCCCTGGCGGGTCCAGAGGGCGCCGGCCGCACCACCCGCCAGGAGCAGGAAGCTGAGCAGCATCCCGGTAGCCCCGCCGACCGCGCCACGGGCCCAGAGGGCGGCGCCCGCTCCTGCTGCCATCGAGACGAGCTGCCCGGCCTGGAGCCCGAGCAGCAGCCCCCGGCGCTCCAGAGGATGGAAGCTGAAGCGGGGCGGCTCAGGCATTGGATCCCGCTCCCGGGCCGGTGCCGGTGGCGCCCGGCGATCGACCGCTGAGCGGGAAGTCCGCCGCCCGCTCGGGGATGAACTGCGGCGCCACCGGCGTCGGGCCCTGGGGCCCGGCCCGCTGCGCCTCCCGGCGGGCCAGAGCCATCTGCACCGCCGGATGGCCCGGGACACCCGCGGCGGCGAACGCCGGACGGGCGGCCGCCCGCAACGGCCGGCGGGACAGCCCTTCGAGGTGCCCGATGGCGGCCGCCTCGACCACCGGGGCCAGGCGCAGGAGGGCGAACGGGGCAAAACCAGCCAGGAGCAGGAGGCCGGCGCCGGCGATGGTGCCGTCGGCTCCCCTGCCTCCGAAGGCGGCCACCCCCAGGCTGAGCGTGGCGACAATGACGAACTTGGACAGGATCAGGCTGGCCAGGATCTCGACGCCCCGCTTGGCCATGCCGGCCGTCGCCGGCCAGATGTAGCCGACCAGGACCAGGGGCATGAAAAAGGTGGTCACGTAGATGGCGGCCGAGCGCACCATCATCTCCAGCCACACGAGGATGCACCCGGCCACCGTGAGCATCGACATGAGCATCTGGACCACGATCGGCGATGTCGACCGGGCGCTCTGCGCCATGGCATCGCTGAAGTGGGAGGCCAGCTGCGTGACGTGGTCACCCAGGAACACGCTGCAGAGGGCGTCGGTGGCGCTCAGCGCCGATCCGGCCAGCTGAGCCCCGGCCACCCCGGCCAGCACGGCGACCGGGAGCCCCACCGCCCACACCCGGAACAGCCGGCGGCCGTCCTGCCGTAGGACGGGACCGATGGACGCCGCCATCAGGATCGGGAGGAGCACCGTGGTGGTGACCATCTCCATGAGCCCGCTCTGCTCCAGGAACCAGCCTTTGCCGAAGTCCGGGCTGGCGGTCGCCCGGATCAGATCCATGACGTGTCCGACCAGCCAGTCGGCCGCCGTCGACAGCGACAGGTTCATGGCCCCGAAGATGGCCTGGGCGGCTCCGCTGGCCACCCCCCGGGCCAGCCCCCCGCCCACGTCCGGGATGGCCGTGACGCAGCCGAGGGGATCGGTCAGGCAGCCGATGGAGACCTGTGGCGCCGGGATCACCCGATGCCCCCGCCGGCGTGGACGAAGAAGTTGACGATGTTCGGGGCGCCCCCGATGAGTATGGCGGCCAGACCCGACACCAGAACGCCCCGCCGACCGTTGTACGCCTGCTGGTAGTTCTGCGAATAGTGGCCGAACGCCCACATGACGGCCCCGATCACCACCCCGGCCATGGCCGCCATGAGGGCCCACGCCCCCAGACCGTCGGTCAGGCTCTGCAGGACCTTCCATCCGGGAAGGCCGCCGCTGTCGGGCTTCATCGACACGTCCGACACCAGCAGCGTCAGTTGAACAGCGGAAAAGGACACCAGCCACCTCCAACCTGGGAATGATCGTTTTCAGAGTATTTCATGAGTTTGCAATGTTGGCTAGCCTTTTTCCATGCTCATCGTGCGCGGGATCGGACCCTCGGTGGGGACCTACTACCTCGACGGCCGCGACGCCGGCCGCTGGACGCCGGGCGCCGGGCGCCTGCTCGGGTTGACCGGAACGGTGCGGTTGGATCAGCTGGGATCGGTGCTCAGGGGCTGCGACCCCGGGACCGGTGACTTCCTGCCGCGGTACAGGACGCGGCGGCGACGGTCGGGATGGGACCTGATCTTCAGCGCCCCCAAGTCGGTGTCCCTGCTCGGCCGGTGCGGGTCCGACCCGGCGGGCTCGGTGGCGGCCGCCCACGAGGCGGCGGTGAGCCGGATGATCGACCATCTCGAGGACCGGTTGACCGTCCGGGCCGGTCAGGCTGGTAGCGCACCGGCGGCCGGTCTGATCGGCGCCCGGTTCGAGCACCGCTCCAGCGCCGCCGGAGAGCCGCACGTGCACACCCATGTCCTGGTGGCCAACCTCACCTCCACGCCGGGCGGCTGGACCGCCGTCCGCGACGAATGGTTCGTGGACCGGCGGGGCCTCGATGCCCTCTACCAACTCTCCATGAGATGGGAACTGGCGGCCCGCGGCTGGCAGATCGAATGGCGGCTACACCCCGACGGTCGGGGCGAGGTGGCGGCCGTGCCCACCGCCGCGGCGCGGGCGGCCAGCACCCAGTCCCGTCTGGTCGGCGCGCTCGGCAGGTTCCGGGCCCGGGAGCAGGCGGTGGCCCAACCGTGGCGGGAGCGGGTGACCGGGGCGGGGTGGGATCCGACCGGGGACCCGTCCCTGCGCCCCCGGTCCGGATCCGGGGACCTATCGGGCGGTGGGGCGGGGCCGGAAGGACGGGCGCAGGCGACGGACCTGCTGGTGGGCGGCCCGGAGCGGGCGGGGTCGGCGGCCGGCCCGTCGGTCGGCGAAGCGGAGTTGACCACCAGGGTGACCAACCTCCTGGCGGCACGGCGCTCCGACTTCCGGACGGCCGACGTGCTCGTCGCCTTGGCCGCCTGCCACCCTGGCGGTGCCACCCCCGTGGGGGCCCGGGCGTGGGCCGAGCGGTTCTGCTCCGCCAGCCGGCCGGTGCGCTCCCCCACCGCCCAGCCCCGATGGACCACCGGCCTGGCCCGGGCGGCCGACGACCGGTTGGCCGGCCTGCTGGAGGAGCTGCGCCAGCGACCGGGCCACCCGGGACCGGCCGCAGCCTGGAACGGCGGTGTGGCCGTGCTGGCCAGCCCACCCGGGGCGACGGCGCTGTTGGCCCAGGCCGAGATCCTCCACCGCCTGCGCCGGGAATGGGCCCTGTCCGGGGTCCGGGCGGCGGTGGTCGCCCCCACCGATCTGGCCTCGGCCAGGTGGCGGGTCCTGACCGGCCTGCCCCGGGTCCGGCCCGGATCGGCCCTGGACGTGGTGGTGGTCGACCAGGCCGACCGGCTCAGCACCGCCGAGTTGCTGCACCTGGCCGGGGCGGCCCGCCGCATGTCGGCCGATCTGGTCCTGGTCGAGGGCGGCACGATGCCGCGCCTGACCAACCCGGCCAGTCACGGGATGGCGGAGTTCGCGGCGAGCGCCGGCCGGGTCGCCTGCCCCGAGCCGGGACTGTGGGAGCCGGCCCGGGGCCCGGTCGTCGCGGTGCAGCGGGTCGGCGACCTGCGAGGGCGGGCCGGCGACCTGCGAGGGCGGGCCGGGCCGGAGGCCCGGGAGGAGCCGGCCGGCCGGGACGCGGCGGCCTCATTGCTGTCCGGATGGGCCGCCGCCGGGAAGCGGGACCTCCTGGTGGGGCTCGGCCTGGAGGAGGTCTGCGCCCTCAACGCGGCGGCCCGGTCGATGGCATCGCGGCCGGCGGCCGGATCGGACGGCACGGCCCCCGCCCTCCCCGGCGGCCATGGCAGGCAGTTCAGGGCCGGTGACCGGGTGGTGGTGCTCAGGGCCGGGGAGGGCCGCCCGCCGTGCGGCACCTTCGGGGAGATCGTCGAGGTTGCGCCGTCCGGTCGCCGGGTGGCCGTCTCGTGGGACGGCTCGGATCGTCCGCACGGCCACGACCGGCACGTCCTGTCCGGCTTGGGGCACGGGTGGGCCGTCACCCCCCGGCTGGCCGAGCGGGTGGGGCGGCCGGTGATGCTGCTCGGGGCCAGCGACGACGCCGGCCGGCTCCGGCCCCTGATCCGGGCATCCCTCGAGCCGGCCGGTCCGGACCGGCCCCGGCAGCTGGAGCTCCGGCGCTAGAGGAGATCCGCCGGCGCGCCCGGGGCCCCGTTCAGGTATGGGGGGACACGTATTCGGTCCAGCGTTGACCGTCCCACCACCGCCACCGGTTGTAGCCGGCCGGGTCGGGGTGCCAGCCGGGGGGCGGACCGCCCGGGCCGGTTCCCGGGAACGGCCCGGCGGGTGAGCCAGGCCCGGCCGGCGACCCAGGCCCGACCGGCGACCCAGGCCCGACCGGCCGCCCGACGCCCCGGCCGGGGGGCCAGCCGAGACCCCAGGCCCCACCCGGGCCCGGTCCACGCCCGGCGGGCCAGCCGACCACCGGCCGGTTGTTGCGCTCGACCAGCCAGAGGATGACCGCGGCGATCCAGATGCCCGCCACCACCAGGATGGCCACGCCGGTCACCCCCACCCACCGTTGCGACAGGAACCCCACCATGTCCCAACCGGTGTGGCAGACGATCAACGGAAGCAGCTCGCGGAACCTCAGGTAGGTCCAGTAGTAGATCGCCGCCCACAGGAGGATCCCCAGCACCCCGGGCCCGTAATAGACGTGGTACGAGCCGCGCAGCACCAGCGCCACGGCTGTCACCTCCCACCACGGCCGGCCGGCCTGGCGCAGGCTCACCACCACGAAGGCCAATACCACCAGTTCCTCGACGACCCCGGCCTGGACGGAGTCCACCATCCCGAAGATCAACTCGGGGGCGTTCGGGGTGCCGGTCGGCAGGTGCCCGGTCTGGAGCAGGGCGTTGAGGATCCCGCCGGCGACCAGGCCGAGCAGTCCCCACGCCGCCACCCGCACGCTGCGGCTCACCGCCACCCGGCCGTCGTCGAGCCGGGGGATCCGCAGCCCCAGCGTCGCCGGGCGCACCCCCCGGCGGGCGGACAACAGCAGCACCACCGCCACGGCCAGCCCGATCTGGGCGCACAGGTCGACCGCCTGGGGGCTGTAGGCCGCCCAGCTGCCGGACTGGAGCAGGTTGCGGTAGCGGTCCCCGAGGAGCAGGGCGGCGGCCACCACGCCCGACAGGAAGAAGGCGGCGAACACCAGCAGCACCTCGGCGTAGGCCCGGCGGGTGCTGATCGGGGGGAGCGCAGGATCCGGGGCCGGCGACCACCAGGGGCGGGCCCCGGATCCGGTCTCCGGGTCCGGGGCGGCTGGACCGTGCATGCGTTCAGGGTGCCAGAACGGCCCACCGATATGGTTCCGCCGCACCGCCGCCCGTACCGGGCCCGGCGCGCCCGGGCCGGCTCGAAATGCGAGAATCGCGGCACCGTGACCACGCCGCCCGACCCTCCCATCGCGGCGCCCGGGCGCGGCCGCTGGGTCAGGGCCTGGCCGGCCATCAAGACCGTCGTCGCCCTCGCCGCGGTGGGCCTGGCGGCATGGGCCATATCCGGCAAGACCGACGAGTTGCGGGGGGTCACCGGCTACCTGGACCACCTGCACTGGGTATGGGTGCTGGTGGCGGTGATGGCCGAGGTGTCGTGCTACCTGGCCCTGAGCCAGCTGCAGAGGCGCCTCCTGCGGGCCGGCCGGATCCGGATACCGGTCCCCCAGATGTTCGGCATCACCATGGCCGGGTCGGCCATCCAGGCCTCCTTCCCGGCTGGCAGCGTGGTGTACCTGGCCTACCTGTTCCGCCAGTTCCGGCGCTGGGGCGCCGACGACCTGCTGGCCACCTGGGTGATCCTGGCTTTCAACGTGGTGACCTTCGCCTCCCTGGCTGCCATCTCGGCGGTGGGGCTGGCCCTGGCTGCCTCGGCGGGCAGCGCCTACGACCTGGTGGAGGCCATCCTCGGCATCCTGCTGGTGGCCCTGCTGTTCGTTCTGGCCATCATGGAACGCCGCCGCCTGCTGCCCCACGTCACCCGGGCGGTGCGCCTGTCGCAGCGGCTGTTCCACCGGCCCCAGCCCGGCCGCCCGGCCGACCAGGTGGTCGCCGGCTGGGCCCGGGAGCTGGCCGCGGTCAGCCCGTCCCGGGGGGTGTGGGCCCGGTCCGTGATCATGAGCCTGACCAACTGGCTCTCCGATCTGAGCTGCCTGGCCCTGTCGTTCATGGCCGTGGGGGTGGGCGTGCCGTGGCGGGGACTGCTGCTCGCCTACGGGGCCGGGCAGCTGGCGTCCACCCTGCCCATAACCCCGGGGGGGCTGGGGGCGGTGGAGGGGTCCCTTACGGTGGCGCTGGTGACCTTCGGGGGCTCCACCGAGTCCACGGTGGCGGCGGTGCTGCTGTACCGGGTGCTGTCGTTCTGGATGATCCTGCCGGTCGGCTGGGGGTCGTGGGCCACGCTGGCCCTCCTGGGGCGGAGCCGGGCCCCGGCCCAGTCCGCGGTGGCCGCACTAGAGTCGCCGGCGTCGGGAGCACAGACGTGACCACCTGGACCGGCCGTTCGTGCCGCGCGCTGGCCGCGGCCTCCGTCCTGGCTGCCACCGGGGTGGTCGCCGGGGGCTGCGGATCCCCGACCCCGGTGGTGTCCAACGGTTCGGTGTCAGCCTGCTACCGGGCCCTGCCGGTGGGCCGGCAGGCCCTGCACGCCCCCGAGGCCAAGCTGATCGGGGTGCACCGGATACCCGTCGACGCGGTGCGGGCCCGTCTGCCCGCCTCGGCCCGGGCGGAGCTGGCCGCCGAGAACGACACGGCCGTGTGCGCCATGGCCTTCCACGGCACCTTCGCCCCGGGCCAGATCCAGGCGGCCGACCCGGCCCAGTCCGGCGACTACGCCCTGGTGCTGGTCTCGAGCCGGCGGCTGCATCTGGTGGCGGCCATCGTGTTGAAGCATCTGCCCCGGGCCTTCGGTGGCCGCACCTTCTGAGCCGACCACGACCGGATGATCAAGTACCTGGGGTCCAAACGGCGGCTGGTACCGGTCCTCGGCGACCTGCTCGAGCGGTCCGGGGCGGACCGGGCCATCGACCTGTTCACCGGCACCACCCGGGTGGCCCAGGAATGGAAGCGCCGGGGCGCCCGCGTGACCGCGGTCGACGCCGCCCGCTACGCCGCCGTGCTGGCCGACTGCTTCATCGCTCTCGACGCCACCCGGGTCGATCTGGACGGCGCCGCCGAATTCCTGGCCCACCTGCAGGCGCTCAACGGGGTGGACGGCTACGTCACCGAGACCTTCAGCCGGCAGGCCCGGTACTTCCAGGAGCACAACGCCCGGCGCATCGACGCCATCCGCGACGCCATCGAGGAGCTCGGGCCTCACCACCCGTGGCGGTCGGTGATGCTCTCCGCCCTGCTCCTGGCCGCCGACCGGGTGGACTCGACCACCGGCGTCCAGATGGCCTACCTGAAGAGCTGGTCGCCCCGGTCGTTCGCCCCCCTGGAGCTGCGCATGCCGGAGCTGATCGCCGGCCCGGGCCGGGCCGTGCACGGCGACGTGATGGATGTGGTCGGCGATCTGGGCGAGGCCGGGGTGGCCTACCTGGACCCTCCGTACAACCAGCACCGCTACAACGGCAACTACCACGTGTGGGAGACCCTGATGGCCTGGGACGCCCCGGCCCACTACGGGGTGGCGTGCAAGCGGGTCGATCTGCGCGACCCGGCATCGGCCAGCGTGTTCAACCGGCGCCGCGACGCCCCCGACGCGCTGGCCCGCCTGGTACGGGAGGTACCGGCCGAGGTGGTGATCATCTCCGGCAGCGACGAGGGCTGGGTGAGCCTGGAGGACCTGACCGACATGGCCGCCGGACGCGGCGAGGTGGCGGTGCTGGCGTTCGACTCCAAGCGCTACGTGGGCGCCCAGATCGGCATCCACAACCCCAAGGGGGAAAAGGTCGGCCGGGTCGGCCGGACGCGCAACGTCGAGTACGTCGTCGTGGCCGGACCGCCCGCCGCCGTCCGGCGGATGTCGGCCGGGTACCAGGCGGCGGACCCGGGCCGGGTCAGCCGGTGAGCAGCTCCCGGGCGCCTCGGTCGGTGGAGGGGTGACGCAGCTTGGACATGGCCCGGGCCTCGATCTGGCGGATGCGCTCCCGGGTCAGGCTGAAGTGCTCCCCCACCTCGTCGAGGGTGCGGGGCTCGCCGCGGTCCAGGCCGAAGCGCAGCCGGAGGATCTCCCGCTCCCGCTCGTCCAGGGCGATGAGCATCTTGTTGACCTCGCCGGAGAGCAGGGCGGCCGCCGCCGCGTCGAACGGCGAGACCGCCGACCGGTCCTCGACCACGTCACCCAGCTCGGCGTCGCCGTCCTCGCGGAGCGGCTCTGACAACGACAGCGGCTCGGCGGCGTGACGGAGGATCTCGGTGACCTTCTCCTCCTCCAGCTCCAGGTCGGCGGCCAGCTCGGCCACGGTGGGCCGCCGGCCCAGCTGACCCTCCAGGCGGCCCCGGGCCTTGGTCACCCGGGTGAGGAGGTCGCCGGCGTGGACCGGCAGCCGGACGGTACGGCCGGTGTTGGCGATACCCCGGGTGATGGCCTGGCGGATCCACCAGGTGGCGTAGGTGGAGAACTTGAAGCCCTTGCGCCAGTCGAACTTCTCGACGGCGTGCATCAGGCCCAGGTTGCCCTCCTGGACCAGGTCGAGCAGCGGCAACTCGGCGGCCTGGTACTTCTTGGCGATCGACACGACCAGGCGCAGGTTGGCCTTGACGAAGGTCTCGGCGGCGTCGTCGCCGTCCCGGACGAGCCGGCGCAACTCCCGCTTCCGGGACGGGGTGACGGTCTTACCGGAGGCCATCTCCGCCCGGGCCTCCCGGCCGGCCTCGATGGCCTGGGCCAGGCGGGCCTCGTCGTCCTTGGTCAGCAGCGCATGCTTACCGATGTCGTTCAGGTAGAGGCGGACCAGGTCCTCCTCGGGCTGAGCGGCGTGGTTGTTGGGCACTCGTCCTCGTCTTTCCCGATGTACCCGGACAGGTAAACCGATGGTGCCTCAGAGAGCCACCAGGAAGAAAATATTACCTGATGAACCGGGGTTCGTGAAGGGTCCGACGCCCCCCGACTGGTTGCGCGCACAAGCGTGAAGCGGGCTTCAGCCCGTAGCCTTTAGGCCATGACGGTGGAGTCCCTCGAACCGCCCCCCCGGGCCCGGGTGCGATGGCTCACGGCGGAGGAGCAGCAGGTGTGGCGCCGGCTTCTCAGCGTTGAGTCCCGGCTGCGCGACCGCCTCGATCGCGATCTCCGGGAGGCCCACGCCCTGACCCTCGGCGAGTACGAGGTGCTCGTGCATCTCTCCGAGGCCGGACCCACCGGCGTGCGGATGTCCGACCTGGCGGAACTGCTGCTCCTCTCCCGCAGCGGTCTCACCCGCCGGATCGACAGCCTGGTCAGGGCCGGGCTGGTGGCCCGCCGGTCCTGCCCGGTGGACGGCCGGGGGTCCATGGCCGAGCTGACCGTCGGGGGCCGCAGCCGCCTGGCCGAGGCCGCCCCCACCCACGTGGCCGGGGTGCGGCGGTACCTGATCGACGTGCTCGGCGGCCACATCGAGGGTCTGGCCGGCGGCCTGTCCCGGGTCGAGGAGGCCCTGGACCGGGGCTGACCCGGGCCGGTGTCAGCCGGCGCCGCCCCCGGTGGCGAACTGGCCGCCCCGCTCGATCCAGCCGTTGGTGCCCCCGGCCACGGAGATGGCCGGGTACCCGGCCCCGACCAGCGCCTGGGCCGCGGTGAGGCTGCGGCCGCCGACCGCGCAGATCACGTACAGCGGGTCGGCGTCGGGGATCTCGTCCTGGCGGGCGGCCAGCTCGCCGAGCGGTATCAGCACCGCGCCCGGCACGTGCGCCTGGTCGTACTCGTCGGGGTTGCGGACGTCGAGCACGGTGGCTCCGGCGGCGTGGGCCCGGGCGAAGGTGTCCAGGTCCACTTCGAGCGGATGGGAATCGGTCACGGCCCCATTCTGGCCTGCCGGCCACCCGTCGCGGGTCAGGGGAACAGCCGGGTGGCGGCCCAGCCGTCGGCCTGGCGCCGGTACAGGACCCGGTCGTGGAGCCGGTAGGCGCCCTGCTGCCAGAACTCCACCTCCTCCGGCTCGACCCGCCAGCCCCCCCACCACGGCGGGCGGGGTACGGGAGACCCGTCGAAGCGGTCCTCCATCATGGCCACCCGGGCCTCCAGGTCGGCCCGGCTGGCCACCGGCCGGCTCTGATCCGACGCCCACGCCCCGATCTGCGAGCCCCGCGGCCGGGTGGCGAAGTAGGCGTCGGACTCGCCGTCTCCCACCGGGACCACCGGGCCGCGCACCCGGACCTGGCGGTCGACGGTGAGCCAGCGGAACGCCAGCGCGGCGAACGGGTTGGCGGCCATCTCCTGGCCTTTGCGGCTGGCCCCGTTGGTGTAGAACACGAACCCCCGCCGGTCGACGCCCCGCAGCAGCACGAAGCGGACCGACGGCCGGCCGTCGGTCCCGCTGGTGGCCAGGGCCATGGCCTCCGGTTCGGGCTGGCCGGCCTCCCGGGCGGCGGCGAACCACGCCGAGAACTGCTCGACCGGGTCGGCGGCCAGCTCCTCAGGTCCCACCGGAACGTCGCTCCCGGCGATCAGAGGGGCTCGATGCCCAGGTCGAACCAGCTCAGGAGCGGCAGCCAGCGGATGCCGGACGCGGCGAAGCGCTCGGCCACCGCCGGGCTGCGGTCCAGCAGGGCGGTCGCCGCCACTATGTCCACGCCCAGCTCCTGCACCCGCTCCGCCGCCCGCAGCAGCGACGCTCCTGTCGACACCACGTCCTCCACCATCACCACCCGGTCGCCGGGCTGGAGCCGGGCCCCCTCCACCCAGGCGCCCCGTCCGTGCCCCTTGGCCTCCTTGCGCACCGAGAACCAGGTGCACCCGCCGACCACGGCCACCCCGTGGGCCAAGGCGTCGGCGCCCATGGTCGGGCCGCCGACCGAGTCGAACGGCTCACCGACCAGGTCCAGCACCGCCTGGCTGGCCCGGCGCAGGTCGGCGCCGGCGGCGACGGCGTGCTTGCCGTCCACGTAGTCGTGGCTCCAGCCGCCGGAGCTGAGCTGGAACGGCTCCGGCCGGTGCTCGTAGCCGGTCCGGCGGACCAGTTCGGCGAGGGACGATCGGTATGCGGGATCGAGCGGCATGTCCGGTCGATTGTAGGGAAGCCGGGCGACCGTTACGCCGGGTGGGAGGTGACCTCGGCCAGCGAGGACGGCAGCGGCTCGGAATGGACGATGGTGAGACGCTGCGTGGCCCGGGTGAACGCCACGTACAGAGCCCGCATCCCCTGGGGCGAGTCGGCCGCCATCCGGCCCGGCTCCACCACCGTGACCGAGTCGAACTCCAGGCCCTTGGCGTCCTCGATGGTGAGGACGGTCAGCTGCTGGTCCAGGGCCTCCCGCCCGGCGGTGCCGAACGGCACCCCGGACCGGCGCAGCGCGTCGAGGACATCGGGCAGCAGCGAGGGCGGCACGATGAGCGCGGCGGTCCCCTGACGCTGGTCCCTCAGGTCGCCCGTGACGGTGGCCACCACGGACTCCACCAGCTGGCCCGACCGGGGGAAGCCACCGGGACGGGCCGCCGTGACCACCCGGGGCGGGTGCCCCGAGGCCCGCACCGAGTCGGGGGAACGCATGCCCGGCGCCACCTGCTCGAGGATCCGGGCGGCCAGCTCCATGATCTCGTGGGGGGTGCGGTAGTTGACCGTCAGCTCGTTGAGCCGCCACTCCCGGCGGGCCGGCAGGTGCTCCACCACCTGGTTCCACGAGGCCGGCGACCACGGGCCGGTGGCCTGGGCCACGTCGCCCACCACGGTCATGGAACCCGACAGGGACCGCCGGGCCACCATCCGCAGCTGCATGGGGGACAGATCCTGCGTCTCGTCCACGACCACGTGCCCGTAGGTGCGTATGGCCTCCGGCCGGTCGGGGTGGGCCCGGCGCGGCGTGCCCAGGATGGCCCACGCCTCGTCCAGCAGGGGTATGTCGGCGTCGGTCCACGCCACCGGCTCGTCGGGGCGGCCCCGCGGCCGGTAGAGCAGGGCCTGCTCGGCCGGGTTCAGGACACCCGCCGAGGCCAGCTCGATGAGCGGGCGGGCGCCGAACAGGTCGTGGACGAGCTGCTCGGGGGTCAGTACCGGCCACATGCGGTCCAGGGCCTCGACCATGGCCGGGTCCCGTCTCAGGGCCCGGCCCAGCTCGTCGGCCGATACCGGCTCGGTCCCGCCCGGCTCGGCGCCGGGGCCGGCTGCGACCCGGCCCCGCCGGGCGTCGTCCTGCTCGGCGGCCATCTGCTCTGCCAGGTGCCGCCACAGGACCTGCTCGAGGGTCCGGCGGCGGGCGTTGTGGGGCCCCGGCCGGCGCTTGACCGCACCGACCAGCTCGGCCGACAGCGCCGGGGTGAGCCTGAGCACCCGGCGCCCGTAGGGGACCTCGGCGGTGTGGCGGAGGGGCCGCTGGCGGTCGGCGACCGCCCGGGCCAGCACCCTGGCCATGCGGGGGTCGCCCTTGAGCCGGGTGACGGCGGGGTCGTCGGCGGCGACCGCCCGGGTGACGGGGTACAGCCCGTTGACCGTGGACAGCTGCACGCCCGTCTCGTCCAGCGAGGGCAGGACGTGCTCGATGTAGCGGAGGAAGGTGGGGTTGGGCCCGAGGACCAGGACCCCCTGGCTCTCCAGCGGGAACCGGTGGGTGTAGAGCAGGTAGGCGGCCCGGTGCAGCGCCACCGCCGTCTTGCCGGTCCCGGGCCCTCCCTGCACCACCAGTACGCCGGGCAGCGGGGCCCGGATGATCTCGTCCTGCTCCCGCTGGACGGTGGCCACGATGTCGCGCATGCGCCCGGTGCGGGACCGCTCCAGGGTGGCCAGAAGGACCTGGGGCCCGGACAGTCCGAGACCGCGGCCGTCGTTGACCCCCTCGGGATCGAACAGTTCGTCCTCCAGGTCGACGACCAGCCGGCCCTCGGTGAGGAAATGGCGCCGGCGCACCAGGCCCATGGGATGGGCCCCGGTCGCCCGGTAGAACGGTTCGGCCACCGGCGCCCGCCAGTCCACGACCAGCGGCTCCTGGTTGGCGTCGGATACGGCGATCCGGCCGATGTGGAATGCCTCCGGGTCGCCGCCGGCCTCGGCCGGCGCCCGGTCGATCCGGCCGAAGATCAGCGCCTCGTCGCCGAGCTGCAGCTGCTCCAGCCGGCCCAGGCTGTTGCGCACCCGGATGTCACGCTCGGTGAGCGCCTGGAAGGTGCCTCCCCTTTCCCCGAAGGCGTCGCGGAGCATGGTCTGAGCAGCCGCCCTCATGGCGGCGAGTCTCTGGTACGCCAGATCCACGTGGGCCTGCTCGGCCGGAACGTCGGGATGGGCCATATAGGGAAACATCCACTTTGCGTGCTCCCGCTGGCCAATGCAAGCCACCGCGGCCGCGGCTGGTTCCGCCCGGGGACGGATACCATCTGCCGTGCAGTGTCGGCCCCCCACCACGACATCCAGCCCGGCGCACCGGTGCCGTTGACGGCGCCCTTCCTGGCCGCCTGCCGCCGCCAGCCGACGACCCACACACCGGTGTGGTTCATGCGCCAGGCCGGCCGGGCCCTGCCCGAGTACCGGGAACTGCGCGGCCGCGGGAGCATCCTCGAGTCCATCCGCTCACCGGAGCTGGCCGCCGAGATCACCATGCAGCCGGTCCGCCGGTACGGGGTGGACGCCGCCATCCTGTTCTCCGACATCGTGGTCCCGGTCTGGGCGGTGGGCTTCGGGCTCGACATCAGAGCCGGGGTCGGCCCGGTGGTGGACGACCCGTTCGCCTCGGAGGCCGACCTGGACCGGCTGCGGCCGCTCGAACCGGAGGCCGACATCCCATACGTGCTCGAGACGGTGCGGCTCCTGCGCAACGAGCTCGAGGTGCCTCTCATCGGGTTCGCCGGCGCCCCCTTCACCCTGGCCAGCTACCTGATCGAGGGCGGCCCGTCGCGTAACCATCTCCGCACCAAGAGCCTGATGTGGCGCGACCCGGACCTGTGGGCCCGGCTCCTGGACCGGTTGGCCGACATGGCCCTGGCCAGCCTCCGGGCCCAGGTGGAGGCCGGCGCCCAGGCGGTGCAGCTGTTCGACAGCTGGGTCGGCTCCCTGTCCCCCGGCGACTACCGGCGTTCGGTGCTGCCGGCGTCCCGCAAGGTCTTCGCCGGCCTCGCCGACCTGGAGGTACCCCGCATCCACTTCGGGGTGGGCACCGGGGAGCTCCTCGGGTCGATGGCCGAAGCCGGAGCCGACGTGGTGGGCGTCGACTGGCGGGTGCCTCTCGACCGGGCCCGGGACCGGCTCGGTCCCGACGTGGCGGTGCAGGGCAACCTGGACCCGGCGGTGGTGCTGGCCGGATGGGAGGTCACCCGGGAGCACGCCGCCGACGTGCTGCGCCGGGGCGGCGGCCGGGGCCACATCTTCAACCTGGGCCACGGCGTGCACCCCGAGACCGACCCGGGGGTGCTGACCGAGCTGGTGGGCTTCTGCCACCAGTTCGACCAACCGGGATGAGGTTCGCCGTGGTGGGCGGGGGCATCTCGGGCCTGGCCGCCGCCTGGACGCTGAGCGCCCGGAGCGGTACCCGGGTCACCGTCTTCGAACCGGGCCCGGTCGGCGGCAAGCTGCAGACCTCGGAGTTCGCCGGCCGCCCGGTCGACGAGGGACCCGACGCCTTCCTGATCCGCACCCCCGAGGCCACGCAGCTGTGCGCCGAGATCGGCCTGGACGACCTGGTGCCGCCGGCCGCCGGGCGCACCCTGCTGTGGTCGGGGGGCAGGCTGAGTCCCCTCCCCGAGGGTCTGGTGCTGGGGGTGCCGGGACGGCTGGGGCCGCTGCTGCGGTCCGGTCTGCTGAGCCCGGCCGGGCTGGCCCGGGCCGGGCTGGACCTGGTGCTGCCCCGGTCACCTGTCGGGCCCGACGTGAGCGTGGAGGCACTCGTCGCCGGCCGGTTCGGTCACCAGGTGGCCGACCGGCTGGTGGAGCCGCTGCTGGGCAGCATCCATGCCGCCCCCCTGGGCGAGCTGTCCACCGCCGTCGTGGCCCCCAACATCCTGGCCGCGGCCCGCTCGTCGCGGAGCCTGCTCCTCGGGATGCGCCGGGCGCTGGCCGGGGCGCCCCAGGCGGCCGGCCCGATCTTCCTGGCTCCCCGCCCGGGCATGGCCAGCCTGGCCCACGGCCTGGAGAAGGCCCTCCGGGACCGGGGGGTGGAGTTCCTGGGCCGTCCGGTGACCGCGGTGTCCCCGGAGGGCGCCGGCGTCACCGTCGCCACGGCCGGCCGGCAGGAGCCGTTCGCCGGGGCGGTGCTCGCCGTGCCGGCCCCGGTCGCAGCCGGGCTGCTCGGGCCGGCCGCCCCGGCCGGGCTGCGGGACATCGAGTTCACGTCGGTGGCCGTGCTGACCGTGGCCGTGGACCGCGCCCGGTGGCAGCCCCCGGCCGGGTTCAACGGGCTGCTGGTCGCCGGCCGGCCCCGCCCGCTCATGACCGCCTGCTCGTTCTACACCAACAAGTGGCCGGGGGCGGCCGGTCCGGCCGACCCCGCGGTGATCAGGGTGTCGGCCGGCCGCTACGACGACCGGCGGGTCGAGCAGTTGGACGACGGGGAGCTCACCCGGACACTGCTGGGCGAACTGGGCCGGGCGGTGGGAGCCGACATCCGGCCCACCGCCACCCGGCTCAGCCGGTGGCCGTCGTCGTTCCCGCTGTACCGGGTCGGGCACGCCGAGGTGGTGGAGCGGATCGAGCAGGACCTGCGGGCCGCCTCGGCGGGCCGGGTGTCGGTGGCCGGCGCCAGCTACGGGGGAGCCGGGATCCCGGCCTGCATCCGCTCCGGCCGCCGGGCGGCGGACTCGGTGCACGCCGGTGCCGGCGGCGGGCCGCCCGGAGGGGCTGGCTAGCGGTTCAGCGCTCGGGCAGCGGCTCGGCCGCGCCGAGGTCGACCACCCCGGGCAGGGTCTCGCCCCGGAACAGGCCGGCGGTGGGTCCGATCCCCCACAGGGCGTGGTCGGCCAGGAGCACGGCCGCCGCGGTGTAGGTGGTCCGCTCCCCGCCCGGGTAGCGGACGCACTGGGGGTGCACGCAGCCGGTCCAGTAGGCGCCGTCGTCGTCGCGCAGGTGGCGGGTGGCCGCCATCAGCTCCACCGCCCGGCCGCGCATACCGATGGCTTCGAGAGCCATGGCGCACTCGGCGGTCTCGGCCGCCGTCACCCACGGCTGGTCGGACACGCAACGGACGCCGACCCCGTCCAGGACGAACTCAGACCAGCGGGCCTCGATGCGCCGCTCGGCCGCCTCCCCCCGCAGCGCCCCGGACAGGATCGGGTAGTACCAGTCCATGGCCCACCGGTGCTTCGGGGCGAAGTCCGCCGGGCGGTGCAGGATGGCGTCGGCCACCCGGTCGGCGGCCAGCTCCCACTCGGGCCGCTCGAACCCCAGCCGCTCGGCCACCGCCACCGCGCAGCGCAGGCTGTGGTGGATCGACGAGGTGGAGGTCAGCAGCGGATAGCGGGCCCGGTGCCCGTCGGGGTCCATCGACCAGGCCACCGCCCCGCCGGGCAGCTGCAGCCCCAGGGCGAAGCCGATGGCCGCTTCCACGACCGGCCACATCTCCTCCAGGAACCCGGAGTCACCACTGGTCAGGTAGTGCCACCACACCCCGGCCGCCACGTACGCCCCCACGTTGGGGTCCCGGCGGGGGTCCTCGATGCCGTCGGCCAGGTGGTAGCGGCACCAGCCGCCGTCGGCCAGCTGGGTGGTGGCCAGCCACTCGAAGGCCCGCTCCGCCTCGGGGTGCCGCCCGGCCAGCGCCAGGGCCATGGCCGCCTCGGTGTGGTTCCACGGGTCGGCGTGGCCGCCGTGGAACCACGGGATCATCCCGTTGGGCAGCTGCACGGACGCGATCCACTGGGCCGTCCGGCGGACCTCGGTGGCGCTGAGCGGCCGGCCCGGGTCGGTCCGGTCGCTGCTCACGCCGGCTTCCGGAAGTACATGACCAGGCTCTTGCCCATGACCGGGTTGAGCACCGATTCGGGGACCCGGGTCAACACCGTGTGGGCGGTGATGTCCCACACCAGCATCCGGTGGTAGGCCTGCACCAGCGGGTGGTCCTGACGGTCCACGCCGACCGCGGCGCGCAGCCACCAGTAGGGGGTGTGCAGGGCGTGGGCGTGGTGGGAGCCGTACCTCTCCAGCCCGGCCTGGCGGATCCGGGATTCCAGCGCCGAGCGGCGGTAGATGCGGATGTGGCCGCCCGGCCGGTCGTGGTACTCGTCGGAGATGGCCCATGTCACCAGCTCCGGCCACCACCGGGGCACGGTCACGGCCATGGTCCCGCCCGGCCTCAGGACCCTGGCCAGCTCGGCCATGACCGGCCGGTCCCCGGGGATGTGCTCGAGGACCTCGGCGGCGATGATCCGGTCGAAGGCGGCGTCCGGGAACGGCAGGTGCCGGGCGTTGGCGACCATGGCCGCCCCCCGGCCCCCGCTGGCCGCCACCTGACGGTCCTCGTCGCGCAGACCTCTCATCATCCAGGCCGCGTCTTTGACCTCGGCTGCGTCGGCGTCGAGGGCGGTGACCACCGCCCCCCGGCGCATGGCCTCGAAGGCGTGCCGGCCGGCGCCCGCCCCGAGGTCCAGCAGCCGGTCCCCGGGCTGCACCCCGAGCTTGTCGTAGCGGACGGTCAGCACCCGGCTGCTCTCCTGCGGGCGTGGTCGGCGATGACCCAGCGGTAGTGCTCGGCGGTGGCCGCTGCGCACGCCTGCCAGGTGAAGCGCTCCAGTACCCGGCGCCGGCCGTTGTCGGCCAACCGGGCGGCCAGGCCGGGATCGCCCAGCACCGACTCGATGGCGTGGGCCAGCGCCCCCGGATCCCCGGGGGGCACCAGCATCCCGGTCACGCCGTCCTCGCCGACCACCTCCGGCAGGGCACCGCCGGTCGTGGCGATCAGGGGCACCCCGCAGGCCATGGACTCGACCGCCGGGAGGGAGAAGCCTTCGTACAGCGACGGGACCACCGCCACGCTGGCCTCGGCGTACAGCTCGATCATCCGCTCGTCGGACACCCCCGACTCGAAGGTCACGGCGGCGCCGATCCCCAGCCGCTCGATGGCGGCCGCCACCGGGCTGTCCGCCCGCAGCTTGCCGACCACCACCAGATGGGCCTCGGTCCGCTCGGTCCGGACCTTGGCGACCGCCTCCACCAGCGGCAGCAGCCCCTTGAACGGCACGTCGGCGCTGGCGGTGGTCATGATCCGCCCCGGCACCCGGGCGATCTCCGGGCGGGGCCGGAACCGGTTCTGGTCCACCCCGATGGGAACGACCTCGAGCTGCCCGGGGGCCAGTCCGTACTGCTCGACGATGTCGCGCTTGGACGAAGAGGACACGGTGAGGATGCGCGGCACCGAGCGGGCCACCTTCATCTGCATACCGAGAAACCCGTACCAGCGTCTCAGGGTCACCCGCCGGCGCCAGTTGGGAGCGTGCTCCAGGTCCAGGGCCCGGTCCACGGTGATCGGGTGGTGGCAGGTCCCGAGCAGCGGCAGGCCGTCTTTCATCACCCCGAGCAGGCCGGTACCGAAGGTCTGGGTGGCGTGGACCACGTCGAACTGGTCCCGGCGGGCGGCCAACTCCCGGCGCACCCTCCAGCTGAAGGTGCGCGGCTCGGGGAAGCCGGCGGTGCACATCAGTGCGAACTCCGCCACGTCGATGCCGGTCTTGAACTCCCGGACGTGGGGGATGCGGAACGGATCCTCCGGCCGGTACAGGTCCAGGCTGGGCACCGGGACCCAGCCCACCCCGTCGTCGAGGACCGGATAGGGCTGGCCGGCGAAGACCGTGACCTGGTGTCCCAGCTCGACCAGTTCCCGGGCCAGGTACCGGGTGTAGACCCCCTGACCGCCCGAGTGGGGATTGCCCCGGTACACGAGCAGGGCGACCCGGAGGGGGTCCGTACCGACCATAAGTCCGAAATCCTTACCGACGTTAAGAAGAGGGGTCAAGCTGTTGGCGGCCCGAGCGTCCCGCTGAGCGGCCGGCTGCGGACCGGGTCGCCGGTCCGGTCAGGCGTTGGCCGGCCGCGCCGTCGGCGGCGCCGTAGGGCGGCCGCCAGCACCGCCGCCTCGCCCGCCCCGGCCACGATCACCACCGTGGCGTCGCCGAGATGGTCGTAGACGGTCATGCCGGTCCGCCGGCCCACGGTGGCGGTGATTACCGCCCGGGCGCTCAGGCGGCTGCGCCGGACCACCGTCCCGTCGGGGGTGACCACGGTGGCGAAACCGGTCGGGGTGACCTGTATCAGCCACCGGCCGGTCTCCACCGCCCTCATCCGGTCGGCCGCCACCTCCTGGGTGGGCACCTGGGTGCTGCGGTAGGACGCCGTGTTGGTCGGCACGACCAGGACCTGGCCGCCGGCTCTCACCCCGCCCCGGGCCCGCTCGTCGAAGAACACCTCGTAGGAGATCATGACGGCGAGCGGTCCGGCCGGGGTGCGCAGGAACCCGGGCCCGTGGCCGGCGATGGCGTCACGGGGGACGTCGGCCACGTTGAACAGCTTGGACACGAGGGCCCGGTCCGGCACGTACTCGCCGAAGGGTACGAGGTGGTTCTTCACGTACCGGCCTCTGATAGTGCCGTGGGGGCCCCAGGCCACCACCTCGTTGAGGTAGCGGGTCGGCCCGACGTCCTGCTCCACGCCGACCAGCATGGTGGTGTGCAGGTCCCGGGCCAGGCGGGAGATGTCGGCGGCGTCGGCGGTGTCGGCGAAGTTCCCGTGGCTCTGGAGCACCCCTTCCGGCCACACCACCAGGTCCAGCGGGTCCCGCAGGGCGGCGGCGGCGGCCAGGTGACGGTCGAATACGACCTGCGGGTCGGTGTTGATGGCCCGGGTGCCGCGGGGGCCGCCGCCCTGCACCAGGGCTATCCGCATCGGCGGCAGGTGGCCGCCGGCGCCCGACGGGGACAGGGCCCCGACGACCGGCAGGGCCACCGTGGCGGCCACCACCCCGGCGGTGACGGCGGCCGCCGAGGCGGACACGGACCGGTGGTTCCACCCCCGGCGGATCAGCCCGGCCAGGGCGGCCACCGCCACCCCGGCCAGCACCGTGGTCCCGGTCAGGGCCAGACCGCCCCCCAGGCGCAGGACCGGCCGCAACGGGCCGGCCGCCTGACCCAGATTGAGACCACCCAGCGGCAGGCCTCCCAGCGGGAAGCGGTCCCGGGCCCAGTCCGATACGACGAACGCGCACGGCAGGGCCAGCGCGATGTAGCGGCGCCTGGCCGTGGGGGTGGCCACGATGGCGGCGACGGCGTAGAGGGTGCTGACGATCACGACCGCCACGTAGCCGGGGATGGAGAACTCGTGCACCCAGAACAGTCCCGGCAGGTAGGCGCCGAGACCGAAGCCGGTCCCGAGCAGCGTCCGCCTCCTCCAGCCCCGGCCCGGTAGCCGGGCCGCCACCACAGCCAGGCCCAACCAGGCCAGCGGCCACCACCCGAACGGGGGCAGCGACAATGCCACGAGCACCCCGCCGCCCAGCCCGGCCAGCAGGCACCGGTACCACGGCGAAGGGTCGGGGGCGGGTCGGGGCCGGCCGTGGCGGAGGAGCGACATTCAGTGCAGATGTTGGTGGCCGGGCCGCCCCGGGGCCAGTCAGCCGCGGCCTGGTCCTACCATGAGCCGGGTGATCTCCGTGGTCATGCCCGCTCACAACGAGCAGGGCTACCTCGAACCGGCCGTAAAATCCGTGGTCACCGCCCTGAGCAACCGCCCGGGCGGGTTCGAGGTGATCGTGGCCGAGAACGGGTCGGTCGACTCCACCGCCGACGAGGCCCGCCGCCTGGCCGAGGGCTACGACACGGTGACGGTCCTCAACCTGGGCGTGGCCGACTACGGGCGGGCCCTGCGCGAGGGCTTCCTGCGGTCCCGGGGCGACATCGTGGTCAACTTCGACGTGGACCTGGTGAACCTGGGCTTCCTCGACCGGGCCGTGGCCCTCCTGCAGGAGAGCGGAGCGGCCATCGTCATCGGATCGAAGCGCAGCCCCGGGGCCGACGACCGCCGGGGCCCGGGCCGCCGATTGATAACCGCGGCGTTCTCCACGGTGCTGCGGGTCGGCTTCGGCCTGCGCACCAGCGACACCCACGGGCTCAAGGCCATGCGCCGCGCTCCGCTGGCCGGGCTGGTGGAGGAGTGCCGCTTCGGCAAGGACATCTTCGACACCGAACTGATCCTGCGGGCCGAGCGGGCCGGGCTGCGGGTCGAGGAGATCCCCGTCACCGTCACCGACACCAGACCTCCCCGCACACCCATCGCCCGGCGCATACCCCGCACCCTGGTCGGCCTGGTCAGGCTACGGGTGGCCCTGGGCCGGCCCGACCCCGCCCCCGCCCGCTGACCCCGCCCGACCGGGCGGTCAGGCCGGACGGGCCGGCGGAGAGAGCCGGCGGCGCAGCACCCGGAGGCTGCCGCAACCCATGGCGGGCTCCTCCACCCACCGGCCCGACCCGAGCGCCTCGCAGTAGATCTCGTAGGGGGGCCGTCCGCCGTCGGCCGGGTCCGGGAACACATCGTGGATGGCCAGCAGGCCGCCCGGCGCCACCAGCGGCGTCCAGGCCCGGTAGTCGGCCCATGCCACATCCCGGCCGTGGCCGCCGTCGATGAACAGCAGGGACAGCGGGGCCGCCCACCCGGAGGCCACCACGGTGGACCGGCCGACCACCAGCACCACCGACTCCTCCAGACCGGCGTCGGCCACGGTGCGGCGGGCCACCGGCAGGGTGTCCATCCGCCCGGTCCCCGGGTCCACCAGGGACGGGTCGTGGTGCTCCCAGCCGGCCTGGTTCTCCTCCGAGCCGCGGTGGTGGTCCACGCTGAACAGGGTGGCCCCGTGCTCCGCCGCCGCGCTTCCCAGATAGACCGCCGACTTGCCGCAGTAGGTCCCCACCTCCAGCAGGGGACCCAGGCCGCTCGCCGCCGCCGCCGCCCCGCACCGGTGCAGGGCCAGGCCCTCGTCGTCGGGCATGAAACCCTTGACCGAGCGGGCGAGCTCCAGCTGCTCGGGCGTCAACGCGAAGAGGGCGTCTCCACCGTCGTCGGCGTGCCGTCCCCGGGCCGCTCCCTGGGCTGGGCGGCCTGCGCCGGGAGGTTGACCTGACGGCCGGCCTCGGGGGCCGGGTCGTGGTGGTGGACGAACATCAGGCGGTTGAAGATGATGAACTTGCCCACCCACAGCACCCCGAAGGAGCCCAGGTAGACGAGGGCCACGGTCAGGGTCTGCAACCCGTGGCTGAAGTGGTGGCGCTTGGCGTAGCCGTCCATCACCCACACCGCCCACGTGGAGAACGCCCAGCCGAGCAGGGCCAGGCCCCAGAAGGGGACGACCTCCTTCATCATGTGGCTCTTGCCGGACTTGCCCCACGCCCACTTCCGGTTCATCTCGTAGCTGGGCACGGCGGCGATCGAGGTGGCCAGGGTGCTGGCCAGGACCACGCCCATCTTCATCAAGCCGACGAAGATCAGCAGGCACACGTTGCTGACTATGACCGCTACCACCGAAGCCATGGAGTACCGGAACAGCTTGAGCGCCATCGGGCTCCGGAGCTTCTCGCGCAGGCCGGGAAGGGTCATCGCCACCGAGCCAGCCTACCGGACAGGCTGGTGACGGCTGGGGTCATCGGACCAAGATAAGGCCCGTGACTGCCGCCCTGGACGAGCTGGTGGAACTGCTGGACCTCGAGCCACTCGAGGTCGATCTGTACCGGGGCGTCAGCCCCCGGGAGGAGAGACTCAGGGTGTTCGGGGGCCAGGTGGCGGCCCAGTCGCTGATCGCGGCCGGCCGCACGGTGGCCGACGGCAGCGGAGCGGAACGGCCGGTGCACTCGCTGCACGCCTACTTCCTGAGGCCCGGCGACCCCAAGATCCCGATCCTGTACCAGGTGGACCGCATCCGCGACGGCCGGTCCTTCACCACCCGGCGGGTGGCCGCCGTCCAGCGGGGAGAGCCCATCTTCCACCTGTCTGCGTCCTTCCACGTCCCTGAGGCCGGGGTGACCCACCAGGAACAGATGCCCAGCGTGCCGGATCCGGAAACGCTGCCGACATGGCAGGAAGTCATGGCGCCCTACGCCGAGGTGGTGGGCGGCGACTGGTACGCCCGGCCCCGGCCCATCGACGTGCGTCACGTGGGCATCCCGCTGCGCACCTCACCGGTGGAGTCCAACCCCCGGCCGCCCACCCACCGGATGTGGCTGCGGGCCGACGGCCGGCTGCCGGACGACCCGCTGCTGCACGCCTGCCTGGTGGCCTACGCCAGCGACATGACCCTGCTGGACACCATCATGCTGCCGCACGGCCTGATCTGGACCGAGGGCACCCAGGTCAGCCTGGACCACGCCATGTGGTTCCACCGCCCGTTCCGGGCCGACGAGTGGCTGCTCTACGACCAGCACAGCCCCACCGCCTCCGGCGCCCGGGGCCTGGCCACCGGCACCATCTACACCCGCGACGGCAGCCTGGCCGTGTCGGTGGTCCAGGAGGGACTCCTGCGCATCCCGTTCCCCCGCGACGACGAGGGCTGAGCCGCCCTCCCGTCGCCGGGGCCGGTGCGGGCGGGGCGGCTAGCGCTGGTCGATCGGCTGGTACTGGCGGGGCTCCGAGCCGGTCCAGACCTGGCGGGGCCGGTAGATCTTGGCGTCCTGCTCGATCAGCTCCTGCCAGTGCGTCAGCCAGCCGGCGACCCGAAGATCCCGATTCTGTACCAGGTCGACCGCATCCGCGACGGCCGCTCGTTCACCACCAGGCGCGTGGCGGCCATCCAGAGGGGCGAACCCATCTTCCATCTCTCGGCGTCGTTCCACGTCCCCGAACCGGGCGTCACCCACCAGGAGCAGGCCCCTCAGGTGCCCGACCCCGAGACCCTCCCGACCTGGGCCGAGGCGGTGGCCCGCGACGCCGACGACTACAACGAGTGGATGAGCCGCCCCCGGCCCATCGACGTGCGCCACGTGGGGGCGCCGATCCGGACTTCACCGGGGGAGGGTGCGCCCCGCCCCCCGTCGCATCAGATGTGGTTCCGGGCCGACGGGCGGCTACCGGACGACCCCCTCCTGCACACCTGCCTGGTCGCCTACGCCAGCGACATGACCCTCCTGGACACCATCATGCTGCCTCACGGGGTCATCTGGACCGAGGGCATCCAGGTGAGCCTGGATCACGCCATGTGGTTCCACCGGTCGTTCCGGGCCGACGAGTGGCTGCTCTACGACCAGTACAGCCCCACCGCCTCGGGGGCGCGGGGCCTGGCCACCGGGACCATCTTCACCCGCGACGGCCGGCTGGCGGTGTCAGTGGTTCAGGAAGGTTTGCTGCGGACGCCGCTCAGCGGTCGCTGACCGGCTTGTAGTTCCGCTCCTCGGGGCCCGTCCACAGCTGGCGGGGACGGTAGATCTTGGAGTCCTGCTCGATCAGCTCCTGCCAGTGCGACAGCCACCCGGCGACGCGAGGGATGGCGAAGAG
>DASSZD010000123.1:0-7793 GCA_035702985.1 Acidimicrobiales bacterium
TGGGCGGGATCGTGGAGGTCATCGGCTACGGGGCCCCGGTGGGGCTGGGCAGCCACGTCCACTGGGACCGCAAGATCGACGGGATGCTGGGGCAGGCCATGCTCAGCATCCAGGCCGTCAAGGGCGTGGAGATCGGCGACGCCACCGAGGTGGCCGCCCGGCGCGGCTCGGAGGCCCACGACGCCGTCGGCTGGGACGCCGAGGCCGGCGACTACGTCCGGGAGACCAACTGGAGCGGCGGCGTCGAGGGCGGCATCACCAACGGTCAGCCGGTGGTGGCCCGGGTCGCCATGAAGCCCCTGGCCACCCTCAACCGCCCGGTGCTCAAGACCGTGGACGTGGTGACCAAGGAGGAGACGGTGTCGTTCAAGGAGCGGACCGACGTCACCGCCGTGCCGGCCATGGGGGTGGTGGCGGAGACCATGATGGCCCTGGTCCTGGCCGGGGAGGCCCTGCGCAAGTTCGGCGGCGACTCCGTCCCGGAGCTGGTGCGCAACCACGCCGCCTACCTCCGCAGCCTGGCCCCGTGAGCCGGCTGTGAACGAGCTCCGCGTCGACCTCGGGGACCGGGCCTATCCGGTCCTGGTCGGCGCCGGCGCCCGCCACCGGCTCCTGGAGGTGCTGCCGGTCGGAGCCGAACGGGCCGCCGTCGTCAGCCAGGAGAACATCCCCTGGACGGTGGACGCCGGCATCGAGCAGCGCACCTTTTTCATAGAGGACGGCGAGGACGCCAAGAACCTGGAGACGGTCGAGCAGCTCTGCCGGGACTTCGCCCGCTGGAACCTGCACCGCCGGGACGTGGTGGTGGCGGTGGGCGGGGGAGTGGTGACCGACGTGGCCGGTTTCGCCGCCGCCGTCTACCACCGGGGGGTGGCCGTGGTGCACCTGCCGACCACCCTGCTCGGCCAGGTCGACGCCGCCATCGGTGGCAAGACCGGTGTCAACCTCCCGGAGGGCAAGAACCTGGTGGGGGCGTTCTGGCAGCCGGCCGCCGTCCTCTGCGACACCGAGACGCTCGGCACCCTTCCTCCCCGGCAGTACCGCAGCGGGCTGGGGGAGATGGCCAAGTACCGGTACCTCGGGGTGGAGCGGCTGCGGGACCTGCCCCTCGACGACGCCGTCGCCGCCTGCGTGGCCTGTAAGGCCGAGGTAGTCGGGGCGGACGAGCGGGAGTCCGGCCGGCGGGCCCTGTTGAACTACGGCCACACCCTGGCCCACGCCCTGGAGACCGCCGGCCGCTACGACCTGCTCCACGGCGAGGCGGTGGCCATCGGCCTGGTCTACGCCGCCCGGCTGGCGGCGCGGCTGGGCCGGATCGACGCCTCCCGGGTGGCCGAACACGAGTCGCTGGTCGCCTCCTACGACCTGCCCACCCGTCCCCCCGCCGGCCTGGATGCGGCCGAGCTGGTGACCATCATGGCCCGGGACAAGAAGGCCACCGCCGGGCATCTCACCTTCGTCCTGGACGGCGCCGCCGGCCTGCAGGTGGTGGAGGGGGTCGACCGGGCCGTGGTCACCGACACCCTGGAGGAGTTCCTGCAGTGAGCGACCCCGGAGATCCAGCCGGCGGGGCGCCGGGGGGCGGGCGGGAGCCGCTGGTCCTGCTGCTGTCCGGCCCGAACCTCAACCTGCTCGGCGAGCGGGAGCCGGCCGTGTACGGCACCGCCACCCTGGACGACCACGTCACCGCCGCCGCCACGACGGCCGCCGAACTGGGCCTGGCAACCGAGCACCACCAGTCGAACCACGAAGGGGACCTGGTCGACCTGGTGCACCGGGCCCGGGGCCGGGCGGCGGCCATCGTCATCAACCCGGGGGCGCTCACCCACTACGGATGGTCCCTCCACGACGCCCTGGCCGCCTTCGACGGCCCCGTGGTCGAGCTGCACCTGTCCAACCCGGAGAGCCGGGAGCCGTGGCGGCGGACGTCGGTCATCGCCCCGGTCGCCACCGGCACCATCGCCGGGTTCGGCGGTCACGGCTACCGGCTGGCTATAGAGGCGGTGGCCCGGCTGCTCGGCACCGCCGGGTGAGCTGACCGCTCGGGCGGGGTGGTGGATCGCTCGGGCTGCCCGGCGGACCGCTCAGGCGGGATAGTGGATCGCCCCGCCGGCGATCATGGTGACGAAGGCCCCCAGTGACAGGAACACACCGAACGGGATGGGGGTCCGCCGGCCGGCCCGCTTGAGGGCGATCAGGGCGATGCCGACCACCGCTCCCAGCAGGTTGGCGGCCAGGAACCCGAGGAAGGCGTAGCGCCAGCCGATCCACCCCAGCGCCAGGGCGATGACCGGCCCCAGGCGCACGTCGCCGAAGCCGAGAGACCGGGGGCTGACCCAGTTGATGACGAACAGGACGGCGAACTCCACCGCCGCGCACACCGCGGCCACCCCGAGGCGCCCCCAGCTGCCCTGCACCCCGGCGGCCAGCACCAGGGCGGCCAGCACGGCGGCGCCGAGGGGGTACACGACCGCCCGGGGCAGCAGCAGGTGGTCCATGTCGATGAGCGACAGGGCCACCAGACCGGCCGAGAAGATGATCTCCGCCGGCAGGGTCCAGCTCCAGCCGAAGCGCAGGGCCACCGACACGAACACCGCCGCGGTCAGCAGCTCCACCAGCGGGTAGCGGGCCGAGATCCGCATCCCGCACCCGCGGCAGCGGCCCCGCAGCAGCAGCCAGGACAGCACCGGGATGTTGTCCCGGGCGGAGATCGGGCTCCCGCACCCCGGGCAGGCCGACGGCGGGCGGACCACGGACCGACCGTTGGGGACCCGGTGGACCACCACGTTGAGGAACGACCCCACGACCAGCCCGTACAGGGCGGCGGCGACCACCAGCAGAGCGGTCACGGCAGGTCCTCCCAGGTCACCGGGGTACTGTAAACCGCCGTGGAGTTACGAGCGATGCAGGTTGCCGACCGGATGGGCCGTTTGCGCAAGGAGCTGGCCGGGGGCGGGACCCCGGCCCTGGTGGTGACCAGCCTGACCAACATCCGGTACCTGACCGGCTTCACCGGCTCGGCCGGGATGCTCTTCGTCCTGCCCGACGAGGCGGTTCTGCTCACCGACGGTCGCTACGAGAGCCAGGCCGCCGAGCAGATCGACGCCAGCGGCGCGCCCGTCTCTGTCCGGGTGGCCCCGGCCGTCCGCCAGCGCGACGGGGCGACCGAGCTGGTCGGGTCGGCCGGGGTGGACCGCCTGGCCCTGGAGGCGGCCCACATCAGCTGGGCCCGCCAGCGGTCCTTCGAGGCGGAGTGGTTCCCCGGCGTGGAGCTGGTACCTACCGTGGGGCTGGTCGAGGAGCTGCGCCGGGTCAAGGACGCCGGCGAGCTGGACCGGCTGGCCGAAGCGGCCCGTATCGCCGACGAGGCTCTGGACAAAGTCCGCCCCCGGTTGGCCGACGGGCTCACCGAGGCGGAGTTCGGCCGGATCCTGGACTTCTCCATGCGCGAGCTCGGAGCCAGCGGCCCGTCATTCGAGACCATCGTCGCCTCCGGGCCGAACGGGGCCAAGCCCCACCACCGCCCCGGCGACCGGGTCATCGGGCGGGGGGAGCCGGTCGTGATCGACTTCGGCGCCCTGGTGGACGGGTACTGCTCCGACATGACCCGCACCGTCTGGGTCGACGGGGTGGCCGACCCCGATCTCCGCCGGGCGGTGACGGTGGTCCTGGAATCCCAGGCGGCCGGGGTGGCCGCCGTGCGGGCCGGGGCGACCTGCGCCTCGGTCGACGCCGCCTGCCGGTCGGTGATCGGCGGAGCTGGCTGGGGCGACCGCTTCGTGCACGGCACCGGCCACGGCGTGGGCCTGGACATTCACGAGGCGCCCTCGGTGGCCGCCAGCTCGACCGATACACTCGTCGCCGGCCACGTCGTCACCGTCGAGCCCGGCGTCTACCTGCCGGGGCTCGGAGGGGTCCGGATCGAGGACACCGTTGTGGTGACCGACGAGGGCTGCCGGCCCCTCACCCGCACAGCTAAGGATCACCTCTAAGACATGCCTGCCGTATCGACCAACGATCTGAAGAACGGGATGTCCCTCAACCTGCCCGAGGGGCTGTTCTCGGTGGTGGAGTTCCAGCACGTCAAGCCGGGCAAGGGCGGGGCCTTCGTGCGCACCAAGCTGAAGAACGTGCGGACCGGCGCCGTCATCGAGCGGACCTACCGGGCGGACGAGAAGCTGGACCAGGCCCTGATCGACAAGCGGGAGATGCAGTTCCTGTACCTCGACGGCGACAACTACGTGTTCATGGACACCAGTGACTACGAGCAGCTGCCGGCCCCGCGGGCGTCGCTCGGGTCGTCGCCTTCGTACCTCAAGGAGGGCGACTCGGCGGTGCTGCAGATGTACGACGGCGAGATCGTGGGCGTGGACCTGCCGGCCGCGGTGGAGCTGACCATCACCGAGACGGAACCCGGGGTCCAGGGCGACCGGGTGTCGGGCGCCCGCAAGCCGGCCACCCTCGAGACCGGGCTTCAGATCCAGGTGCCGCTGTTCGTCAACACCGGGGACCGGGTCAAGGTGGACACCCGGACCGGCGAGTACCTGACCCGGGCCTAGCCCGGACCGTCCTCCTCGTACCGTCGTGCTGCCCGTCGCCCGCCGGGAGGCCCGCGAGCGGGCTCTCTCGCTGCTCTACGAAGCCGAGACCAAGGACGTCGCCCCGTCCGTGGTGATCGACGATCTGCCGGTACCCCCGGACCCGTTCACCTCCTCGCTGGTGGTCGGGGTGGGGGACCGCACCGCCGAGATAGACACCCTGATCTCCCGCCATTCCATCGGCTGGGCCCTCGACCGAATGCCGGCCATCGACCGGGCCGTGCTGCGCCTGGCCACCTACGAGCTGCTGGCGTCGCCGGACACCCCGACCGCGGTGGTCCTGTCCGAGGCGGTGGAGCTGGCCGGCGCCTATTCCACCGACGAGTCCGGCCGGTTCGTCAACGGGGTCCTGTCCGCCATAGCCGCCGATGTGCGGCCTGCCGGTTCCCGCTGAGGGCCGGCACCGGGAGCCCGTTCACCGGACATCCGCCAGACGATCAGCGCCGCCACGTCCTCCGGCTGGAGGGTGGCAGCTGCCTCCGGATCGGTGAAAGCGTCACAGATGGTGACGGCCGCGGCCGCCCGGGCCAGCGCCGGCGAGTCGGGGAAGTGCCCGGTCAGGTATGCGGCCGCCGCCGCCAGAGCCCGGGCCGTCACCTGGTCTTCCCGGTCGGGGCCGCCCCCGTGGCGCTCGGCCCGGGCCGTCACCTGGTCTCCCCGGTCGGGGCCGTCCCCATCGCGCTCGGCCCGGGCCGTCACCTGATCGTCCGTGTCGCGCCCGCCCTCCTCGGGGTCGTCGAAGCGCCACCGCTCGGCCCGGGCCGCGACCAGGGGCTGGTCGGGTCGGATACCGGTGGCGGGGAACACCCGGCAGTCGTAGGTCCGGCACGCCCGGGGCCGGTGCTCGTAGATCGTGCACCCGTGCTCACCGAGCATCGGGCAGCACCCCTTGGGGTCGTGGACCATCACCATGTGGCCGGCCGGCCGGCCGGGGGCCTGAACCACCAACCGGGCCGGGATGTGGGCCAGAGGATCCGCCTCGTCGGGTTCGATGTCCACGAACTGCGATGACCGGCAGCAGGCCGTGCAGGTCCCGCAGGCCACCGGGCTGGTGGTGCGCTCCATCAGGTGGCGGCGGGTCTCGGCCACCCAGCGGCTCAACCGACCGGCCGGAATCTCCCCTTGACCATCAGATGCGGACGCGATATCATCGAACATACGTTCCCCTCCTCTCCGGGAGCCGTGCGGGTCATCGGCTGCGAGCGCCGGTCACTTCCTGAAGGTAGTTCCGTGACCGGGAGATGGCTGTGCTGGCCCAGCTGGCGAAGATGCGACAGGACCTGGAGAGATGGGCGGGATCGCTCGACCCGTCGTGCCTGTCCGTCCCTGACGCCACTGCCCTCATGTCCGAGGCGGCCGCCCTGGAGGCGGTGTGCTCCGCCCTCAAGGCGCTCGCCGCCGCCCGGGCCGCCGAGGGGACGGGATGGAAGTCCGCCGGCCACCGCTCCGCAGCTGACGCCATCGCCCGTCACACCGGGGTGGGCGGGGGCTCCGCCCGGCAGCTGATCGAGACCGGCCGGAGGCTGAGGGAGCAGCCCGACGTCAGGCGGGCCGCCCTGGCCGGGCGGCTGTCGCCCGAGCAGACCGAGCTCATAGCCGGGGCGGTGGCCTCAGCCCCCGGAGCGGCCGCCGAGCTGCTGGACCGGGCCCGGGACACGTCCCTGCACGACCTGCGCAGCCGGGTGGCCCAGGTGAAGGCGTCGGCGGCCCCGGACCTGGAGGCGCGTCACCGGGCCGTCCGGGCCCGCCGCCACCTGCGCTCGTGGACCGACGTCGACGGCACCTGGCACCTGCGGGCGTGCGGTACACCCGACGACGGCGCCCAGGTGATGGCCGCCCTGCAGCCCATCGCCAACCAGGTTTTCGAGTCCGCCCGTCGGCGGGGTGAGCGGGAATCCCCCGACGCCTACGCCTTCGACGCCCTGCTCCAACTGGCGACCGAGGCGACCGGGCCCGGGACGGAGGAGCGGACGCCCGGCGGGCCCGAAGCGGATCCGGGGCCGGGGCGGACCCGGCCGGCCCGCCGGCGGAGAGGAGCGCCGGCCAAGATCCTGATCCGCATCGACTACGACGCCTTCCTCCGGGGGGTGGCGGGCCCCGGTGAGACATGCGAGCTGGCCGGGTACGGGCCGGTGCCGGTATCGGTGGTACGCCAGGTCATGGCGACGGGGGACCCCTTCGTCGCCGCCATCCTGCAGAGGGGCAAGGTGCTGACCGGGGTGGCGCACCTGGGCCGGTACCCGACCGCCCGCCAGCAGTCCGCCCTGGAGTGGCTGTACCCGACCGGTGCGGTGAGCGGGTGCGCCGCCCAGGCCCACCTGGAGCGGGACCACCGGGAGGACTGGTCCCGCACCCGGTTCACCATGCTCGACCTGCTCGACCTGCTGTGCCCCCACCACCACCGGATGAAGACCCGTTACGGCTGGGCCCTGGTGACCGGCACCGGGGTGCGGGACTTCGTTCCGCCGGGCGATCCCCGCCACCCCGGCCGGGCCCCGACGTTGGGTCCAGCGGGGTGACGATTTCCGGCTGGCCGCGCTGGCCGGCGCCACATGGGCGTCACCGACGGGGGCCCGACGCGCCTGGCGGCGAGGACCGGGACGAGGGACCGGCGCGCAGGCGCTATCATGAGGTTTCGAGCCGTGAAGCCGGTCCAGTGAGGCCGGGACGGAGCGAGGAGGACTTTTGGCGAAACGCGAGCGTGCCCTGGCGCCCCCCTACGGGGGCGTTTTTGTTGCCCGGACCGCGGTGATGGACGCCGAGGACGTCCGCCGGGCGACGTGGCGGATGGCGCACGAGATCATCGAGCGCAACCCCGAGACCAACCAGATCGTCATCGTCGGGCTGCAGACCGGGGGGGTGTGGATCGCCCGCCAACTGGCCCGGATCATCGGCGAGGTGACCGGCGCCGACGTGGTGGTCGGCACCCTGGACGTGGCCTTCTACCGCGACGACATCGGCCTGCGGCCGGTGCTGCCCGAGGCGACAACCGACATACCCATGGACCTGAGCGGCCACACCGTGATCCTGGTGGACGACGTCCTGTTCACCGGGAGGACCATACGGGCCGCCCTCAACGCCCTGGCCGACTACGGCCGGGCCCGGGCGGTACAGCTGGCCGTCATGGTCGACCGCGGCCACCGGGAGCTGCCCATCCGTCCCGACTACGTGGGCAAGAACCTGCCGACCCGCCGG
>DASSZD010000007.1:0-51694 GCA_035702985.1 Acidimicrobiales bacterium
TCGGTGTCCATGCCCTCCAGCATGCGGGCCGCCACCGGGCCCCGGGCCCGGTGCTTGGTGCCCTCCACCGCCGGGGTGCTGAGCGTGCTGAGCTCCATGGCCACGGCCACCGCCTCCTCGAACACCGAGTCGGCCGGGACCACCCGGTCGAGGAACCCGGCCCGCACCGCCTCCTCGGGTGACGCCGTCCGGCCCAGCACCACCCGCCAGTCGAACTCCGACGGCGGCAGCCGGTAGCGGGCCAGCTCCACCGCCCACTTCGGCAGGGTCATGCCGATGGACACCTCGTTGAGACCGATCTTGAAGTCACCGGCCGCCCCGATGCGGCGGTCGGCGGCCAGGAGCAGCAGCCCGCCGGCCGCCAGGGCGTGACCGGTGCACGCCGCCACCACCGGGGTCGGCTCCAGCAGCAGCCGGGCCGTCAGGCGGCCACCGGCGGTCACCAGCTCCTGCATGGGACCCCGGCCGGAGGTCATGGTGGCCAGGTCGAACCCGGCGGAGAACCTCCCCGGGCGGCCGGCGATCAGCACCGCGCCGACGCGCTCGTCGTCGGCGGCCCGGTCGAGGGCGTTGTGCAGGTCCTCCACCGTCCGCAGGTCCAGGGCATTGGCCTTGCCGTCGTCCATGACGATGCAGGCGACGCGATCGCGGAGCTCGTAGGTGACCGGCATACGACGATGCTACGGGCTGCGCCGCCCCGCTCAGCGGGCTGATGGCGTCGGATGGCATCAGAGGCCTTGAAAGGGTCACAGCGGCGTGCCACCATGACCGTACGGAGCCGACGCTCCCTCTCGCTCGCCCCCGGGCGGCCCGTGTCGCCGGTCAGCCACCGGCCCGCCGTCCGAGCGCACACCCACGAGAGGGGAGTTCCCGATGTCCAGGTCCGTCGACCTTTTCATAGACCTAGAGCCGCCCGTCGAATCGGCGGTCGCCGAGATCCAGAAGCTGACCCCGTTCTCCTTCGTGGCCGGGGACGTCCCCGGCACCTGGCGGCTCGACGAAGGCGACGTCCACGCCGAACTGCACGCCCACCCTTACGTCGATGACGGGGACCTGCTGCTGGGCCGGTACCGCTGGGCCCTGTCCTGCCGGCTGGGAAGCGGCTCCCGCCCGGCGGACGCCCCCGAGACCGCCCTGCTGCGGCTGGTGGCAGAGGCACTGCAGAAAGGCGGGGTGCCCAACCTCCTGGTCCACGACCTGCAGTACCGGGAGCGGACCGGGGTGCCGGCGGCGCCGGGCGGCGACGGCCCGGCGACGACCCGGCCGTGACCACGGCCACCGCCGCCCCGCCGCCGGGGGGCGGGGCGGGCGGAGCGGGGCGGCCGGACCGCTGGCTGGCGGCCGGACCGGGCCTGCAATGGCTGGGCTGCCGGGGATTCCACCTGAGGGCGAGCGGGGCGCTCGACGAGCGGGCCCGGCGGCTCAGCCACGAGGAGCTGGCGGTGGCCGAGATGTTCGCCGCCGAGGGCCACCTGGTGCGGTCCCTGCCCGAGTCCCGCCGGGGCGGCCGCCGGCCCGACCTGGAGGTGTGCGGCTCCCCGGTCGAGGTCAAGTCCTACCTGCGGCTGGGGGAGCGGGCCGGGCCCCCGACGGCGGAGTCGGTGTTCAACAAGCTGATGGACGCGGCCGGCCAGGCCGACGCCGCGGTCCTGTACGGCCGGGGGAGCGGTCTGAGCCCGGCCACCGTACGTGGCGGCCTGGCCCGCCTGGCGGTGGAAGGGCGGGACCGCCGGCTGAGGGTGGTACGGGCGGTGGGGGACGGGTTCGACCTGGCGTGGATCCGCCGGCCGGGACTGGTACGGGCCATGGAAGGCGGCGCCCGGCGACCCGGTCCCCGCCGCCCCGACCTCGGTCTGTAGGGGGCTCCATGCCGGGCCCGCCCGGTTGCGCGAAGCTTCCCAGGTGAGCGCATTGGACGACTCCGGGTGGGACGACGAGGTAAGGAGCCTGCTGCCGGCCGATGAGCTGCCCGGCCTGTCCGCTCTGCTGAGGGTCCTGCCCGCCGGGTACCGCCAGCAGACCGGCCCGGCCCGGGCGGCCCGCGACGCGCTGGAGATAGCCGAGCTGCTGCGGGTTCCGGCCCCCGGGTCGGGCGCCGCCCCGGTCCGGCCGGGGGCCGAGCCGGCCGCCGGGGAGCGGCCGATGCTGGGCGGGGCCCACCGTCTGGTCGTGGCCCCGGCCGCCGACGATGGGTGCACCTTCCGGTTGCGCCGTTTCGGGCGCGACGGCATCGAGCTCACCCGTACCCTGCCCCTGCTGGAGAGCTTCGGTCTGGTGGTGGTGGAGGCGGTGCCGTTCCGTTTTCCGGACCCCGACGGCGGCCCGGGCGAGGTGCACATCGACGACATCGGCATCCGCCTGGACGCCCCCCTCGGCCCCGAGACCCTCCGCTTCGTGCCCGAACTTCACGGCCCCCGGCTGGTCGACGCGGTGGAGGCGTCGGCGGCCGGGGGGGCCGACGTCGATTCGCTCAACCGTCTGGTGACGGCGGCCGCCCTGGACTGGCGCCAGGTGATGGTGCTGCGCGCCTACCTCCGCTACTGGCACCAGGTCGCGGCCGGGCTGTCCTGGGCGGAGCTGACCGAGCCGCTGGCCGACCACCCGGACATGGCCAGGGCCCTGGTGGCGTACTTCCTGGCCCGTTTCGACCCGGCCAACCACCCGGCGGCGGGCGGGGACGGGCCGCCCCCCGGGACGGAGCCGGCCCGGCCGGCCGGGGCCGAGGGCTCCGGTGGGCCCGAGTCGGCGGGGGCCAGGGCCGCCTGCGTGGGCCAGCTGGACCTGGTCGAGCGCCTGGACGCCTACCGGGTCCTGGGGGCCGTCCTGCAGCTGATCGACGCCACCTGGCGCACCAACTACTTCAGCGCCGGCTACGGCGCCACCCCCGCCGGTGGCACCCCGGATGGCGGCACCCCGGATGGCAGCACCCCCGCCGGCGGCGGCCCCCGCTCGCCGCTGGTGCTCAAGATCGGCAGCGCCGGCGTACCCGAACTGGCCCCGCCCCGGCCCTACGTCGACGCCTTCGTGCACGGGCCGGAGGTGGAGGGCATCCACCTGCGGGCCGGTCTGGTGGCCCGGGGCGGGCTGCGCTGGAGCGAGCGGCCGGCGGACTTCCGGACCGAGGTGCTGGACCTGGCCTTCGCCCAGGTGAAGAAGAACGCCATCATCGTGCCGACCGGGGCCAAGGGCGGCTTCGTGGTCCGCCGGCCGTCCGTGGCCACCGGAGGGGCTCTGGCCAAGGCTCGACCCACCCCCGACCAGGTACGCCACGCCTACGAGCAGTTCGTGGCCGCCCTGCTCGAGGTGACCGACAACATCATCGGCGGCCGGGTCGTCACCCCACCGGGGGTGGTGGCCTGGGACGGCCCCGACCCCTACCTGGTGGTGGCCGCCGACAAGGGCACGGCCACCTACAGCGACGTGGCCAACGCCATCAGCGAGCACGCCGGGTACTGGCTCGGTGACGCCTTCGCTTCGGGCGGGTCCCGGGGCTACGACCACAAGGCCATGGGCATCACCGCCCGAGGCGCGTGGGTGGCCGTCCGGCGGCACTTCCGGGAGCTGGGCATCGACGTGGCCTGTGACCCCATCCGGGTGGTGGGGGTGGGGGACATGTCCGGCGACGTGTTCGGCAACGGGATGCTGCGCAGCCGGGCCATCCGGCTGGTGGCCGCCTTCGACCACCGCCACATCTTCATCGACCCCGACCCCGACGGAGAGCGGTCCTTCGCCGAGCGGTCCCGCCTGGCCGGCCTGCCCCGTTCCAGCTGGGACGACTACCGGCGCGACGCCATGTCCCCCGGCGGTGGGGTCTGGGGGCGCGACACCCGCTCGGTGCCGGTGTCGCCCGAGGCCCGGGCGGTCCTGGGCGTGGCCGACGACGAGCTCAGCCCGCCGGAGCTGGTCTCGGCCATACTGTCCGCCCCCGTCGACCTGCTGTGGTTCGGCGGCATCGGCACCTTCATCAAGGCCGTCGGCGAGTCCGACACCGACGTGGCCGACCACGCCAACGACGGGGTGCGCATCACCTCCGACCGGGTCCGGGCCCGCGTCGTGGCCGAGGGCGCCAACCTGGGCATCACCCAGCGGGCCCGTATCCGCTACAGCCGCCGGGGCGGGCGGATCAACGCCGACTTCATCGACAACGCGGCCGGGGTGGCGACCTCGGACCGGGAGGTCAACCTCAAGATCCTCCTGGCCCTGGCCATCGAGCGGGGACGGCTCGATCCGGCCGACCGGGACCGGCTGCTCGCGCTGTCCGAGCAGGAGGTGGCCGACCAGGTCCTGCGCCAGGTGGACCACAGCGTGGCCGCCCTCAACCGGGCGGCGACCCGCTCGGAGGCCGAGCTCGACGCCTACGAGGCCCTGATCGACGGCCTGGAGGCGGCCGGCCGGTTCGACCGCGACGTCGAGGTGCTGCCCGACCGGGAGGAGTTCCGGGTGCGCCGGGCGGCCGGGGCCGGGCTGATCAGGCCGGAGCTGGCCACCATCCTGGCCTACGCCAAGGCCGATCTGGTGGCCGCCGTCGAAGGTTCGGCCCGCCCCCGGGACCCGGTCTTCCTCGACAGCGTGCTGCCGTACTTCCCGGCGCCCATCAGGGACCGCCTGGCCGACCTGGTACCCGAGCACCGCCTGTACCCCCAGCTGGTGGCCACCGACGTGGCCGGCGAGCTGGTCGACCAGATGGGCATCGTGTGGGCCCACGACCTGGCCGCCGAGCTGGGCTGCGACCTGGGCGAGGTGGCCGGGGCGTTCTGGGCGGCCCGCACGGTGACCGGGGCCGGGGAGCTGTGGTCCGAGCTGGAGGACCTGGCCGGCCGCCCGGGCTCGGCGCTGTCGGCGTCGGCCGAGGCGGCCCTGCACCAGGTGGTGTCCGACGCGGTGGCGTCCCTGGCCCGCGCCTACCTCCGGGACCCGGCCCGGCTCGAGCCGGGCCCGGCCGCCGGACGCGACCGGGCCACCGCCCTGGCCTGGGAGGCGGCGGTCGGCCCGGTGCCGGAGCGGGACCAGCCCGACTGGAAGGCCCTGGACGTGACCCCGGCCACCGCCGAGCGGTTCCTCTCGGCCCGGCGCCGGGTGGCGGCCGTGTGGGCCGACCGGTTGGCCCGGGCGGCGGGCCGGTCCGTGCCCGAGGTACTGGAGGTGTGGGACCGCCTGGACGAGCTGGCCGGCCTGGACGACCTGGAGACGGCCGCCCGGACCGCCCTGGAGGCGTCACCGCCGCCGGGACGGGTGCGGCTCTGGCAGGCCCGGGCGGTGCTGGACGACATATCCGACTGGCGGGCCCGGGTGGCGGTCGGCGTGCTGCGGCCGGGGGCCACGGACGGCCCGGCGGCCCTGGCCCGGTGGATCGACCGGCACGGCGAGGACCTGCGCCGGGCGGCCGCCCTGGGCTCGGGCGCCCCGGCCGGATCCGACCCGCTGGCGGTGGCGTCGCTCACCCTGCGCCGGCTGCAGGCCGCCTCGGCCGGCGACTGACCGGGTCCGTTCAGTCCGGGGCGGCGGTCCTCGGCCGGGCCGGCTCCGACCCCTCCGGCGGGGCGGGCCGCTCGTGCAGGGGAATCGGCTCCAGCGCCACGGCCGGCTCGGCGACCAGCGCCTTCCAGGAGGTCCAGGCCGTCTCGATGGCATCGAGCCGCCCGGCGGCGGTGGCTCTGACCCGGGCCGCCACCGCTCCCACGATGACATCCGCCAGGGCCACCCCGCCGACCATGCTGTCGAAGGGGCCCACCCCCCGGGCGGAGAAGAAGAACGTCTCGGCGGCCATGCCGGCCAGCGGGGAGAGCGGCCCGTCGGTCACGGCCAGCACCTCCGCCCCCAGCGACGACGCCCATTCCACGGCCGACGCCAGGGACCGCTCGTAGCGGTGGATGTCGATGGCCACCACCACGTCCCGGGCCGCCAGGTCGGCCAGGGCCCGGCCGATGGCCAGCTCCGAGCCGGCGAGCAGCGACACCCCCGGACGCAGCTGCCCGAGCAGGGTGGCCAGGACGGTGCCGATGGGGGCGGTCAGCTCGCCCGGGTAGATCCACACCCGCCGGGCCAGGTCGGCCAGCAGATCGGCGGCCCGCCCGACCGCTTCCCGGCTCAGGTTGTGGAACGTGGAGCTGACGTTGTCGAGCTCGCCCGTCTGGATCCGGCCCAGCAGGTCGTCGGGGAGGTGCTGGCGGATCCGGTCACGGGCCGGCCCCAACCGCAGCGCCAGCTCCGCCTGGATGGCCGCCTGGAGCCCCACGAAGCCGTCGTAGCCGAGCTTGGAGGCCAGTCGCACCACCGACGGGCCGCTGGTGCCGGCCCGCTGGGCCACCTGGGCCACCGTCCCGAAGGCGATGATCTGCGGCTCGTCGGCCAGCACCGAGGCGATCTTGCGCTCGGTGGTGGTCAAGCGGTCGGCGTGGGCCATGATCCTTTCGACCACGGTCATGGGAGGCTGTCGCAGGTCTGGTGGGGGGGAAGGGTCGGGTGCCCGCCCCGGCATCCGGCGGCTCGCACAGGTGCGGCAGGAATCAAACCGACGTCGTCCCTTCTCCCAAGCTCCAACTTGTGACAGCTCTCAGGCCGCGCAGCATAGGCGCCGCGAGCGGCGGCCCGAGCCCGGGGCGGGCCTAGCGCTCGGATACGAGCAGGGACTGCACCGACCGGCCCACCGGGCCGACCGGGTCGAAGATGGCGCTCTCCGCCTGGCCGAAGCCGCCGGTCGACAGGCGTGAGACCACGTCGAAGCCGACCCATTCGCCCTCGGGCACCCGGGCCAGGGCCACCGTCAGGTCGGGGTTGATGAACGTGTGATGGTCGAACTCGAGCACCCGGCTGACGCCGTTGCCGAAGTCCGCGGCGGCGGTGGCCCGCTGCAGCGGGGACGGCTCGACACCGTCGACCACCGCCACCTGCAGGCGGGTCCACATGGTCACCGGGCCGGTCTCGTCCCAGCTGCCCCTGACGAACCGCAGGTCGACGGCCTCGGCGAAGGCGGTGCGGCGGGCCACGCTCGACGGGGGCGGGTCGTCGTCGGGCACCGGGCCGGGCGGCTCCGCCCGCTCGACGGGGACGTCCATCTTGGCCCGGCGGATCCGCAGGGCCCGGGCCCGGGCCACCTCGGTGTCCCCGCACAGCATGGTCGCCTCGGCCAGCTGGACGTTGCGACCCGGCCGTACCACGGCGGAGGCCACGGTGAGCGGGCGGAGGGGTACCGGCCTGAGCAGCTCCACCGTCAGGCGGACCACCTGCACGTCCACGTCGGCGAAGCGGGGGTCCTCGGCCGCTTCCACCGCCCCGGCGAGCAGGGCGGACACCGGGCCCCCGTGCTGGGCGTCGGGCGACCACGGGCCCACGCACATGGGGCCGGGCAGGTAGGCGGAACCGTCGAAGGTGTAGAGGGCGGACAAAGCGCCGCCTATGACGTCTTGAGGTCCAGGCCCAGCGAGCGGAGCTGGTCGGCCGGACGGTGGTAGCCCCGCTCGAGGTGGTGCACGCCCCGCAACAGGGACGGACCCTCGGCGGCGGCGGCGGCGATGACGCTGGAGAAACCGGCCCGGACGTCGGGGATCTCCACCTCCGCCCCCCGCAGCTTGGACACCCCCCGCACGACGGCCGAGTGCAGGTAGCTGGTCTCGTGGAACCGGCAGGCCGAGCCGCCCAGGCAGGTGGAGAACAGTTCGATCTCGCCGCCCATCTTCTGCAGGGCCGGGACGTACACGAAGCGGTCCTCGTACACCGTCTCGTGCAGGACCGACATGCCCTCGGCCTGGGTGAACAGCACCATCAACGGTGTCTGCCAGTCGGTCATGAACCCGGGGTGGACGTCGGTCTGCACGGCCGCCGCCCGCAGCCCGTTCGGGGCCGAGGCGGTCATGGCCACCTCGTCGACCACCACCGAGGCACCCATGCGCATCAGGGTGGTGATGGCGGTGACCAGGCGGTCCTGGCGGCAGCCCACCACCCGCACCTCGCCGCCGGTGATCAGGCCGGCCACCAGGTAGCTGAACGCCTCGTTGCGGTCACCCTGCAGCCGGGTGCGGGCCCCCCGCAGCCGGGGCACCCCCTCGATGATGATCCGCCGGTCCGGCTGGAGCTCGATGCGGGCCCCCATCCGCTGCAGGAACAGGGCCAGCTCCAGCACCTCGGGCTCGGTGGCGGCGTTGCGGATCACCGACTTGCCCTCGGCCATCGACGCCGACAGCAGGGCGGACTCGGTGGCCCCCACGCTCGGGTAGGGCAGCTCGATGATGGCCCCCCGCAGCCGGGTGCAGCGGGCCGCGATGCCCTCCGAGGTGACCTCCACCACCGCCCCGAGGGAGCGGAGGAGCTCCACGTGGAAGTCCACCGGCCGGCCGCCGAGCTGGTCCCCGCCGACCCGGGGGACGAACGCCTCGCCGGTCAGGTGCAGCAGCGGGCCGAGCAGCAGGACCGGGATCCGGTTGAGGCCGCTGAAGCGGAGCGGGACCGACGGGGTGGCGGCGGACGGAGGGGCCACGGTGATGGACTCGCCGTTGCGCTCGACCTCGGCCCCGACCGCGGTGAGGATGCCGGCGGTGATGTCCACGTCGCCGACCTCGGGGATGTTGGTGATGGTGCTGGGTCCCTCGCCGAGCAGGGCGGCCACCATGTGCTTGGTGACGGCGTTCTTCGACCCCCGCACCTGGACCTCGCCTCGCAGCGGTCCGGACGGTTCGATCATCCAGGCATCGGACACGACGTTGCAGGCTACTAGCGCCGGGCGGCCGTCCCGGAAAGGGGGGTGCCGACATCCGCGTACCGGCGGGGGTCTGGGAGAATGGCCGGGTGCTCCTTCCCCTGCAGGTGACCGCCGACGGCCGGCTGGTGGGCGGGGCCACACCGACCACGCTGGCCAACCCTCACGGGCCGGGGGCGGTCATCACCGTGGTGGGGAACGGGCCGAACGTCTCCGCCAACATCGTGGGACCCCACAACGACGCGTCCGACCTGTGGGGGATCCTGGTGGTGCTGGCCGTCATCTTCGTGTCCATCGCCGCCACCCGCTGGCTGTTCGGCCGGGGTCGGGCCCGGACCCGGCCGGGCGGTCCCGACGGCGCCGGGCGTCCCGGCTCGCCACAGGGGACCGGTCACTGACCCACGGGGCCGGTGGGGCCTCCACCAGGCGGGCCAGCCGCAGCAGCACGGTGTCGTAGTTGACCCGCCAGCCCCGCCAGGCGGCCCACGCCTGTTCCCGGTCGGCGACCAGGGGCACCCCGGCCGCCGCCATGTCGGTCATGGCCGCCTCCCACTCGTAACGCGACACGGTGACGGGGCCGTCGGGGGCCGGGTCGGGGTCGTAGGGGAGGTCGAAGGCGTCGGCGATGCGGCGCAGGGCCAGGAACCCGGCCCGGATGCACAGCTGGGCGTCGGGGTCGATGGGGTGCTCGTCCACGCAGGCCACCCAGAACGCCGCCCCGTCCAGCAGGGCCCCGGCCGCGGTGATCCAGGAACGCTCCGGCTGGGGGGAGCGGAAGAACGCCAGGATCGGGAACGTGGTGTGGGACTCCTCGATGTCGGAGAACCAGGCCTCCCACTGCCGCCACAGCTCGGTGAGCTGGTAACGGCGCTCCTCGATGCGGTGGTACCTGATCAGCATGGTGGTGGCCTGCGGCGGGTCGCCGGCCCGCACCTGCAGGAGCGTCACCCCGGTCTCACGGCGGGTGAAGGCGCTGTAGATGCTCGGGAAGTAGGTGATGAACAGGGCCACCAGCAGCAGCCCCAGCGCCGCCTCCGAATAGCTGAGCATGGACGGCCAGAACTGGGGGTCGCTGGCCGTCCCCAGGGTGACGATGGACGATCCGGACAGCTCGAACGACCCGGCCACCGACCGGCCGGTGATGCAGAACATCATCAGGGCGTAGGCCAGGAACAGCACCGCCAGCCAGGTGGCCAGCATCGAGATCAGGGCCATCGGTGCCACCATGGCCATCACCCGGTCCCGGTCGTGGTAGCTGTCGGAGCGGGCGGCGCGCAGCCGCAGCACGAACCGCACCGCGTTGGTGGTGACCCTGGGGATGAAGTTCTGTACGGCCCGGGGCAGGACCACGGCCCGGATGGCCGACAGCATGGTCATCACCACCGCCACCGCCCCGAGGGCGAAGCCGGCCGCCTCGAGGCCCGAGTGCACGGGGGTGCCTCCGGCTAGGCGGCCGGATCCCAGGTGGCGAGATGAGCCAGGCGGGGATCGTTGGAGAACATCTCGGTGATCGGTTCGGACAGGCCCAGCCGCTTCTGGATCCGTTCCACCTCGAGCTGCTCGTTCCACAGCACCAGGGTCACCACCAGGCCCCGGCGCCCGGCCCGGGCGGTACGCCCGGAGCGGTGCAGGTACGACTTGTGGTCGTCGGGCGGGTCGAAGTGGATGACCGCGTCCACATCTTCGACGTCGAGGCCCCGGGCGGCCACGTCGGTGGCGACCAGTACCTTCAAGCGGCCCTCGGAGAAGGACCGCAGGGCCCGCTCCCGGATCTGCTGGCGGAGGTCCCCGTGGATGGCCCGGGCGTCGACGCCCTCCTTGCGCAGCGCTTCTGTCAGGCGGTCGGCGCCGCGCTTGGTGCGGGCGAAGACGATGGTCCGGCTGCTGGCCGAGCAGATGGCCGCCGCCACCTTCACCTTGTCCAGTTGGTGCACCTGGATGAAACGGTGGGCCATGCCGCTCACCGTCTGGGTCTCCGAGACCACCTCGTGCTTGACCGGGTCGGTCAGCTCGTAGCGGATCAACCGGTCGACGTCCCCGTCGAGGGTGGCCGAGAACAGCATGGTCTGGTGGGGCCGGACCAGGTGTCTCAGGATCCACTCCACCTGGGGGGTGAAGCCCATGTCGGCCATGCGGTCGGCCTCGTCGAGCACGACCACCTCCACCGCGGCCAGGTCGATCTCACCCCGCTGGCGCAGGTCTATCAGCCGGCCCGGGGTGGCGATGACGGCGTCCATGCCGGCCCGCACAGCCTTCACCTGGGCCTCCATGTTGGTCCCCCCGTAGCAGGTGCCGAGCGTCATGTCGCGGGCGGCGGCCAGCGGTTCGAGCACGTCGGCGACCTGGCGGGCCAGCTCCCGGGTGGGGACCAGGACCAGCCCCCGGGGCGGGCGGCCCCGGCCGTCCGGCACCCGGCCGCCGCCGCTGAGCCGCTGCAGGAGCGGTAGCCCGAACGCCAGCGTCTTGCCGGACCCGGTCTTGGCCTTGCCGCAGATGTCGCGCCCGCTCAGGGCGTCGGGGATCGTGAGGCTCTGGATGGGAAACGGCTCGCCGATGCCGGCGGCTGTAAGCGCATCCACCAGGTCGGCGTCGATGCCCAGGGCGCCGAAGGACCGGGCGGTGTCGTCGCTGCTCAAGTGTTCTCCTGCCTATTCATCTCTGCCTATGCTAAGCGACCGGCCCGTGGATAGCCTTGACGGGTGACTCTGCCGCTGTTCGACGATGCCGCCACACGGGCGCCCCGGCCGGTGACCCTGGTACGGCTGTCCGGCGAGATCGCCCGCTCGATCGTGGGCATCGGCCGGATCGCGGTCGAGGGTGAAGTGTACCGGCCCACCCGGTCGCGGGGTGGCTGGGTGTTCTTCACCCTGCGGGACCGGGCGGCCCAGATGGACGTGCGGGTGCCGTCGGGGGCGGCGGCCCGGTCGCGGATAGCGGCCGGCGAGAGGGTTTCGGTGGTGGCCTCCCTGCAGTGGTCCAACGACCGGGGCCAGCTCTCGCTGCTGGCCGAGGAGGTGATGCCGGTCGGCGCCGGGGCGATAGCGGCGCTGATCGAACAGACCCGGGCCCGCCTGGCCGCGGAGGGGCTCCTGACCCGGCCCCGCCGCCGGCTCCCGGTTCTGCCGGCTGCCGTCGGGGTGGTGTGCGGCACCGAGGCGGCGGTGCGCAAGGACATCGAGTCGGTGGTGGCCCAGCGCTGCGCCGGCTACCCGGTGGTGTTCCAGGAGACGACCGTGTCGGGCCCGGCCGCCGCCGAGTGCATCGTCGAGGCCCTGGGCCGGTTGGCGGCCCGCCCCGAGGTGGAGGTGGTCATCCTGGCCCGGGGCGGGGGTGACGCCCCGTCGCTGCTGCCGTGGAGCACCGAGGAGGTGTGCCGGGCGGTGGCCGCCTGCCCGGTGCCGGTGGTGTCGGCCATCGGCCATGACGGGGACCGGCCCCTCTGCGACGAGGTGGCCGATCTGCGCTGCGGCACGCCCTCGCTGGCTGCCACCGCCGTCCTGCCCGACCTGGCCGGCATACGGCGGGAGGTGGACGCCGTCCTGGAGCGGGCCGCCGGCCTGCTGGCCGGTCGGCTGGTCCTGGCCGAGCGGCGGATGGAGGCGGTCGACGTGGCGCGGGCGGTGCGGGGCGGGGTGGAGCGGGCCGAGGCCCGCCTGGAGCGGGCCGGGGTGCGCCTGGAAGCGGCCCACCCGGCCGCCAGACTGACCGCGGCCGGGGCCCGGCTGGCGGCGGCGGACTGGCGCCGGCCCACCTGGGAGGCTCTGGGCCGGGCGGCCGGACGGCTGGAGGCGGAGCGGCGCCACCTGACGGCCCTGTCGCCCCAGCGCACCCTGGAGCGGGGCTACGCGGTGGTCAGCGGGGAGGACGGTTCGGTGCTGCGGCTGTCGTCGCAGGTCAAGGCCGGGGACCGGATCCGGGCCCGGCTGGCCCGGGGACAGGTCACCGCCACGGTTACGGAGGTGTCACCTTGAGCACGGCCGGGAGCAGCGATCCGACCTTCGAGCAGATCATGGCCGAACTGGAGGAGGTCACCGCCCGGCTGGCCGCCGGGGACATCGGGATCGAGGCGGCCGCCGACCTGTACGAGCGGGCGGAGAAGCTGCACGCCCGGGCGACCGAGCGCCTGGACCAGGTGCGGTCCCGGGTGGAGCAGATGACCGCCCCGCCCGAGGGTCAGGCGCCGCGGCGGTCCGGCCAGCAGTAGGTCCAGCACCGGTCCCGCAGGCGGCCGGGGCTCCACCGGCTCCAGATCCCGCCCAGGGCCCGGCCGGTGATCTGCGTCCAGGCGATCACGTCGGGGGACCCGATGCGGCGGGCCGTCTGGGCGATGCCTCCCTCGTGCACGGTGTAGCCGGCCCACTGCCCGGGGAAGTCCTTGGTGGACCCGACCTCGGAGACGGCGACGCCGGCCACGTCGTAGCGGCGGGTCCGGTGGGTGTGGCCGGAGAGGATCATCGCCGCCGGGTTGGCGGACCGGACCCCCTCCACGAGCGACCGGGAGTCGGCCGCGTCCAGCGGCGGCGGGTAGTAGGTGGGGAGCCGCCCGGCTCGCGGCGGGTGGTGCAGGACCAGCACCACCGGCCCGGCCGTCCCGCCGGCCAGCTCCACCAGCCGGTCCAGATGGGACCGATCGAGACGGCCGCGGTGCTGTCCCGGTACCGGGGTGTGGCCCAACACCAGGCGCACGCCGGGCAGGTCGACGGCGACCGGACCGTCCGGGCCGGAGGCCGCCACCCCCTCCCGGCGCAGGACGGCCGCCAGGTCGGACCGGCCGGCCACGTCGTGGTTGCCCAGGACCGAGTACACCGGCAACCCCGAGCGGCCCAGCTCGGCGGCGGCCCGGACCGCCTCCGCCGAGCCGCCGTGGCGGGTTATGTCACCCCGGACGACCAGGTGCTCGGCCCCCCAGTCCTGGGCCTCCCGCCGGGCGGCCCGCAGGGCCCGCAGCGGGTAGGGGTCCAGGCCGGCCGCTTCCTCGCCGGGATCGCTGATCCGCCGGACGGCGCCGAAGTGGGTCTCGCCGACGTGGCAGTCGCTGAACGTGGCGAAGCGGGCCAGCGGTCGCCCCGGCGGTGGGGGGGCGGTGCGCGCCACCGCCACCCGGGCCCGGGGCCGGCCTTCGGCCACCAGGGTCACGTCGTAGTCGCGCGACGGCTCCAGCCCGTCGACCACCACGGCGCCGGGTCCGCTGGTCCCGGGCGGGGCCAGGCGGTACCACTCCGGGGGCGGGGCGCCGACGGGGAACGCCCGGCCGGCGATCTCGAGGGTGGTGTCACCGGCCGGCAGCCGGTCCCAGACCAGCTGCACCGCCCCCGGCTCGGACGCGAACACGTTCACCCCCATGCGGCCGCCCCGCTCGCTCGGACCGCCGGCCGTCTGACGCCGCTCGGTGGGACCGCCGGCGGCCCGCCGCCGCTCAGGATGGTCCGGCGGCGCCCAGGCCGGACGCCAGCTTCCCGGCCAGGCGGCCGGCCAGGGACACGTTGACGTCCATCCGCTCCAGGACCTGCCTGGTCCGGATGTCGCTCACCGGCAGCTCGTGGGTGTCGAAGAAGCGGTGGACGGCGGCGGCCACCTCCTCGTCGACGACCGCCGCCGTGCCCTCCATGACCCGGATCAGCAGCGTCACCGGGAGGCGGCCCTGGATGCGCGCCCAGTTCGATTCGAGCCAGCCCCAGGCCGGGCCGGCCGCCCGGTGCTGGCTCATCACCGAGGCGATCACGAACGGGGCGTTCTGGCTGCGCACCTCGGCGTCGAGGGTCATGTCCAGGGTGCGCCGGCGCAGGTCCGGATCCGGGGTCTCGGCCAGGGCGAACAGGTAGCGCAACTGGTCCTGGGGGCGCTCCGCCCGCCGGTAGGCGGCCAGCGTCTCCGACCAGGCGTCCGGGCCGCCGGCGGACACCGCCAGCCGGGCGGTGACGGCCACCAGGTCGGGGGGCAGGGCGGCCCCCCCGGAGATGTGGGCCCGGAACCGCTCGCAGGCCTCGGCCCGCAGCTGCTCGTCCCGCCCGGTGCCGGCCAGGGCCATCAGGATGCGGCTGCGGGCGATGGCGGTGCGCTCGTCCTCGCCGGGCGCCGGGTCCCAGCCGTCCCAGACGGGCCGGGCCAGACGGCGGGCGAAGGCCTGGACGGCCTCCCGTTCGGCGCCGTCGCCGATGACGTCGAGGGCGTGCAGCACCTCCAGGATCGCACCCCACACATCGGGGTCCGCCACCCCGGCCATCACCGCCGCCAGCTCCGCCCATTCACCCAGCTCGGCCTGGCCGGCCACCACCGACGCCCAGGTGTCGCCCAGCAGCTGCAGCTGCTCCAGCGGGGTGAGCACCTGCGCCGGGCCGGCTGCGATCAGCCGGGCCCGCAGGTCCGGGGCGTAACGGGTCCGGTAGAAGCCCCAGCCGCCGTCGTTGACCACCACCCAGTCCGGCTGCCCGTCGAAGCGCCAGGTGGTCTGGTCGCCGTCGATCAGCACCCGCTCGTGCACGACCCGGCCGCCCACCGAGGCCCGCAGGTTGACCGGGATCTTCCAGCGGGCCCCGCCGGCCTCGCCGCTGTAGACGAACCTCCCCTGGCGCAGCACCACCGACGACGGGTCGTCTCCCGGGCTGATCGTGACCAGGGGGTAGCCGCCCTGGAAGATCCACGACTCCATGATGGTCCGCACCGGCTCGGCCGACACCGACTCCAGGGCGTCCCACAGGTCCGAGGTCTCGGTGTTCCCGTAGGAATGGGTGGACAGGTACCTGGAGATGCCCTGGCGGAACACCTCCGGGCCCAGGTACTGCTCCAGCATCCGCAGCACCGACCCGCCCTTCTCGTAGGTCAGCACGTCGAACATGCCCTCCGCCTCCTCCGGGCGGCCCACCGCGAACTCCACCGGCCGGGTGGCCTGCAGCCCGTCGGTGCCGAGCGCCGACGCCTTGGCCGCCCCGAAGCCGCTCCAGACCTGCCATTCGGGGCGGAAGTGGTCGGTGGTGGTGAACTCCATGAACGTGGCGAACGCCTCGTTGAGCCAGATGCCGTTCCACCACTTCATGGTCACCAGGTCCCCGAACCACATGTGGGCCGTCTCGTGGGCCACCACGGTGGCGATGCGCTGCAGCTCGGTCTGGGATGCGGCGGCCGGGTCGGCGAGCAGCAGGTTCTCCCGGTAGGTCACGCAGCCCAGGTTCTCCATGGCCCCGAACGCGAAGTCGGGGACGGCGACGTGGTCGAGCTTGTCGCCCGGGTAGGCGATGCCGAAGTACCCGGTGAGGAACCGCACCGCGTGCACTGCGGCGTCGGCGGCGAAGCCGGACAGGCCCAGCTTGCCGGGCACGGCGGCGAAACGGATGGGAACGCCGTCGGCGTCGACCGGCCCGGTCAGCTCGTAGGGGCCCACCACGAACGCCACCAGGTAGGTGGACATCGACATGGTGTCGGCGAAGCGCAACTCGGTGCGGCCGCCTTCCAGGCGGCGCTCCGACAGCAGGGCGGCGTTGGACAGGCCGGTCAGTCCCTCCTCGACGACCAGGGTCACGGAGAACACGGCCTTGAAGTCCGGCTCGTCCCAGCAGGGGAACGCCCGGCGGGCGTCGGTGGACTCGAACTGGGTGGTGGCGATGACCCGCTCCGCGCCGTCACCGTCGCGGAACGTGCTGCGGTAGAAGCCCCGCAACTGATCGTTGAGGACGCCGCTGAACTCCAGCGTCAGCCGGTACCCGTCCCCGACCGCCAGCTCCCGGCCGAAGTCCAGGACGAGCTGCTGCTCCTCGGCCACCGCCCGCACGTCGGGGCGTAACTCGGATCCGGCCGGGTCCACCAGGCGGACCTCGGACACGTCGAGATCGGCGGCGTTGAGCACCAGGCTGGTGGCCGTGGCGGTGACGTCGACCGTGATGACCGCCCGGCCGTCGAAGCGCGCCCGGGCCAGGTCCGGGTGCAGTTCGAGTTCGTATCGCCGGGGCCGCGCGTGGCGCGGCAGCCGGTAGCTCTCGTGTCCAGCCACGGGCGGCCTCCTATCTCGGACGGGAGTATGTCACCCTACTTTGGGACCGCTACGGTCGGGTCATGCAGACAGCACCGCAGGTCGTCGCCGTGGGCCACGCCATCGTCGACGTCCTCTCCCCCTGCCAGGACTCCCAGGTCGCGGAACTGGGCCTGTCCAAGGGGACCATGACCCTGATCGACGACGAGGCGGCGGAGCGGATCTACGCCGAGCTGGGACCGGCGACCGAGGCGTCAGGCGGTTCGGCCGCCAACACGGCGGCGTGCCTGGCGTCGCTGGGGGCGGCCGTCGAGTTCATCGGCAAGGTCGCCGACGACGGCCTGGGACGGGTGTTCACCCACGACATCCGCTCGGCCGGGGTGCGCTACCAGGTGGCGCCGGCGCCCAACGGGTCCGGCCCCGGGACCGGCCGGTGCCTGGTCATGGTGACCCCCGACGCCGAGAAGACCATGTGCACCAACCTCGGGGTGGGGGCGTACCTGCAGCCGGCGGACGTGGACCGCGAGGCCATCGCCGCCGCCCGGGTCGTGTACCTGGAGGGCTACCTGTGCGGCAAGGAGGAGTCCGAGGCGGCCGTCGACGCGGCCGTGGAGGCGGCCCGGGCGGCCGGGGCCATGGTCGCCTTCTCCGCCTCCGACCCGGCCTGGGTGCACCTGCACCTCGACGAGCTGACGGCGCTCCTGGACCGGGTCGACGTGCTGTTCGCCAACGAACCGGAGGCCCTGGGCCTGTCGGGTTGCGCCGATCTGGACGACGCCATCGATTCCCTGGCCAAGCGCTGCCCGACCGTGGCCGTCACCCTCGGCGGGCGCGGCTGCGTGGTGGCCGGGGCGGACGGCCGGGTGACCGTGCCGGCCAGGCCGGTCGGCCACGTGGTGGACACCACCGGAGCGGGTGACAGCTTCGCCGCCGGATTCCTGTACGGGGTGGTCAATGACCTGGGTGCCGAGGCGTCGGCCCGTCTCGGGGCGCTGGCCGCCGCCGAGATCGTCGGCCACATCGGCGCCCGACCCCTGGCCCGGCTGTCGGACCTGGCGTCTGCCGCCGGCCTGGTCTGAGGCGGGCGCCGGGCCTACCGGTGCCTAACGGCCCCGGCGGGGCTTCTGACCGTGGTTCGCCTTCTTGCGTCGAGCCCGGGACCGGGCCTTCTGGGTGCGCTTGGACATGGCGTTCGACACTAGGCGAGCGGGCGCCGGCCCGGCCAGCGCGCCCTGTTGTGTGGGGACCCCGCCTGCCAGCCGGTAGCCTGCCCGGCGATGGAACGCCTCGGCATAGTCGGTCTCCCGAACTCCGGGAAGTCGAGCCTGTTCAACGCTCTCACCGGAGGGTCGGCCCCGGTCGCCGCCCACCCGTTCTCCACCACCGAGACGACCGTCGGGGTGGCCCAGGTGCCCGACGACCGGCTGCACAAGCTGGCGGAGATGAGCTCCAGCCGCAAGGTGGTTCCGGCCACGGTGGAGTTCGTCGACATCGCCGGCCTGGTCGCCGGCTCGTCCACCGGCGAGGGGTTGGGCAACCGGTTCCTGGCCGGCATCCGGGAGGCGGACGCCCTGTGCCTGGTGCTGCGCTCCTTCGAGGACCCCAACGTGGTCGGCTCCACCGACCCCCTGTCGGACCTGGAGGTGCTGGAGCTGGAGCTGGTGCTGGCCGACGCCGCCACCGTGGACAGCCAGATCGACAAGCGGCGCAAGGCCGCCAAGTCCGACAAGTCGCTGCAGGGTGAGGTCGACGCCCTGGGCCGGGCCCAGGAGCAGCTCGACGCCGGGGTGCCGATCTACCGGTCGGGTCTCGATGCCGAGGACCGGGCCCGGCTGCGCAGCTTCTTCCTGCTCACCAACAAGCCGGTCCTGGCCGTGGTCAACCTGGGGGAGGACGAGGTGGCCGACGTGGCGGCGGTGGTCAAGCCGGTCGCCGACGCCCTGGACGGCCACGGCGACGTGCTGGGCGTGAGCGTGCGCCTCGAAGCGGAGGCGGCCCAGCTGGACCCGGAGGAGCGGTCCGAGCTCCTCGAGGGCCTGGGCCTCGGGGAGGGGGCCCTGCCCCGGGTGGCCCGGGCGGCGTACCACCTGCTCGGCCGGCGGACGTTCTTCACCACCGGGGACAAGGAGAGCCGGGCCTGGACCTTCAGGGCCGGGGCCCGGGCCCCGGAGTGCGCCGGGGTGATCCATTCCGACCTGCAGAGAGGGTTCATCCGGGCGGAGGTCATCCACTGGGACGAGCTCCTGGCCATCGGATCGTGGAACCGGGCCAAGGAGGCCGGCAAGCTGCGGGTGGAGGGCAAAGACTACGAAGTCGTCGACGGCGACGTCCTCGAGATCCGCTTCAACGTCTGACCCCATGTCCTGGCTGCTGCGTGACGGCGACGTGCTGGCTGCCCTCGAGACCCGCCGGCCCGGTTGGGCCGGTGCCCTGCAGGGCGCCATGGTGCTGCGGGGACCGGTGCTGGTGCAGACGCTGACCAGCGCCGTGTCGCTGGACCTGGCCTGGTGCGTGCCCGACCAGTCGGCGGACGGCCGGGAGTGCCTGGTGGTGCGGCGCATCGGCTGCCTGCCGGCCCGCCGGATGGCCCGGCCGCACCTCGGATCCCACCCCATGGTGGTGGCCGGCCAGGGAGCGTTCGAACGATGGCACCTGAAGGTCGGGGACCGGCTCGAGATCCGCGAGGTGTGAGCGCCGGGTCCGGGCGGCTGGCCATCGTCGGCACGCCGATCGGCAACCTGGAGGACATCTCCCGGCGGGCGGTGCGCACCCTGAGCGAGGCGGAGGTGATCTTCTGCGAGGACACCCGCCGGACCCGCAAGCTGCTGAGCGCCCTCGGGGTGCCCGCCCCCCGGCTGGTCCGCCTGGACGCCCACAACGAGGCGGCCATGGCGGCGCCGGTGATCGCCGCCCTGCGGGCCGGTTCGCGGGCGGCCCTGGTCACCGATGCCGGGATGCCGGCCATCTCGGACCCGGGCTCCCGGCTGGTCGCGGCGGTGGCCGCCGCCGGTTACGAACCGGAGGTGATCCCCGGCCCGTCCGCGGTCAGCGCGGCGCTGGCCCTGTCGGGGCTGCCGGGAGGCCAGTACCGCTTCGCCGGGTTCCTGCCCCGCAAGGGACGGGACCGCCACGCCCTGCTGGCCGAACTGGCCGCCAGCCCGATCACGGTGGTGATCTACGAGGCCGCCAACCGGGTCGCCCGCACCGTCGCCGACCTGGCGGCGGTGTGCCGGGCGGACCGGCCGTTCGTGGTGGCCCGGGAGCTGACCAAGCTCCACGAGGAGGTGTGGCGGGGCCCGCTGGGCGAGGCCGGGGACTGGCTGGAGAGCTCCGGTGAGCAGCGCGGCGAATGGGTGCTGCTGCTCGGCCCGGCGCCGCCCGTGCCGGCCGGCCCGCAGGACCTCGAGGCCCGGGTCGCCGCCGCCCTGGAGTCCCGGCTGGCCGCCGGGGCGGACCGCAAGCAGGCCGTGGCGGAGGTGGCGTCGGAGCTGGGAGCGGCCAAGCGCGACGTGTACCGGATCGCCCTGGAGCTCAAAGGGGGCGGCCCCACCGGAGCCTAATGGGGACCGCTCCCCCGGAGTCTTGGCCTACCCTCGACGGCCGTGGCCCGCTTCTATGTCACCACCCCGATCTACTACGTCAACGACGCCCCCCACATCGGCCACGCGTACACGACCGTGACCGCCGATGCGCTGGCCCGCTGGCACCGCCTGCTGGGTGACGAGGTCTACTTCCTGACCGGGACCGACGAGCACGGTCTGAAGGTGCAGAGGGCCGCCGAGGCCAACGGGCTCACCCCCAGGGAGCACGCCGACCGCACCAGCGAGCGGTACCGCCAGGTGTGGGAGTCGCTGGACATCTCCTACGACGACTTCATCCGCACCACCGAGGACCGCCACTACCGCACCACCGAGCGGCTCATGCAGGCGGCCTACGACAACGGGTGGATCGAGCTGCGCCCCTACGAGGGGCTGTACTGCGTGTCGTGCGAGGCCTACTACACCGAGGCCGACCTGCTCGACGGCAACCTGTGCCCCATCCACCGCGCCCCGGTCGAATGGCTGAAGGAGGAGAACTACTTCTTCCGGCTGTCGGAATTCGCCGACCGGCTGCTCGACTGGTACGGGAGCAACCCCGGGGCGGTCACCCCCGAGGCCAAACGCAACGAGGCCATCGGCCTGATCAAGGGCGGGCTGCGGGACATATCGATCTCGCGCACGTCCATCAGCTGGGGGGTGCCGGTGCCGTGGGATCCCCGCCACGTGTTCTACGTCTGGTACGACGCTCTGATCAATTACGCCACGGCCATCGGCTACGGCTCCGACCCGGCCCGCTTCGAAGCGTGGTGGCCGGCCGTCCACCACCTCATCGGCAAGGACATCCTTCGCTTCCACTGCGTGTACTGGCCGGCGCTGCTGATGGCCGCCGGGCTGGAGCCCCCGCACCGGATCGCCGTGCACGGGTTCCTCCTGGTGGGCGGGGAGAAGATGTCCAAGACCGCCCTCAACCAGATCGCGCCCGGCGACCTGCTGCCGACCTTCGGGCCCGACGGGTTCCGCTACCACTTCCTGCGGGACCAGCCCTTCGGGCCCGACGGGGACTTCTCCTACGAGGGGATGGTGGCCCGTTTCAACGCCGACCTGGCCAACAACCTGGGCAACCTGCTGGCCCGGGTGTCCACCGTCGTGGAGCGCAAGTGCGCCGGGGTGGGTCCGGCCCCCGACCCGGACAGCCCGCTGCGGGCGGTGGCCGACGCCGTGTACGAACAGGCCGCCGCCGGCTGGGACCGCATCGCCCCCAGCGAGGCTCTGGAAGCGACCTGGCGCCTGGTGCGCGAGACCAACGCCGCGCTCGAGGCCGCCGAGCCGTGGAAGGCCGATCCCGGCCCCGAGGTGGACGCCGTCCTCGGTGACGCTCTCGAGGTGCTGCGCATCGTGGCCATCCTGGCCAGCCCGGCCCTCACCACCGCCGCCCAGGAGATATGGCGCCGCATCGGGCTGTCCGGCCGGGTGGGCGACCAGCGGCTCCCGGACGCGGCCCGGTGGGGCGGTTACCCGGGCGGCCTGCAGGTGGAGCGGGGCAAGCCCCTGTTCCCCCGCATCCAGGCGTAGGCCATGTGGACCGACAGCCACTGCCACATCGACTACGACGGGGTGGGGCCGGACGCGATCGGCGATGCCGCCGGGGCCGGGGTGACCCGCATCATCACCATCGGCACCGACGCCGGGACCTCGGCGGCCGCCATCGAGACGGCCGGCCGCCACCAGGGGGTCTACGCCACGGTGGGGCTGCACCCCCACGAGGCGGAGTCGGGGGTGGCCGACGTGGCCCGGCTGCTGGACCCGGTCCCGCCGAAGGTCGTCGGTGTGGGCGAGTGCGGCCTGGACTACTACTACGAGCACTCCCGCCGGCCCGCCCAGCGGGAGGCGTTCGCCGCCCAGGTCGCCCTGGCCGCCTCGCTGGACCTGACCCTGGTGGTGCACACCAGGGACGCCTGGGACGAGACATTCGACATCCTGCGTGCCGAGTCCAGGCCCGAGCGTTGGGTGCTGCACTGCTTCAGCGGCGGACCGGCCGAGGCCCGCCGGGGCCTGGACCTGGGGGCGTACCTGTCGTTCAGCGGCATCGTCTCGTTCAAGAAGGCCGACGACGTCCGCCGGGCGGCCGCCATGTGCCCCCTGGACCGCCTGCTGGTGGAGACCGACAGCCCGTACCTGGCCCCGGTCCCCAACCGGGGCCGGCCCAACCGCCCGGGCTGGGTGCCGCTGGTCGGGGCGGCGGTGGCCGAGGTGCGGGGCGCCCCGGTGGAGGAGGTCGAGCGGGCGACCTGGGACAACGCCACCGCGGCCTTCCGGCTGCCGGCGTGACCCTCACCGCCCGCCAGGTGAGCGAACTGCTGGCCGCTCACGGCCTGTCGCCCAGCCGGGCCCTGGGCCAGAACTTCGTGGCCGACCCGAACACCGTCCGGCGGATCGCCCGCCTGGCCGGGGTGGGGCCGGGCGACCGGGTGGTGGAGATCGGCCCGGGTCTGGGCTCGCTGACCCTGGCACTGGTGGAGACCGGGGCCTCGGTGCTGGCCGTGGAGACCGACCGCCATCTCATACCGGTGCTGGCCGAGGTGCTGGCGGGGACCGACGCCCGGGTCGTGCACGCCGACGCCATGACCGTCGACTGGCACCAGCTGCTCGGAGACCGGCCCGGCTGGGTGCTGGTGGCGAACCTGCCCTACAACGTGGCCACCCCCCTGATAGCCGACCTGCTCGACGGGGTGGACCGGCTGGCCAGGATGCTGGTCATGGTGCAGCGGGAGGTGGGGGAGCGGCTGTGCGCCTCCGCCGGAGACTCCGCCTACGGCGCGGTGTCGGTGAAGGTGGCGTACTGGGCCACCGCCTCGATCGTGGGCCGGGTGCCGCCCAGCGTGTTCCACCCCAGACCCCGGGTGGAGTCGGTGCTGGTGGACATCAGGCGCCGGCCGGTGCCGGCCGTCGACCCGGGCCGGGTCCCGGCCGGCGAGCTGTTCGACCTGGTCAGGGCCGGCTTCGCCACCCGGCGCAAGATGCTCCGCCGGTCGCTGGCCGGCCGGGTGGAGGCGGGGTCGTTCGAGGCGGCCGGAGTGGCCCCCGAGAGCCGGGCCGAGGACCTGGACGTGGCGGCCTGGGGGCGCCTGGCCGAAGCGGCCGGGGCCGGGGGGCGACCGTGACGGAGATTCTCCACGCCCGGGCCAAGCTGACCCTGTCCCTGCGGGTCACCGGCGTCCGACACGACGGCTACCACCTGCTGGAGTCGGAGATGGTCACGCTGGACCTGGCCGACCGGCTCACCGTCGGGCCGGGGGACGGCCTGACCGTGACCGGACTGGGCGCCGACGGCCCGGTGCCCGGCGACGACGACAACCTGGTCCGCCGGGCCCTGCGGCTGGTGGGCCGGCAGGCGGAGGTCCACCTGGACAAGCGGATCCCGACCGGGGCCGGCCTGGGCGGCGGATCGGCGGACGCGGCGGCCATCCTGCGCTGGGCCGGTTGCCGGGACGCCGGCCTGGCCGCCCGCCTGGGAGCCGACGTGCCTTTCTGCCTGAACGGCGGGCGGGCCCTGGTCAGCGGGGTGGGGGAGGTGGTGCGGCCGCTACCGCTCGAGGAGGTGGCCGGCCGGGTGTACACCCTGCTGACCCCGCCGTTCCACGTGTCCACCGTGGAGGTGTACCGGGCGTGGGACGCCCTCGGCGGCCCGACCGGCGACCACGGCAACGACCTGGAGCCGGCCGCCCTGCACGTCCGGCCGGACCTGGCCGGCTGGCGCGACGCGCTGGGTCAGGCGTCGGGGGAGACCCCGCGCCTGGCCGGCAGCGGCGGAACCTGGTTCGTGCCGGGGGCCCATCCGGGGCCCGGCCGGCGGGTGGTGAAGGTGGAAGGCTGAAGCGGGCGGCCGGCTAACGGCCGGCCCGGCGCTGCCAGCGCGTGGCCTTCAGCATCTTCTTGTGCTTCTTCTTGCGCATGCGCTTGCGGCGCTTCTTGATCAGCGATCCCATGGCGGGAGGTCAACCTAGTGGCTCGGAGGGGGTTGGAGCCAGCCGACCCGGCTCTGACAGGCTGTGGCGCCATGGGGGTCAACCAGCGCAGCCAGATCAAGATGTCCGCCGAGGAGGTGGACCGCTTCCTCCGGGAGGAGCGCACCACCACCATGTGCTCGATGCACCCGGACGGCTCCATCCACGCGGTGGCCATGTGGTACGCCCTGCTCGACGGGGTCATCACGGTGGAGACCAAGGCCAGGTCCCAGAAGGTCCAGAACCTGCGCCGTGACCCCCGGGTGACGTTCCTGGTGGAGGGCGGTGATACCTACGACCAGCTGCGCGGCGTGGAGATCGTCGGCCGGGCCCGGATGATCGAGGACCCCGCCGCCATCTGGGACTTCGGGGTGGCCATGTGGGAGCGTTACGTGGGCCCCTACGACGACAGTCAGAAGCCGCTGGTGGAGGCCATGATGCGCAAGCGGCTGCTGGTGACCCTGGACGTGGACAAGGTGGTCAGCTGGGACCACCGCAAGCTGGCCGGCATGGGCGCCGGCTGAACGCTCCGGCCGGTTCCCGGCGCTAGCCGGCGGTGCGGGCCCGGGGCGGCGGCACCCCCACCCGGGGGGCGGCGACCGCCTGCTCGGGCCAGCGGCGGCGCGACACGGTCGACAGCTTGCGCAGCAGGGCGATGGCCCCCGGGTCGTCGTCGCCCGGGCGGGTCTCGATGACCCCGTCGGCGATCATCCCGTCGATGACCTCGCGGCCGGCGTCGGTGCGCACGATGGTCAGCGTCCAGTCGTTGAACGCCCCGATACCGCCGGTCGAGATGTCGGCGTGCTCCGCCGCGAAGTCCGGGCAGGCCTTGCACCCCTCCCGGGTCCAGGCGTGGCACTCCTTCAACGGCACCTCGTGGTAGGCGCCGTCGCGCATCCAGATCTGCAGTACGCCCTTGATGTTCATCTTGACGATGTCCTGGCGGACCAGGCCGTACCGGGCTTCGAGCAGCTCCTCGAAGATGGCGTCGTCGAAGGTCTTGGAGCACAGCAGCCCGATGGAGAGAGCCAGTCTCCGGCCCGGCTTGCCGGCCTTGCGGGCCCGCATCACCCCCGGCACCGACGCCTGGCAGCTCATGCCGACCAGGGCCAGCCGCTCGTGACCGGCCTCCACCGCCCGGGCGTAGGCCAGGGTGTTGGCCGAGTAGGTGTAGCGCGAACCGGCCGCGGCCAGGATCTCCTCCCTGGTGCGGGCCAGGCCGGGCACCGCCTTCCAGGTGCGCCCGTCGCCTTCCAGCATCGACACCAGGGCGGCGTCGATCCGGTCGTTGGCCAGGCACCACAGCAGGATGGCCGAGACCAGGCCCCCGTCCTGGCCGGTGGAGTGGATCTCGGGGTCGGTGGCCCGGGCCAGGAACACGTCTTTCGACACCCCGGCCATCTCGTCCGGTTCCCGTTCCCGCCCGAAGAGGTAGCTGTCTATCTCCGGCTCCCAGTTACGGAACCGGGGGCAGGCCCGGGTGCAGCTGGTGCAGCCCCGCTGGCCGTGACCGCAGTCGCCGGGGCCCAGCTCCTCCTCCAGGTGGTAGGGCCGGTAGACGCCGTTCTTGTCGTCGTATCCGAGGACGTCGTGCGGGCACGAGACCACGCAGCCGGCGCACCCGGTGCACAGCCCCGAGGTGACCACCTCGCTGAACAGCTCGGCCCACTGCGCCCGCCAGCGTTCCCGGGCCGGCGGGGTCTGAGTTGCGCTCACGCCAGGAGGCTAGTTCGCCGGCGCGGGCCGGCCCAGTTTCCGGCCCCGGCCGACCCCGGAGCCGGTTCGTCCACCCGGCTCAGACCCACACGACGCCGGTGGGTTCCGGCTCGCCGGCCGTCTCGCAGGTGGGACACCACCAGCGGGCCACCATGGGGGTGCCGCAGGCGGCGTGGCCCGGCGTCTCGGCCGGCCCGCCCCCGTGGTCGGCGCTCCACTGCGACAGGAGGCGGACCGCCCCCCCGAGGCCCCGGCCGGCGGCGGTGAGCTCGTAGGCGTAGCGGACCGGCCTCCTCGAGTACGGAACGGCCAGGATCAGCCGGTCGGCCTCCAGTTGGCGCAGTCGGGCGGTGAGGACGTTGGTGGCGATGCCGGCCACCGCTCCCTGCAGGTCGCCGAAACGGCGGGGCCCGTCCATGAGGGCTTCGACCAGGAGCAGCGACCAGCGGTCGCCCACCAGGGCCAGGGCCCCGGCGAGGGGGGTGGGCGGCGCGGGCACGGGGACCTTTTTACTCCTTCGTCGGGGGCGGATTCGGGGAACGGGCGGCCATTTCCGTGCTCCCCGGCGGTGTGGCACTGGTATAGTCAGTTGCAGATTGCAAGTTACTAGGAGGCTGGCCATGACAGCGATGCAGGACACGGAGTCGGCGGTCAGAGCGGTGGCCGGACGGACCGCCCCGGGGGTGGTCCGGATCGGGCGGGACGGGGGCCGGGGGGCGGGGGTGGTGCTCCGGCCCGGGCTGGTGGTCACCAGCGCCCACAACCTGCGGGGGCCGTCGGTCACCGTGGGCTTCGGCGACGGCAGGACGGCCACCGGCCAGGTCAAGGGGGTCGACGGGGAGGGCGACCTGGCCGTAGTCGCCGTCGACACCGGCCCGGCGCCGGCCGTGCCGTGGCCCGCCGTGCCGGCCGGCCACCCCGAGATCGGCCAGGCCGTCTTCGCGGTCAGCCTCCTGCCCGGCGGCGGGTACCGGGTGACCGCCGGGCACGTGTGCGCGGTGGGGGCGGCCTTCCGGGGTCCCCGGGGCCGGCTCATCACCGACGGCGTGGAGCACACCGCCGTAGTGGGGCGAGGCTCGTCGGGCGGCCCGGTGGTCGACGCCGCGGGCAACCTGATCGGCATCAACACCCACCGCCCCGGCGACGGTCTGTACCTGGCCATCCCGGCCACCGAGTCGGTGCGGGCCACGGTGGAGGCGCTGGCCCGGGGGGAGGCCCCGGCCCGCCGAAGGCTAGGGGTGGCCCTGGCCCCGCCCCACGTGGCCCGCCGGTTGCGGGCGGCGGTCGGCCTCGAACCCCGGGACGGGATGCTGGTGCGGGAGGTCGAGCCTGACAGCCCGGCGGCGGCCGCCGGGCTCCAGCGGGGCGACCTGATAGTGGCCGTGGGCGATCAGCCGGTCGACTCGCTGGACCCGCTGCTCGCGGCGGTGGAATCGGCCGGGCCGACCCTGGCCCTGACCGTGGTGCGGGGGGTGGAGGAGATCCGGGTCGAACTGCGCTTCGAGGGCTGACCGCCCGGCCCGGTCGGCGCCGCCCCGAGCGGTGACGAGACGAGCGGGCCGATCACCGCGCTCAGGGACCGGCGCATCCGGTCCCGGTCCCCGGCCTCCTGGTCGGTGATCCCGCCGAGCAGGCCGGGGGCCAGCAGCAGCGACAGCCCGAGGCGGATCAGGGCCTCGGCCACCGCCTCCACCCGGGGCCCGTCGGCCGGGTCGAGGTCCCGGCCGACCAGGCTCTCGTAGCTCTCCACCAGGGCCCGGCGACCGGCCCGCAGGAACGACTCCGAGCCCACCAGGGCCAGGGCCGCCGCCGGGTCGGTCCCGAGCAGCCGGGGCAGTGGCGACACCCGCACCAGGTCCAGGCCGACGACGAACCCCTCCACCACCTTGGCCTCGAACGGCTCCACCCGCTGGACGGCCCCGGCGACGGCCGAGAAGAACCTCCGGGCGTCGCGGACCAGGGCGGCGCGGACCAGCTGGTCGCGGCTTTCGAACCGGCGGTAAACGGTGGCCCGGGCCAGCCCGCACCGGGCCGCCACGTCGTCCATGCTCCACCTGCGCAGGCCATAGGCGGCGATCAGCTCGCTGGTGGCGTCGATCAGGGCGTCGGCCCCGCCGTCGTCGTCGGCCAGCAGGGCCCGGGTGAGTATGTCGTCCAGATCGGGGACCCCCGGGCGCCGGCCCATCAGGCCGCCCCGCCCATCGACGCCCGCTCGGCCTCCCGCCGGGCCCGGTAGCCGGCTGCCGCCGTCGGCCCGTACCGCAGGCCGGCGGGCAGGTTGGTCCACGACAACCGGACGGTCGCTTGCAGGATGCGGTACTGGACCTCCTCGTCGGGTCGCCACGGGATCGAGAACCGCCGCCGCAGCGACGCCGGCAGGCCCCCGATGGCCGTGAGGCGCAGCACCGGATTGACCACCAGCGGCTGTAGCGGGCGGGTCCAGGCCGGCAGGAAACCGACCTGCGAGCGCCGGTCGTGCAGGGCCATGTCCACGGCCCGCTCGGCGGCCGGCGTCATCTCCAGGACCCGGTCCAGGTGGTGTTCCCATTCGGCCCGGAACGCCGGGTAGTCGGCGGGGACGGGACGCATGGACACCCCGTAGCGGCGGTACCACTCCACGCCGTCCAGATACATCTCCTCCCTCTCGGGGCCGGTCAGGGTCCGCCGGTCGAAGCGGTCGGCCACCTGCTCGGCGGCGTGCTGGAAGGTGGCATGGGCCCACCAGAACGTCGACGGGTCCAGGGCCCGATAGGGCCGGCCCCGGTGGTCCACCCCCCGGATGTTGCGGTGGTAGTCCCTGACCCGCCTGCCGATCACCTCCGGGGCCGGGTCGTATATGACCCCCATGATCTGGGGCACCGAGCGGATGATCCGGTCCCACGGATCGGAGAAGAAGTTGGAGTGCTGGGCCACCCCGGCCCCGATGCCCGGGTGCATCAGCTGCAGGATCCCGGTGGCCAGCCCGGTGAACGCCATGCGGTGGTCCCCGGCGTAGTGCCACAGGAGCGAGCCCGGCCCCACCGGTCGGGGCGGGAACCGGTGCCGTTCGGGCGGCGGGACAGTGTGAGACATATGGACGATAATAGTCTCAATGTCGCGGCGACCGGCGACCCGGGATCGGCGGGGGCGGGTCGCTCCCGCCCGGTCGGGGAAGAATGCCGGGATGAGGATCTCGGTGCTCGGTATGGGAAACATGGGAGTGGCGATGGCGGCCCGTCTGGCCGCCGGCGGCCACGACGTGACGGTGTGGAACCGTTCTCCGGGCAAGGCCGGCCCCGCCGTCGAAGCGGGGGCCCGGCAGGCCGGTTCCCTCGAGGAGGCCGTCTCGTCGTCGGAGGTGACCATCACCATGCTGAGCGCCGACGACGCCGTACGGGCGGTGGCGCTGGGCGACGGCGGGGTGCGGGCGTTCCTGCCGTCCACCGCCGTATATGTGGACTCCTCGACCATCTCCCCCGAGACGTCGGCCGAGCTGGCCGGCCGGTTCGAGCAGTTCGTCGCCATGCCCGTCCTGGGCAGCCCCGAGGCCGTGCGGGGCGGGTCGGCGGCCTACCTGGCCGGCGGTCCCCGGGACGCCCTCGAGCGTCTGGAGCCGGTGACGGCCACGCTGACCGACAAGTTGACCCGGTTCGGGACCGCCTCGCTGGCCCTGGCCGCCAAGGTCACCGCCAACTTCCTGCTGCTGGGGGGCCTGGCCGTGCTGGCCGAAGCGTTCGAGATCGGCCGGGCCGGCGGGCTGGACGACGACCAGCTGAAGGCCATTTTCGCCGAGAGCCCGCTGGTGGCCCCCGGTCTGCGCAACCGTTTCGACACCGTCCTGGCCAAGTCGACCGAGGGCTGGTTCCCGATGACCCTGGGGGCCAAGGACGCCGGCCTGGCGGTCGAGCAGGCGGCCGGAGCCGGTCGCGACCTGGCTGTGGCGTCGACGGTGCGGGCCCTGCTGGAGTCGGGGGCGGCCGGCCCGCTCGCCGACGCCGACGTGGCTGCTGTGGCCCGGCTGTACGGCGAATAGGGTCGCGGGCATGCTCGAGCTCCAGCCCTTCGGGTCCACCGGTCACGACAGCTCGCGGGTCATCTTCGGGGGGGCGGCCCTGGGCCGGGTGGACCAGCCGACCGCCGACCGGGTCCTGGACCTGGTCTCCGGCTACGGGGTCAACCATCTGGACACAGCCGCCGACTACGGCGACTCGGAGTTGCGCATCGGGCCGTGGTTGGCGGGCCGGCGGGAGGCGTTCTTCCTGGCCACCAAGACCTCCGAACGCAGCGGTAGCGGGGCCCGGGCCAGCCTGGAACGGTCCCTCGGGCGCCTCGGCGTGGACTCGGTAGACCTTATCCAGCTGCACAACCTGGTCGAGCCCGAGGAATGGGAGCAGGCCCACGGGCCGGGCGGGGCGCTCGAGGCCCTGGTCCGGGCCCGGGACGAGGGGCTGGTCCGTTTCATCGGCGTCACCGGCCACGGGCTGCGGATACCCGGGATGCACCTGCGGGCGCTGGAGCGGTTCGACTACGCCTCGGTCCTGTTCCCCTACAACCACCAGCTGCTGTCCGACCCGGGCTACCGCCACGACGCCGAGAGGCTGATCGAGGTGGCCTCCGAGCGGGGAGTGGCGCTTCAGACCATCAAGTCCATCGCCCGGCGCCGCTGGCCCGAAGCCCCCCGGGACCGGCGCAGCTGGTACCAGCCGCTGGAGGAGGACGACGCCATCACCCGGGCGGTGCACTACGTGCTCGGCCGCCCGGGGCTGTTCCTGCTCAGCACCAGCGACTACGAGCGGCTGCCGGCCGTGCTGGAGGCGGCGTCGGCCCCGGCGGCCCCCCCGAGCGACGAGGAGATGGTGGCGGACGCCCGGCGGTTGGAGATGGCCCCGCTGTTCGACGGGGACGCCCTGGAGCGCATCTGACGCAGCCCGCCCCGGTGCCGTCGCGGCGAGCGCGCCGTCTCAGCCGGCGGGCCGCAGGCGGGCGGGTCGTCGTGGCGGGCGGGCCGCGGGCGGGCGGGTCGTGGCGGGTCGTCGTGACGGACGGGCCGTCGTGGCGGTCAGTCGGGGCCGGAGCCGGCGGCGGACTCCCGGGCCGCCTCCGTGATGGCCATCAGATCCGAACCGTAGGACTCCACCTTGACCGGGCCTATCCCGCTGATGGCCAGCAAACCCGGTTCGGTGACCGGTAACAGGGCGGCGACCAGCTTGAGGGTCTTGTCGTCGAAGACGACGTAGGGCGGGACGCCCTGCTCCTTGGCCCGGGTCCGCCGCCAGGACCGCAGCTGGTCCCAGGCCCGGTCCGCCCCCGGGTGGGCCAGCAGGGCGGCCCGGCCCTCGTGGACCACCACCGAGCCGAAGGCGGTCACCGTCCGGGCCGGGCCGCCCCCCACCAGCGACACCGCCCCGTCCGGTCGGGCCTCCACCACTGTGTGGTGGTGGCCGCCCGTCGTGAACTCGGTCCCGCCGACCGCGGGAAGCAGGTCGGCGGTGGCCGCCTCCCGCCCCGGGCGCTCCCCGCCCCGGTCCCCGGGCGGTCGGCGCCGGTCGCCCCGCCGGCCCGGGTCGCCGGCGTCGCCTGCACGGCCCGGGTCGCCCGTCCGGCCCGGGTCCTGCTCGGCGCGCCGCAGCCGCCCGGCGCCGCCCGCCGGCCGCCCGGCCGGATCCGGGGGCCGGCCCGGGCGGTCCATCTCCTCCAGGAACGACGAAGGCGGGGACCCGGGCACCAGCGCCACCGTCTCCGACGCCCTGGTGATGCCCACGTGGAACACCCGCCGCTCCTCCTCCGGGTCGTCGGCCAGGCGGTGGGGCATCAGCCCGTCGGTCACGTGGTGCAGCACCACGTGGGGCCACTCCCGGCCCTTCACCGCATGGATCGACGCCAGGGTCACCCCTCCCGGCGAGGAAGGCGCGGCCAGCTCCTCCGACAGCCACCGGGGGAACAGGGCCGGATCCGGTTCCAGGTCGGCCAGCTCCGTCAGGGCCTCCAGGTCGTCGACGTGGGCGGCGATCGAGCCGTGACTCCACTGGTCCAGCGCCGACGCGCTGGCGTCCAGGCCCCCGGCGCCGATCTGGCGGCGCACCACCCGCAGCACCTGGGCGGTGGTCCCCGACGCCGCCCGGCGCACCAGGGCGACGTCGCGGGCCAGCTGCTCCACCTTCTCGGCGTCCCGGGCGCTTCCTTTGCCGGCCAGCCAGTCGGCCAACGAGCCCAGCGACTCGAAGCTGCGGGGGCGGGCCACCAGATCCAGGAGACCGTTGCTGAACGCCCGCTTCGGGCGGCGGGCCGCCTCCCGCAGCGCTCCCGCCGGTACGTGGCCGTCCGGGGCGGTGGCCACCTCGAGCCAGGCCATGGCGCCCCGGACCCCGCCCCGCTGCAGGAACCGCCGCTCGACCCCGCCGTCCACCTCCACCCCGCGGTGGCGCAGGAGGACCTGCACCGGAACCAGCGAGGCGTTGACCCGGCTCAGCACCGCCACCCCGTCCGGCCGGGCCCCGCCGGCGAGGAGGGCCTCGACCCGGGCCGCCGTCCTGCGGGCCGGCCCGGGACCGTCCGCCGCCGAGGTCGGTCGCACCACCTCCAGAGCCCGGCCCGGGCCGCCCGGGTCGGGCCGGGAGGCGGCCCGGATGGTCTTGGGGACGCGGATCGCGTTGCGGCTGAGCAGGTTGGAGGCGGCGCTGACCACCTCCGGTGGGCAGCGGTAGTTGACCTCCAGGGAGTGCTGGGCCGAACCGGGGAACCAGCGCTGGAAGTCGACCAGCCAGCGGGGCGTGGCGCCGGCGTAGCCGTAGATGGTCTGGTCGTCGTCGCCCACCGCGAACACCGCCCCCGCCGGGCCGCACAGCAGGCGGATCAGCAGCAGGTGGGCCGGGGTCAGGTCCTGGAACTCGTCTATCAACAGCACCCGGGCGTAGCGCTGGCTGCGGGCCCGGAAGGCCGGGTCGGCCAGCAGCCGTTCGATGGCCCCCGTGACCTGCTCGTCGAAGTCGACCATATCCCGCTGCGACAGCTCGTCCCGGTAGGCGCGGGCCACCCGGTCGAGATCGGACACGTCGGGGAGGTCCTCCTCCACCAGCGCCGGATCGGTGAGCCCCAGCCGGACCCGCCCGAGAGCCTCGATCCAGGGGGCGGCGGGATCGGTCTCCGCCCGCCTCGGGAAGCTGACCAGGTCGCCCAGTAGCCGGCGGACCTGCGGCTCGTCGACCGTCGACGCCCGGCCGCACAGGCGCAGACCCAGGGCGTTGAGGGTGCGGATCCGGAGCCCTTCGACGTCGGAGAGCCGCTGGCGCATCTCGCCCGCCGCCCGCACGTTGTAGGCCACCAGGGCCAGCGCCGCGGGAGGCAGGTTCCAGTCGTTGACCACCAGCCGGGCCCGTTCGGTCAGGACCCGGGTCTTGCCCGACCCGGCCGGGGCGATGATCCGGGCACCGGCCACCGGTTCGCCGACCGCCGCCAGCTGATCGGGAGCCAGGTCCAGACCGTCGGTCCGGCTCTCGCCGAGCGGCTGCAGCGACCGGTGCTCGATCGATATTCGGTGCACCACCGGCAGCCCCAGGCGGCCCGGCAGGGATGCGTCGAGCGGTCCGCCGTCGCAGACGGCCGGGCGGCCGTCGGGCAGGGTCACGTCCGCCCCGTCGGCCCCGGACCGGGCCCCGAGCCGGGCGGCGTCATCGGCCCAGCGCCACATGGGCGGACGGTCCGGCTGGCGGGCATCCACCGAGTTGGCCCAGACGCCGTGATGGAGCCGCTCGCCGGGCAGGTCCAGGTCCACCGGCCACTCCCACGGCTGGAGCCCGGTGATCCGCTCCGGGGGCGCCACGGCCGGATCGTCGAGACCCAGACCGGGAGGCAGTTCGATCACCAGCGGGAGGCGCTCCCGCCAGGCGGCGTGCAGCCGCTCGGCGGTCTCGGGGTCGACGGCCGACACCCGGACCCGCTCGCACGCCGACCAGGGGCGGGGGGCGGGCTGGCCGGGCCGGACCACAGCCGAGCGACCCAGCCGGACCGGGTCGACCGGGTTCAGCATGGGCTACATGTTGGCCGATGCCTGCGACAACGTGGTCACCCCGTCCGGGCGGCGGGGGAGGAAGGCGGTGGCTGGCGGGGGAGGAAGGCGGTGGCTGGCGGGGGAGGACTCGAACCTCCAACATACGGCTCCAAAGGCCGTCGTTCTGCCATTGAACTACCCGCCACCGCGGGCGCGGGTCGGGCCCGCCGGTACAGGCTCGCGCAAAAGCGCGGCCTCCTACACCTCCGTCGTCGTTGATAGAACAGGAGCATGCCCGGCGAATCGAAGCTCTCGGCCGTCGTACTGGCCGCTGGGGAGGGCACGAGGATGCGCTCCGAGCGTCCGAAACCCCTCCACCGCCTGTGCGGCCGGCCCATGGTCCTGCACGTCCTGCACGGCCTGGCCGAGCTGGACCTGGATCGGGCCGTGGTGGTGGTCGGCCACGGCGCGTCGCGGGTCACCAAGGCCGTGGGCGAGCAGCCCCCTCCCGGCCTGCACCTGGACTTCGTCGAGCAGAGGGTGCAGCGCGGCACCGGCGACGCGGTGATGGTGGCCCTCACCGCCTTCCCGGACGAGGACTCCGACGACGGCGACATCATCGTGCTACCCGGCGACACCCCCCTCCTGCGGCCGCCCACCCTGGCCGCCCTGGTCCGGACCCATCGCCGGGCCGAGGCGGCCGCCACCGTCCTGACGGCCCGGGTGGCGGACCCCACCGGGTACGGCCGGGTCGCCCGCGACCGTGGCGGCCGGATCTCCCGGATCGTCGAGCAGGCCGATGCCACCGCAGAGGAGCTGGCCATAGACGAGGTCAACACCTCGATCTACGTCTTCCGCCGCTCCGTGCTGGCGCCCGCCCTCCGCCGCCTGACCCCGGACAACGCCCAGGGGGAGTACTACCTCACCGACGTCATCGCCGTGCTCCACGATGCCGGCTACCCGGTCATGTCCATGGTCGTGGACGACAGCATGGAGGCGGCCGGGGTCAACGACCGCCACCAGCTGTCGGTCGCCGAGGCGGAGCTCCGGTCCCGCATCAACGAGAGGTGGATGCGCCGGGGGGTGACCATGGTCGACCCGGAGGCGACGTACGTGGACAGCGCCGTCGAGCTGGCCGGCGACGTCGTGCTGTACCCAGGCACCCACTTGCAGGGCCGCACGGTCGTGGAGGCCGGCGCCGAGCTCGGTCCGAACACCCAGCTGACGGACTGCCGGGTCGGCCCGGGGGCGTGGGTGAACACCACCGTCGGGCGTAACGCCGAGATCGGTGCCGACGCCCGGGTCGGCCCCTGGGCCTTCCTGGCCCCGGGCAGCCGGGTCCCGGCCGGCTTCGAGACCGGCCCCAACTACTGCGGGGTGGCGGAGGAGCGCGACGCCCGGTGACCGCCGGCCCGGCGGGCGCGGCCCGGGAGACCGGCCCCGGACCGCCGGCCCCGGCTCCGGACCGCCGGGGCCGGCATCGATAGACTGCACGGGTGGGGTTCCGGCAGTAGCCGAGAGGCGTCGGGGCCCGCTTCCCGACCAGAGAACCCAGAGGTGCGCACGTTGTTGAACAGCTCGGCGAAGACGGATGGAGCGGGTTCGTGAGCTCCGACGATTCGGCCCCCCGGTCCCCGCTGCTCGAGCTGACGCCGACCCGCAAGCTCCACGTCCTCACCGGCCGCACCCACCCGGCGCTGGCCGAGGACGTGGCGGCCGCCCTCGGCGTCGAGCTCGGAGACCCCAAGCTGGTCGACTTCGCCAACGGCGAGCTCCGCCCCCGCTTCGCCGACTCCGTCCGGGGTGCCGACGTGTTCATCATGCAGTCCCACGGCCGCACCCCGGGCCGCTCGGTCAACGACTCGCTTATGGAGCAGTGGATCATGATCGACGCCGCCAAGCGGGCGTCGGCCAAGCGGATCACCGCGGTGTGCCCCTACTACGGGTACTCCCGCCAGGACCGCAAGTCCAAAGAGCGGGAGCCCATCACCGCCCGTATGGTGTCGGACTTCTTCAAGACCGCCGGCGCCGACCGGATCATGTCCATCGACCTGCACTCGGGCCAGATCCAGGGGTTCTTCGACGGTCCGGTCGACCACCTCACGGCGGTCCCGCTGCTCACCACCTACCTGCGGGAGAACGCCCCGAGCGGTGACTTCGTGATGGTGGCACCCGACACCGGCCGCACCAAGGTGGCCGAGCAGGCCGCCCGGCACGCCGGCGCCGAGGTGGACGTGGCCGCCGTGTACAAGCGCCGCCCCAAAGACGTTGTCAACCAGGTCCAGGCGCTCGACGTCATGGGCGACGTGGACGGGCGCATGTGCGTCCTGATCGACGACATGATCGACACCGCCGGCACCATCTGCGCGGCGGCCGAGATCCTGCTGGCCAAGGGGGCCACCGAGGTGTGGGCCATGTGCACCCACGCCGTCCTGTCCGATCCGGCCGTGGACCGGCTGAAGAACTCGGCCATCTCCCGGGTGGTCGTCACAGACACGCTGCCCCTGCCGGAGGAGAAGCAGATCGACAAGATCGAGGTCGTCTCCATCGCCCAGGTCGTGGCCGACTGCATCGACGCCGTGTTCAGCGACCGGTCCGTCTCGCAGATATTCGGGGGCGAGAACCAGACCTGACACCCACCGGGCTCGGACTCCGGCCAGGGCCGACGGGGGGGCCGGTGGGTCGGCGAACGCCGTCAGGCGCGAACTGGTGACACGAGATGCATTCCGGTGACATAAATCGACACGACGTGTCGATTTATGTCCCCAGTTGCCATTTGTGTCACCAGTTGGGTGCGTGACTGCGGCCGGCTGCGGCGACCGCCGCCCCGTCACGACGGCGACCGATCCGCGCCACGTCCCCAGTTGCCATTTGCGTCACCAGTTGTGGGACCGACCGCGGCGACGCCGCCCCGTCACGACGGCGACCGATCCGCGCTACGCCTTCTGTCACCAGTTGTGGGACCGACCGCGGCGACGCCGCCCCGACGCACCCGAAATGACCCCCACCCGCTGCGCCGCTAGACTCGACCGGTCCCGTTTCGAGGAGTGGCAGGAGCGCGTTTCGATGGCAGAGATCACCCTGGTAGCCGAGCCGGGCCGGGCGACCGGTTCGAGCGAGTCCCGCCGACTGCGGGCCGCCGGCCGCATCCCCGCCGTGGTGTACGGCCACGGGATGGACGGCATCTCGGTCTCGGTCGACGGCCGGGATCTGCGCCACGCCCTTTCCGGCGAGGCCGGCACCAACCAGCTCCTCGAGCTCCGGATCGGCTCCGACAGCCACCTGGCCATGGCCCGGGTGCTGCAGCGCCACCCGGTGCGGCGCACCGTGGTGCACGTGGACTTCCAGATCGTGAGGCGCGACGAGGTCATCTCCGCCGAGGTGCCCATCGTGCTGACCGGTGAGGCCAAGTCGGTGGCCCAGGAGGGCGGCCTGGTCGAGCAGCCCCTCACCGCCCTGACCGTCAACGCCACCCCGGCCCGCATCCCCTCCTCCATCGAGGTGGACATCACCGACCTGTCGGTCGGGGAGGGCATCCGGGTCGGCGACCTGAAGCTGCCCAGCGGGGTCAGCACCGACGCCTCCGAGGACGAGATCGTCGTGATCGGCTCCATCTCCCGGGTGGCCGAAGCGGTCGAGGAGGCCGCGGCCGAAGCCGAGGAGGCGGCGGCCGAGGGCGAGGAGGCCGAGGGTGCCGCTGCAGGCGGAGCCGGGGACAAGGCCGGAGCCGGGGACAAGGCCGGAGCCGGGGACGAGGCCGGAGCCGGCGAGAGCAGCGACGGCGGCGGCAGCGCCGGCAGCACCGAGGAGGGCTAGCTGCTCGGCCGGAGCGGCCGGCCTCCCCGCACCGGCACCCCGGCGGACCTGCTGGCTGTCGGCCTGGGCAACCCGGGCAGCCAGTACGCCGGCACCCGCCACAACGTGGGGGCCGACGTGGTGGCCAGGCTGGCCGAGCGCCACGGAGGCAGCCTCAAGCGGTCCAAGGAGCAGGCCCTGGTGGCCGAGGTCCGGGTGGGGGACAGGCGCCTGGCCCTGGCGTTCCCCCAGACCTACATGAACGAGTCGGGCCGGGCGGTACTCCCCCTGGTCCGCCGCTTCGGCATCGAGGACATGGCCCGGCTGGTCATCGTCCACGACGAGTTGGACCTGCCGGTCGGGGCGGTGCGGGTCAAGGCCGGCGGCGGCCTGGCCGGTCACAACGGCCTGCGCTCGATCAAGGCTCACCTGCACTCCGACGGTTTCAGCCGGGTGCGGATCGGCATCGGCAAGCCGCCCGGCGGCAAGGAGCACGGCGCCGACCACGTGCTGCGGGCCCCGTCCAAGAAGACCCGCGAGGAGCTCGAGGTCAGCGTGGAGGTGGCCGCCGACGCAGTGGAGTGCATCCTCACCGACGGCCTGTCCGTGGCCCAGAACCGGTTCAATGGACGCCGTGAATGATCCAGAGCCGGACCGGCGCGCCCCGGCGGGGGGCGCACTGGCCCCGCTGCTCCCCCTGCTCCGAAACGACCGTACCTTCACCGGGCTGGCCGACCTGCGCAGCGTGGTCGTGGCCGTCCCCGAGCCGGCCCGGGCCTTCGCCGTGGCCGGCATCGCCCAGGCCTCGCGCCGTCACCCCACCGTGGTGGCGGTGCCGACCAACGCCGAGGCCGAGCGGCTGGCCCACGACCTGACCGCCTTCCTCGGTCCCGACGAGGTCGACGTGTGCCCGGCGTGGGAGACCCTCCCCTTCGAGCGGGTCAGCCCCAGCATCGAGACCATGGGCCGGAGGCTGCGCACCATGTGGAGGCTGCGCTGCGGGACCCTCGGCCACCCCGAGCGCATCCCGAAGGTGCTGGTCGCCCCGGTCCGCTCCCTGCTGCAACGGCTCGGACCCCATGTGGAGGACACCGACCCGGTGGTGGTCGCCAAGGGCGACCAGGTCGACCCCGAGCAGCTGGTCGCCCGCCTGGTGGGCATGGGCTACCGGCGGGAGTACCAGGTGGAGCACCGGGGGGAGATCGCGGTGCGGGGCTCCATCGTGGACGTCTTCGGGGCCACCGCCGACGTGCCGGTCCGCATCGACCTGTGGGGCGACGAGGTGGACCGCCTGAGCGAGTTCTCCGTCGGGGACCAGCGCTCCACCGACGACGTGGCCTGCGCCGAACTGTTCGGCTGCCGGGAGCTGCGGCCCACCGAGGAGGTCCGGGAGCGGGCCCGCAACCTGGTGGCCACCGCCCCGTGGGCCCGCGACCAGTGGGAGCGGCTGGCCGAGGGGCTGGTCTTCGACGGCATGGAGTCCTGGCTGCCGTGGCTGACCGACGACGAGCACCTGCTGGTCGACCTGCTCCCCGCCGGCGCCCTGGTGCTGCTGGTGGAACCCCGCCGTATGCGCGACCGGGCCTCGGAGCTGCTGGACGAGGAGGCGGCGCTGGCCTCCACCCTGGCCACCACCTGGGGCGCCGGCGGGGAGGAGTTCCCCCGCCTGCACCTGCCCTTCGACCGGCTGCTGGCCCGCACCGAGGCGGCGGCGTGGACGGTGACGGCGGCGCCCGAGGGTCCCGGCACGGAGGTGGTGGCGGCCACCGGCTGGGATCCGGTGGTCGGCGACGGCGACCGGCTCATGGGCCAGCTGCGTGGCCTGCAGTCCGAGGGTTACCGCATCGTGGTGTGCGCCGAGGGCCGGGGCAGCGCCGCCCGCCTGGCCGGCCTGCTCAACGACCACCGGGTGCCGGCCAGCTACCACGAGGACCCGTCCCGGCTGGTCAGCGCCGGGGTCCACGTGGTGGTCCAGCCCCTGGAGCGGGGGTTCCTGTACCCGGCCCTCAAGCTGGCCGTCCTGGCCGAGGGTGACCTGACCGGCCGCCGCCGGGCCCACCGCCGGCCCCGGCCCCGGGCCCGCAACTCCGAGACCTACTTCGACGACCTCAAGTCCGGCGCGTTCGTGGTCCACCACCAGCACGGGGTGGGCCGCTTCGGCGGCATGGTGCGCCGCTCCATCGGGGGGGTCGAACGGGACTACCTGGTGCTGGAGTACAAAGGCGGCGACAAGCTGTACGTCCCGTCGGACCAGGTGGACCTGCTGCGCCCCTACACCGGGGGGGAGAGCCCCAGCCTGAACCGGCTCAACGGGTCCGACTGGCCGAAGGCCAAGTCCCGGGTGCGCTCCGCGGTGCGGGAGATCGCCCAGGAGCTGGTGGTGCTCTACCAGAAGCGGGTCAACTCGCCCGGGCACGCGTTCGGCCCGGACACGCCCTGGCAGCACGAGGTCGAGGAGTCGTTCCCCTACAACGAGACCCCCGACCAGCTGAAGGCCATCGAGGAGGTCAAGGCCGACATGGAGCGGCCCAGCCCCATGGACCGGCTGGTGTGCGGCGACGTCGGTTTCGGCAAGACCGAGGTGGCCATCCGGGCCGCCTTCAAGGCGGCCCAGGACGGCCTGCAGGTGGCGGTGCTGGTGCCCACCACGCTGCTGGCCTCCCAGCACTTCCAGACCTTCAGCGACCGCTTCGCCGGGTACCCGATCCGGGTGGAGATGCTGAGCCGGTTCCTCACCCCGGCCCAGTCCAAAGAGGTCGTCGACGGCCTGGCCGACGGCTCCGTGGACGTGGTGATCGGCACCCACCGGCTGCTGTCCAAGGAGATCAGCTTCAAGAAGCTGGGCCTGCTGGTGGTGGACGAGGAGCAGCGCTTCGGGGTCACCCACAAGGAGGCCATCAAGCAGCTGCGCACCGACGTCGACGTGCTGACCCTGACCGCCACGCCCATCCCCCGAACGCTGGAGATGAGCCTGACCGGAATCCGGGACCTGACCCTGCTGCACACCCCGCCGGCGGACCGCCAGCCCATCCTCACCTACGTGGGCGAGCACGACGACCGGGCCGTGGCCGAGGCCATCCGCCGGGAGCTGCTGCGCGAGGGCCAGGTGTTCTACGTCCACAACCGGGTGGCGGACATAGAGAAGGTCGCCGCCGAACTGCGGGCGCTGGTGCCCGAAGCCCGCATCGGCATCGCCCACGGCCAGATGGACGAGGGCGCGCTGGAGAAAATCGTGCTGGAGTTCTGGGAGGGGAAGTTCGACGTACTGGTCTGCACCACCATCATCGAGTCCGGCATCGACATGCCGACTGTCAACACCCTGGTGGTGGACCGGGCCGAGCGGCTGGGGCTGGGTCAGCTGCACCAGCTGCGGGGCCGGGTCGGCCGGGCCGGCCAGCGGGCCTACGCCTACCTGCTGTTCCCCCCGGACCAGGTCCTGTCCGAGGAGGCCTACGAGCGGCTGCGCACCATCGGCGAGCACACCGAGCTGGGGTCGGGCTTCAAGATCGCCATGCGGGACCTCGAGATCCGGGGCGCCGGCAACCTGCTCGGGGGGAACCAGTCCGGTCACATCGCCGCCGTCGGCTACGACCTGTACGTGCAGATGGTGTCGGAGGCGGTGGCCGAGCTGAAAGGCGAGACGCCCCGGGAGCCGGCCGAGATCAAGCTGGACCTGCCGGTCACCGCCAACCTGCCGGCCGACTACGTGGCCCGGGAGGATCTACGGCTGGAGGCGTACCGCCGGCTGGCGACGGTCACCACCCACGCCGAGGTGGACGACATCGAGTCGGAGTGGCTGGACCGCTACGGACCGTTGCCGGACCCGGCCCGGGCCCTGCTGCGCATCGCCCACCTGCGGGCCGAGTGCGCCCGGCTGGGCATCCGGGAGGTGGCCGTGGTGACCACCGCCGCCGGCCTGGGCGGCGGCGGCTACACCGCCCGCCTGTCGCCGCTGCAGCTCAAGACCAGCCAGAGGGTCCGCCTGGGCCGGATCGCCCCCAAGGCCGTGTACAAGGAGGACATCGGCCAGCTGGTGCTCAACCTGCCCCGGAGCACCGACCCGGCCGAGCACCTGGCCGTTTTGCTGGGGGAGCTGGCCCCCCCGGTAGCATCTGCGGCGTCGTGAAACGTCTTCTCGGTTCCCTCGCGGTGGTCGGCGCCCTGGCCGCCGGATCGCTCACCCTGTCCGCCTGCGACGCGTCCCCCTACGCGGCCAACGTCAACGGCGAGACCATCAGCCAGCTGTCGCTCAACCAGCAGCTGAAGCAGTGGTCGTCCAACCGGACCTGGGTGGCCAGCTTCGACTCGGCCAACGCCCAGCAGAACGGCGGCGCCGGCACCACCGTGGCCGGCACCGGAGGCCAGGGGACCTACAGCTCCACCTTCGTGGCCGACATCCTGGACAACCTGATCCAGGTCACGGTCATCCGCCAGCACCTGACGGCCACCCACAACCTGCCCACCGCCGACGAGACGGTGGCCTCCCGGGCCGTCAACGAGTTCCTGCGGGGCAACTACTGGAGCGAGTTCTCGCCGTCACTGCGCCAGTTCCTGGTTGACCAGCTGGCCGAGCAGGCGCCTCTGACCCCGGTGTCCAGCGACACGGCCACCTTGAAGAGCGCCTACTCGCAGATCCAGCCCTACCTTTTCTCCCAGATCTGCCTGGTGGAGGCGTCGGCGTTCGATCAGAGCGCGGCCCAGCAGATGTCGGCCGCCGGCAACCTCCGCGGTGCCAAGGTCTGCTACAGCCAGTCCGATTTCGAGAACCAGCCCAAGAGCCTCCAGGCGGCCGTGCAGAAGCTGTCGGTGGGGCAGGTCTCCCAGCCGATCCACACCTCGTTCGGTTACCAGGTCGTGCAGCTGGCCAGCCGCCAGACCCCCGGCTTCAGCCCCGGGGTGCAGCGGGTGCTGTCGGTGGCCACCGCCTCCAAAGTGCCAGCGGCGGTGACAAAGCTGATCGACTCGGCGCACGTCCAGGTCAACCCCGCCTACGGAACCTGGTCCGGCGGGCGCATCACCACCCCGCAGCTGGCCAAGCCGTGACCGGCCGGGTCGTCGTGGTCGGTCTCGGCCCGGGCGACCCCCGACTGGTCAGCGCCGCCGCCCGCGACGCCATCGGGTCGGCGTCGACCCGCTTCATCCGCACCGCCCGCCATCCGAGCGCCCACCTGGCCCAGCCGGCCCGCTCCTTCGACGAGCTGTACGACCGGTCGGCCAGTATCGGAGCCGTCTACGCCGGCATCGTCGACGCCCTGGCCGAGGCGGCCGCTTCGGAGGGGGAGGTGGTCTACGCCGTCCCCGGCTCGCCGCTCGTGGCCGAGCGGACCGTGGAGCTGCTGCGGGCCGACCCCCGGGTGGAGGTGGTCACGGTGCCGTCGCTGTCGTTCGTGGACCTGGCCTGGGACCGGCTCGGGATCGACCCGGTGGAGGCGGGCGTCAGGCTGGTGGACGGCCACGTGTTCGGGGCCCGGGCGGCCGGCCAGCCGGGCCCGTTCCTGGTGGGCCAGTGCGACACCAGGCTGGTGCTGTCCGACATCAAGCTGGCCCTCGACGAGGGGCCGCCGGTGATGGTCATGCAGCGGCTGGGCCTGCCCGCCGAGGCCGTGTTCGAGGTGGCGTGGGCCGAGCTGGACCGCTCGTTCGAGCCGGACCACCTGACGTGTGTGTGGATACCCCGGCTGGCCGCCCCGGTCGCCGCCGAGATGGTGAGCTTCGTGGAGCTGGTCCGCACCCTGCGGGCCGAGTGCCCGTGGGACCGCAGCCAGACCCACCAGACCCTGACCCGCCACCTGATCGAGGAGACCTACGAGGTCCTCGACGCCATCGACGGCCTGGCCGGACCCGACGACGCCGAGGGGTACGCCCACCTGGAGGAGGAGCTGGGGGACCTGCTGTTCCAGATCGGCTTCCACGCCGCGCTGGCCGCCGAAGCCGGCCAGTTCGAGCTGGCCGACGTGGCGCGGGGCATCCACGACAAGCTGGTGGACCGCCACCCCCACGTGTTCGGGCCCCCCGGCCACCCGGTGCCCAACTGGGAGGAGCAGAAGCGGGCCGAGAAGGGGCGACGCAGCGTGATGGAGGGCGTCCCCGGCCATCTGCCGTCCCTGCTCTACGCCTACAAGATGCAGTCCAAGGCGGCGTCGGTCGGTTTCGACTGGAAAAACGCCGCCGGTGCGTGGGCCAAGATCGACGAGGAGCTGGCCGAGCTGCGCGCCGCCCTGGCCGACCCCGCGGCGGCCGACCAGGCGGTCAACGAGGAGCTGGGCGACGTGCTGTTCTCCATGGTCAACGTGGCCCGCCATCTCGGTATCGACCCGGAATCCTCGCTGCGGGCGGCGGCGCAGAAGTTCCGGGCCCGGTTCATGGCCATGGAGGCCCTGGCCGGGGCCCGGGGGACGGCCGTGGACGACTCCCTGTGGGACGAGGTCAAGGCCTCGGAGGGCCGCTGAAGGACCGGGTCCGGCCGGTCGACTGGAGCGACGCATACCCCCGGCGCCGGCCGCCAGGGAGTACCGTTCTATTCACACCAGTCACAGGAGCAACACGGGCCCCATGAGCGATATCGAGCAACTGATCGGGCGGGAGATCCTCGACTCGAGAGGGAACCCCACGGTCGAGGTCGAGGTACTTCTCGAGTCGGGCGCCACCGGAAGGGCCGCCGTGCCTTCGGGCGCCTCCACCGGCTCGCACGAGGCCGTGGAGCTGCGCGACGGGGGCGACCGCTACGCCGGCAAAGGGGTGCAGGAGGCCGTCGGGCACGTCAACACCGAGATCGCCCGGGCGGTGGCCGGCCTCGAGGCCCTGGACCAGCGCGGCCTCGACGCCGCCCTGGTGGACCTGGACGGTTCCCCCAACAAGGGGCGCCTGGGGGCCAACGCCATCCTGGGTGTCTCCCTGGCCGTGGCCCGGGCCGCCGCCGACGAGCTGGGCCTGCCCCTCTACCGCTACGTGGGCGGGACCGGCGCCCATCTGCTGCCGGTCCCCATGATGAACGTGCTCAACGGCGGGGCCCACGCCGACAACAACGTCGATCTCCAGGAGTTCATGATCGTCCCGGTCGGGGCGCCCAGCTTCGCCGAGGCCCTCCGGTGGGGGGCCGAGACCTACCACGTGCTGCGCAAGGTGCTGCACGAGCGGGGCCTGTCCACCGCCATCGGCGACGAGGGAGGCTTCGCGCCCGACCTCCCGTCCAACGAGGAGGCGGTCAAGGTGCTGGTCGAGGCCATCGAGAAGGCCGGCCGGACCCCGGGCGAAGAGGTGGCCATCGCCCTCGACGCGGCGGCCTCGGAGTTCTACCGGGACGGCGCCTACCAGCTGGCCGGGGAGAACCGGGCCCTGACCGCCGACGAGTTCGCCGGATACCTCGCCGACCTGGTCGATCGCTACCCGATCATCTCCGTCGAGGACGGGATGGCCGAGGACGACTGGGACGGATGGGCCGGCCTCACCCGCAGCCTGGGCGGCCGGGTCCAGCTGGTCGGTGACGACATCTTCGTCACCAACGAGGAACGCCTGGCCCGGGGGGTGGACTCCGGCGTGGCCAACTCCATCCTGATCAAGGTCAACCAGATCGGCACGCTGTCGGAGACCCTCGACACCGTGGCCCGGGCCACCCGGGCCTCCTACACCTCGGTCATGTCGCACCGCTCCGGCGAGACCGAGGACACCACCATCGCCGACCTGGCCGTGGCCACCAACTGCGGCCAGATCAAGACCGGCGCCCCGGCCCGGTCCGACCGGGTGGCCAAGTACAACCAGCTGCTGCGCATCGAGCACGGCCTCGGCGACGCCGCCCGCTACCCGGGACGCGCCGCGTTCGCCCCGGTCGGGACCCGCCGATGAGGCGGGCCGTCAGGATCCTCCTGGTGATGGTGGGCCTGGGCGCCCTGGTGTTCCTGTTCGTGCTGCCCGGCCGGACGTGGCTGCAGCAGGGGCAGGCCATGTCCCGGGCCGGGCACAAGCTGGCCGTGCTCAACGCCGAGAACGCCGCCCTGTCCCGCCAGGCCGCCCAGCTGCAGAACCCGGCCTACGTGGCCCAGATCGCCCGCCAGCAGTACGGGCTGGTCAAACCCGGGGACCAGGCCTACGGGATCCTCCTCCCGCCGGTACCCACCTCGACCACCACGGTCCCGCCGGCCGCCGGCTAGGCCCCTGGCACACCAATCCAGCAGACGCCGGGGCCAGCACATATTGTCGGTCGGGTGAGCATCCTCGGAAACCGGGTCCTCCGGCGGGAAGACCCCAAGTTCTTGACCACCGGCGGCGTCTACGTCGACGATCTGGCGGGGGAGGGGGCCCTGTGGGCGACATTCGTGCGCTCCACCATGGCCCACGCCCGCATCGTCTCGATCGACACCGACGAGGCCCGGAGCCGGCCGGGTGTCGTGGCCGTGTACACCGCCTCCGACGTCGACCTGGGCCCGGTACCCCCGCCCATGCCGATGCTGCCGGAGGGGATGGCCCGGCCCATGCTGGCCCGCGACACGGTCCGTTTCGTGGGCGAGCCGGTGGCGGTGGTCCTCACCGAGGAGCGCTACCAGGGGGAGGACGCGGCGGAGGCCGTGTTCATCGACTACGACCCGCTGCCCGCCGTCGTCGACGCGGAGGCCTCTCTGGAGAACACGACCCTGCTGTTCCCCGAGATGGGCACCAACGTGGCCGCCGATCTCAGGGCCCCGGAGGACCCCGAGTTCTTCGCCGACTGCGAGGTGGTGGTGAGCCGCCGCCTGGTCAACCAGCGCCTGGCCCCGTGCCCGCTCGAGGTCCGGGCCGGCCTGGCGTCGTGGGGCGACGACGGCCGGCTCACGCAGTGGGCGTCGGTCCAGCACCCCCAGGCCGTGCGCGACGCCCTGTGCGCGGCGTACGGCCTGACCGCCGAGCAGGTCAGGGTGATCGCCCCCGACGTCGGCGGCGGGTTCGGGGCCAAGATCGGGCTGTACACCGAGGAGACCATGCTGCCGTGGCTGGCCCGGGCGGCCGGGCGGCCGGTGCGCTGGACCGAGACCCGCTCGGAGAGCATGCTGGCCCTGGGCCACGGCCGGGGCCAGATCCAGACGGTCACCATCGGCGGCAACCGCGACGGCAGGGTGCTGGCCTACCGGCTGGACATCATCCAGGACGCCGGCGCCTACCCCGCCATCGGCACCATCCTGCCCTTCCTCACCGCCATGATGGCCCCCGGCACCTACGACATCGCCAAGGTGGTGGCGTCCTCGGTCGGGGTGGTGACCAACACCACCCCCAAGGTGGCCTACCGCGGGGCCGGCCGGCCCGAGGCCACCGCGGCCGTGGAGCGGGCCATGGACCTGTTCGCCGCCGAGATCGGCATGGACCCGGCCGAGGTGCGCCGGCGCAACCTGATCAGCGCCGACTCCTTCCCGCACACCACCCCCACCGGGGCCACCTACGACATAGGCGACTACGTGCGGGCCCTGGACACACTCCTCGAAGCCGCCGGCTACCAGGAGTTGCGGGCCGAGCAGGAGCGGCGGCGCCAGGCCGGCGGTCCCCGCCAGATCGGCATCGGGGTCTCCACCTACGTGGAGATCACCAACGGGGCCGGCGACACCGGCGACTTCGCCGCCGTGGAGATCCGCCCCGGCGGCAAGGCCCGCGTCTACACCGGCAGCTCCCCGCACGGGCAGGGCCACGTCACCGCCTGGTCGATGATCGCCTCGGAGCAGCTCGGCATCCCCATGGACGACATCGAGGTCATCGCCAACGACACCGACCTGGTACCCAAGGGGGGCGGCACGTTCGGGTCCCGCTCGCTGCAGTCCGCCGGGGTGGCCGTGCACGAGGCGTCCCTGACCCTGGTGGACCAGGCCCGCAAGCTGGCCGCCGACCTGCTCGAGGCCAGCGTGGACGACGTGGTGCTCGACAAGCCCGGCGGCCGGTTCCACGTGGCCGGCACCCCGGCCGTCGGCAGGTCCTGGGACGAGCTGCTCGAGGCCAGCGACGCCGGCGGGCTCAAGGTCGAGCACAGCTCGGCGCCCCCCGGCCCCACCTTCCCCTTCGGCGCCCACGTGGCGGTGGCCGAGGTGGACACCGAGACCGGGGAGGTCCGCCTCACCCGGCTGGTGGCGGTGGACGACGCCGGCACCATCCTCAACCCGCTGCTGGCCGAAGGCCAGCGCCACGGCGGCCTGGCTCAGGGCGCGGCCCAGGCCCTGCTGGAGGAGGTCCGCTACGACGAGGACGGCAACCCGGTGACCTCCAACCTGGCGGACTACGCCATGATCTCGGCCACCGAGCTGCCCAGTTTCGAACTGATCTCGATGGAGACACCCACCCCGTACAACCTGCTCGGCGCCAAGGGCATAGGCGAGTCAGGCACGATAGGTTCGACACCGGCGGTGCAGAGCGCCGTGATCGACGCCCTGTCCCACCTCGGAGTTCGACACATAGACATGCCGACCACGCCCCAGCGGGTGTGGGAGGCGCTCGGCAGCTGAGGTTCTGAGCAGTACCCGCAGGCAACTCACGATCAAGAGATAGAAGGGGGACCTTTCTTCCATGAAGGTATCCATGACCGTCAATGGCGCCAGACAGGAGCACGAGATCGAGCCGCGGCTCCTCCTCGTGCACTACCTGCGGGACGTCGTCGGGTTGACCGGCACCAACATCGGCTGCGACACCTCGTCCTGCGGGGCGTGCACCGTCCTGGTCGGAGGCGAGTCGGTCAAGTCGTGCACCATGCTGGCCGCCCAGGCCGACGGGGCCGAGATCACCACCATCGAAGGTCTGGCTTCCGACGGCAGCCTGCACCCGATGCAGGAGGCGTTCCGGGAGAAGCACGCCCTGCAGTGCGGCTACTGCACCCCGGGCATGGTGATGGCGGCGGTGTCGCTGCTGGACGAGCATCCCAACCCGACCGAGGCGGAGGTCCGGGAGGGCCTGGAGGGCAACCTCTGCCGCTGCACCGGCTACCACAACATCGTGCAGGCGGTCCTGCACGCCGCATCCTCGGGTTCGGCCGCGGCGCCGGTGAGCGCGCCGTGACCGCGGTCGAGGCCGCCCCCGGCTCGGCCGGTGCGGCGGGGGGAGGGGTCATCGGCCAGCGGATGCGCCGCCGGGAGGACCCGGCCCTGCTGACCGGGGAGGCCCGCTACATCGCCGACCTGGCGGTACCGGGTGCTCTGCACGCAGCGGTGGTGCGTTCACCGATGGCGCACGCCCGCATCACCTCCATCGACGTGGAGGCGGCCCGCTCCATGCCGGGCGTGGTGGCGGTGTTCACCGGCGAGGACCTGCAGGCGGAGTGGGCCGGCCCGCTACCGTGCGGGTGGCCGGTCACCCCCGACATGAAGGCGCCGGCGCACCTGCCGCTGGCCGTCGGCACCGTCAACTACGCCGGCGACGGGGTGGCGGTGGTCCTGGCCCGCAGCGAGTACGAGGCCACCGACGCGGCCGAGGCGGTGGTCGTCGACTACGACCCGCTGCCGGTCGTGGTCGACATCGAGGACGCCGCTTCGGACCGGGTGGTCATCCACGAGGATCTCGGCACCAACAAGAGCTACACCTGGGAGCTGAGCCCGGACCGGGAGGCGGTGGACCGGGCCTTCTCGGAGGCCGCCCACACCGTCTCCTGCCGTTACGTGCAGCAGCGGCTCATCCCCTCGCCGATGGAACCCCGCGGGGTGCTGGTGGTGCCGCAGCCGTTCGGCGGTCACTTCACCGTGTACTCCGCCACCCAGATCCCCCACATCCTCAAGGTGATGCTGGCCCTCACGTCCGGGGTGCCGGAGACCAACCTGCGGGTGGTGGCCCCGGCGGTGGGCGGAGGCTTCGGCTGCAAGCTCAACGTCTACGCCGAGGAGGTACTGGCCCTGGCCCTGGCCCGCAAGCTGCGCCAGCCGGTCCGCTGGGTGGAGAAGCGGACCGAGCACTCCTCGGCCACCATCCAGGGGCGGGGTCAGGTCCAGCACATCGAGCTGGCCGCCGACGCCGACGGCCGGGTCACCGCCGTCCGGGTCCGGCTGCTGGCCGACATGGGGGCGTACCTCCAGTTGGTCACCCCCGGGGTACCGCTGCTCGGGGCGTTCCTCTACACCGGCGTCTACGACGTGCCGGCCTACGACTTCTCCTGCACGGCGGTGTTCACCAACAAGACGCCCACCGACGCCTACCGGGGCGCCGGGCGGCCGGAGGCCACCTACGCCATCGAGCGGACCATGGACGCCCTGGCCGCCGAGATGGGTGTGGACCCGGCCGAGATCCGCCGGCGCAACTTCATTGCCCCGGACAAATTCCCGTACAACTCGGTGGCCGGACTGGTCTACGACAGCGGGAACTACGAGGGGGCCCTGGACCGGTGCCTGGACATGGCCGGCTACCAGGAGCTGCGGGCCGAGCAGGAGCGGCGCCGCCAGTCCGGCGACACCCGCCAGATCGGCCTCGGGCTGTCGTCGTATTTCGAGATGTGCGGCCTGGCCCCCAGCCGGGTGCTGGCCTCGCTCAACTACACCGCCGGCGGCTGGGAGGCGGCCACGGTCCGCATCCTGCCCACCGGCAAGGTGCAGGTGGTGACCGGCACCTCCCCGCACGGGCAGGGCCACGAGACGTCCTGGTCCATGATCGTCGCCGACCGGCTGGGTGTCAGTCCCGACGACGTGGACGTGCTGCACTCCGACACCGCGGTGGCGCCGTACGGTCTGGACACCTACGGGTCCCGTTCCCTGGCCGTGGGCGGCACCGCCGTCTACCTGGCCACCGAGCGGGTGATCGACAAGGCCAAGAAGATCGCCGCCCACCAGCTCGAAGCGGCCGAGGACGACCTGGAGTTCGCCGGCAGCCAGTTCTCGGTCAAAGGGTCCCCGGACCGGGCCATGCCGCTGGCCGCGGTGGCCTTCGAGGCGTTCACGGCCCACAACCTGCCCGACGGGCTGGAGCCCAACCTGGAGGCCTCCAGCCACTTCGACCCGACCAACTTCACGTTCCCGTTCGGCACCCACCTGGCCGTGGTGGAGGTGGACACCGAGACCGGCGGGGTCAGGCTGCTGCGCTACGCCGCCGTCGACGACTGCGGCAACCAGATCAACCCGCTCATCGTGGAGGGCCAGGTACACGGCGGCATCGTGCAGGGCGCGGCCCAGGCCCTGTGGGAGGAAGCGGTGTACGACCACGAGGGGAACCTGGTGTCGGCCAGCCTCATGGACTACCTGGTGCCCTCCGCCGCCGAGGTACCCAGCTTCGAGACCGACACGACCGTCACGCCCAGCCCGTCCAACCCCATGGGGGTCAAGGGCGTCGGGGAGGCCGGCACCATCGGCGCCGCCCCGGCGGTGATCAACGCCGTGGTCGACGCCCTCAAACCCTACGGGGTCACCAACATCGAGATGCCAGCCACCCCGCAGCGGATCTGGCAGACCATCAAGGAGGCAGAGCAAATGGAGAGTGGCAAGTGATCCCCGCAGCATTCGAGTACAAGCGGGCCTCGACCCTGGACGAGGCCCTGTCGCTCCTGTCCGACGGGGGTGACGACGCCAAGCTGCTGGCCGGGGGGCACTCCCTGCTGCCCCTCATGAAGCTCCGCCTGGCCGCCCCGGCCATGCTGGTCGACATCGGGCGGCTGGCGGACCTGTCGTTCGTGCGGGAGGACGGCGACCGGGTGGTGATCGGCGCCCTGACCCGCCACCGCGACGTGGAGATCAACGAGACGCTGCGCCGCCACGCCCCGCTGCTGTCCCACGTGGCCGGCCAGGTCGGCGACCCCCAGGTGCGCCACCGGGGCACCTTCGGAGGGTCCATCGCCCACGGCGACCCGGCCTCCGACCTGCCGGCCGCCTGCCTGGCCATGGGGGCCACCTTCAAGGCGGTGGGGCCGTCGGGGGAGCGGACCATCGAGGCGTCGGAGTTCTTCCAGGGGTTCCTGGAGACGGCGCTGCGCCCCGACGAGATCCTCACCGAGATCAGCGTCCCCAAGGCCACCGGGGCGGGCTGGTCATTCCAGAAGTTCAACCGGCGGGCCCAGGACTGGGCCATCGTCGGGGTGGCCGCCGTGCGCGGTGAGCGCACCGG
>DASSZD010000192.1:0-31809 GCA_035702985.1 Acidimicrobiales bacterium
CCGGCGGGCGGCTCGCCCGCGGCCCAACTGAACAGATCCATCGCCATCGCCCGATCCACGGTACCGGTTGGATGGGACGCCGGCGCGGCAACGGCCGGTCCGAGCGGGCGGCCGCCGGATGGGGCAGAGTGTCGGGACACGTTGATCGGGCGCCGGATGGGGGCGCCCCGGGGGAGGAGGACCGATGGTCGGTATCTGCGAGGACAGGGTGGTCGTGATCACGGGCGCCGGGCGGGGCATCGGGCGCGAGCACGCCATCGAGTTCGCCCGCCAGGGGGCCCGGGTGGTGGTCAACGACCTGGGGGGCGAGGTCGACGGGACCGGCAGCTCCACCGGGCCGGCCGGCGAGGTGGTCGACGAGATCCGGGCCATGGGCGGCCAGGCGGTCGCCAACGGCGACGACGTGTCCGACCCGGAGGGGGCGGAGCGGCTGGTGCGCACCGCCATCGACGCCTTCGGCGGCCTGGACGTGCTGGTCAACAACGCCGGCATCCTGCGGGACCGCATGCTCGTCAACATGACCGTCGACGAGTGGGACGCGGTCATCCGGGTCCACCTGCGCGGCACGTTCGCCCCCAGCTCCGCCGCCCTGCACTACTGGCGGGAGCGGGCCAAGGCGGGCGGGACCAACGACGCCAGGATCATCAACACCACCTCCCCCTCCGGGATCTACGGCAACGTGGGCCAGACCAACTACGGGGCGGCCAAGGCCGGTATCGCCGCCTTCACGGTGATCGCCGCCATGGAGGTGGGCCGCTACGGGGTGACCGTCAACGCCATCGCCCCGGCCGCCCTCACCCGCATGACCGAGAACCTGGGTATGGGGCAGCGGGCCGCCGACATCCCCGAAGGGGCGTTCAACCCGCTGGCCCCGGACAACATCAGCCCCATCGTGGTGTGGCTGGGCAGCCCCGAGTCGGCGTCGGTGACCGGGCGGGTGTTCAACGTGGCCGGCGGTCACCTGAGCGTGGCCGAGGGCTGGGTGGAGGGGCCCACGGCCGACAAGAACGGTCGCTGGGACCCGGCCGAGCTGGGCGAGGTGGTGGGCGACCTGGTGTCGCGGGCCGCTCCCAACGCCGACATGCGCGGCCACCGGGCCTAGGCCGCCCGGCGCGCCCGGCCGGACGGAGGGGATAATGCGGCGATGGCCGTAGCCACCATGGACACCCGCCCGGACGGGATCGGCCCGGGCGGGCCGATCCTGTCGGCCCGCGGCCTGGCCGTCCACTTCGGGGTGGTCCGGGCCCTGGACGGGGTGGACCTGGACGTCTTCCCGGGCGAGATCGTGGCCCTGGCCGGCGAGAACGGGGCCGGCAAGTCCACCCTGGTGCGCTGCCTGGCCGGCGACGTCCGCCCCGACACCGGGACGGTCACGGTCGGCCGGGCCCGGGTGGACTCCGACGCGGTGGCCGCCCGCCGGCGGGGCCTGGCCGTCGTGTGGCAGGACCTGGCGCTCTGCGACAATCTCGACATCGCGGCCAACCTGCTGCTGGGCGGGGAGTCGCGCCGGTCGCTGTTCGCGTCCGGCCGGTTCTACCGCCAGGCCCGTCAGCTGCTGGAACAGCTCGGGATCAACCTGCCCAGCCTCGGCACCCCGGTGGGGCACCTGTCCGGCGGTCAGCGCCAGCTGGTGGCCGTGGCCCGGGCCATGCGGGACCACCCGGATGTGCTGATACTCGACGAGCCCACCGCCGCGCTGGGGGTCCACGAGTCGGCCCAGGTGGAGGAGCTGGCCGCCAAGCTCCCGGTGCAGGGCACCGCCGTACTTCTGGTGTCCCACGACGTGGAGCAGATGTTCCGGCTGGCCGACCGGATCGTCATCATGCGCAAGGGCCGGGTGGTGGGCCAGGTGCGGCCCGAGGAGTCCCACCCCGACGAGGTGGCCGGGCTGCTGTCGGGCCAGCCGCCCGACGGGTCCGCCCGCAGCCAGCTCAGCCGCCTGGACTCGCTGGCCGGCCAGCTGGCGTCCGCCGAGCCGTCGTCCAGCCTGTCGCTGATCCTGTCGGCGCTGCGGGCCGCCCTGGGCGAGGCGGCGGTGTGCGTCCACGAACGGGACGGTTCGGTGCTGCGCCTGGCCGGCGCCGCCGGGCTCACCTCGGAGCTGGCCCGGGCCTGGGGGGCCCTGCCGCTGGGGGCGGGTGGGGGCCAGATCGGCCGGGCGTTCAGCGCCGGCCGGGAGATAGTGGTGGAGGATGTGAGGGCGGCGCCGGGGTGGGCCCGCTTCGGCCGCCAGGCCCGCAACGGCGGGGTGCGCAGCGCCTGGACCGTCCCGCTGAGCGGGGCCGGCACCGCCGGGGTGATGACCGTCCTGTCCCGGGAGACCGGCGCCCCGACCAGGGACCAGCTGTCGCTGGCCAACGTGTACTCCGGCTACGTGGCCGGGGCCCTCGAACGGGACCGCCTGCTCGGGGAGCTGACCACCCGCAACCGGGTGCTGGAGACCATCCGGGAGGTCCTGGAGACACTGGCCGGGCCGGTACCCATCGAGGCCGGGCTGAGCGTGGCCCTCGACGCCCTGCGCCGGGGGCTCAACGCCGAGGAGGTGGCGTTGCTGACCTCCCCGCCGCCCGGAACCGGCGACGAAGCCGGGCCGGGCCCCGGCGGCGCCACCGACGGGACCCCGGAGCAGCCGCTGCGGGTGCTGGCCTGGTCGGGCACCGGCTTCCCCTCCCCCGACCTGGCCCGGGTGGTCCGGGCCGTCCGGGGCGCCGGCGGCCGGGCCACCCTGGAGCCGAGCCGGGACCCCGGCGGCTCCGCCTGGCGGGTGGGGGTGGAGTTCCCGGCCCCCGACGGCCCGGCCGTGCTGCTGGTGACCTGGACCGACGACGCCGAGTCGCCGTCGCACCGGCTGCTGATCGAGGACGCGGCCAACTCCCTGCGCCTGGCCCTGGAGCGGGAGGCGTCGGAGCGGGCCCAGCGGGAGGCCGTGGCCCTGCGCACCTCCCAGGAGCGCCAGCGCCAGTTCCTGTCGTTCCTGTCCCACGAGCTGCGCACCCCGCTGACCGCCATACGCGGGTACGCGTCGAGCCTGATGCAGCCTGACGTGGACTGGGACGACGGGTCCCGGCAGCGGTTCCTCTCCACCATCGCCGACGAGTCGTCCCGGCTGGGCCGGTTGGTCGACGACCTGCTGGACTTCTCGGCCATCGACACCGGCATCCTGCGCCTGCACCCGGACTGGTGCGACCTGGCCCTGGTGCTCGAAGCGGCGCGGGCCTGCCTGCCCGCCTCCGCGGCCGGGCTGGTGGACCTGCGCACGCCGGCCGACCTGCCGACGGTGTGGGCCGACCACGACCGGCTGGAGCAGCTCCTGGTCAACCTCCTCGACAACGCCATCCGCCACAACCCGCCGGGCACGACGGTGGTGGCGGCGGTGGACTGCGACCCCGACGGCTACGTGCGCATCTCCGTCACCGACGACGGTACGGGCCTGCCGGCGGAGATGATCGGCAGCCCGTTCGGCCGGCGGGCCGAGCGACGCAGCCGCACCGGGGGCGCCGGCCTGGGCCTGTCGATCGCCCAAGGGATCGTCAGCGCCCACGGCGGGTCCTTCGACATCGAGCGACCGGAAGTCGGCACCCGCTGTGTCATAACTCTGCCGGTGGCCAAGGGCGCGCCGGCCGACGGATGAGCACCTCCCCCGACGCGTCCCTGACCAGCGTGCTGGTGGTGGAGGACGACCCCAACATCGTGGACCTGATCCGTTCGAACCTGGTGGTCCGCGGTTTCGACGCCATCATCTCCAGCGAGGGGTCCCGGGCCCTGCAGCTGCTCGAGACCGAGCAGCCCGACATCGTGCTGCTGGACCTGATGCTGCCGGACATGGACGGGATCGAGCTGTGCCGGCTGATCCGGGAGCGGTCCACGGTGGGGGTGATCGTGGTGTCGGCCCGGGGCGGGGAACGCGACAAGGTGTCGGTGCTCAATGTGGGCGCCGACGACTACATGACCAAGCCGTTCAGCATCGAGGAGCTGATGGCCCGCATCTCGGCCACGCTGCGCCGCACCCGCAGCGCCGACCCCGCCGCCCCGGCCAGCCCCACCCTGCGGGTGGGTGACGTGTCGATCGACCTGGCCGGCCAGCGGGTGACCCGGGACGGCCAACCGGTCCACCTGACCCCGACCGAGTTCGCCCTGCTGCGGGAGCTGGCCGCCAACCGGGGCAAGGTGCTGAGCCACGCCCATCTGCTGCGCCGGGTGTGGGGCAGCGGTTACGAGACCGAGACGGAGTACCTGCGGGTCTATGTGCGGCGCCTGCGGGCCAAGCTGGAAAAAGAGGGCGAGCCCCCGCTGATCGTCACCCAGGCCCGGGTGGGATACCGCCTGGCTTCCGATTGAGCGGCTACCGCGGTCAACGGCCCTTTCACGGAAAATTTATGGCGGTGTCCGGAATGTTAACGCCTCGTTAACGGCCCTAACTTTAACCTCCGCTCAGCAACCCACGGCTGCGGTGGGAGGAGTCCGACCCAGCCCTCGAGCAAGGGGGATCACGAACCCGTGACCAACAAGCGCGCCTTCGCGGCGCTCGCCATCAGCGCCGGCCTGGTAGCCGGAGCGTGCGGCAGCAGCCACAGCAGCTCGTCGCCGACCACCGTTTCCAGCGGCTCCAGCGCGACCACCGCTTCGGGGTCGTCGTCGTCCTCGACGACCAGCGGGAGCGCGTCGGGTGGCAGCCTGACGCCGGCCGCCTTCACCCGGGACTTCTCGGCGATGGGCCAGTTGAAGGACGTCGCCTCCAAGGGCTCCGGCAGCATCGCCGTGATCCTGCCCGACACCGTGTCGTCGGCCCGCTACACCGAGTTCGACGCCCCGGACCTGACCAAGGCGTTCCAGACCGCCGGGCTGAGCAGCTCGCAGTTCAGCGTCAAGAACGCCCAGGGCAGCGACAGCACCCAGCTGACCGACGCCCAGTCGGCCATCAGCGCCGGCGCCAGCGTGCTGGTGGTGGACCCGCTGGACTCCGGTGTGGGCGCCCAGATCGAGTCCTACGCCAAGAGCCACGGCGTGGCCGTGATCGACTACGACCGCCTCACCCTCGGCGGCAGCCGCAACTACTACATCAGCTTCGACAACGTGAAGGTCGGGACCCTCATGGGCCAGGGCCTCATCAGCTGCGTCAGCGCCTGGGGGGTCAAGAGCCCGCAGGTGATCGTCATGCGCGGCGCCGCCACCGACAACAACGCCACTCTGTTCGCCCAGGGCTACGAGGCGGCGCTGGCCTCCAAGTTCAACGGCGGCGGCTGGACCCAGGTGGCCCAGCCGGCCGGCACGTGGGATCCGCCCACCGCTGAGACGGAGTTCCAGCAGGCGCTCACCGCCCACCCGAGCATCAACGCCGCCCTGATCCCCAACGACGAGAACTCCGCTCCGATCATCAAGTACCTGCAGACCCAGCACGTCAAGGCCAAGACGTTCCCCACGACCGGCCAGGACGCTACGTTGGTGGGCCTGCAGAACGTCCTGTCCGGCTACCAGTGCGGCACCGTCTACAAGCCGATCTACGCGGAGGCCCAGGCGGCCGCGGCGCTGGCGCTGTACCTGCGGGCCAAGGAGACCCCGCCGTCGACCCTGGTCAACGGCCAGACCCAGGACACCACCAGCCACACCCAGGTGCAGTCGGTTCTGCTGAACCCCGAGTGGGTCACCCCGCAGAACATGAACTCGACGGTCATCGCCGACAACTGGGTCAGCAAGTCCCAGCTGTGCTCCGGCGCCTACGCCGCCGACTGCACCGCGGCCGGCATCTCCTGATCATGCACCGGTCAGCGTCATCCACGATGAGGACCGGTTCGTGAGTAGCAGTCCCGCCGTCCCGGCCCGGCCCGCAGATGCGGGCCGGGCCGCCGGCGACAGCCCGCTGCTCTCGACCCGGGGCCTGGTGAAGAGGTTCGGACCAGTCGAGGCGCTGAGCGCCGTCGATCTCGACGTGCTCCCCGGACAGGTCACCGCCCTGCTGGGCGACAACGGGGCGGGCAAGAGCACCCTCATCAAGACCATCTCCGGCATCCACGAGGCCGACGGCGGCAAGGTCACCTGGGACGGCCAGCCGGTGCGCATCCGCGGCCCCAAGGACGCCTCCGCCCTCGGCATCGCCACGGTGTACCAGGACCTGGCGCTGTGCGACAACCTGGACATCGTCGAGAACATGTTCCTCGGCCGTGAGCAGGTCAACCGCGGCCTGCTCGACGAGTCCACCATGGAGGAGTCGGCCAAGCGCACCCTCAGCGACCTGTCGGTGACCACGGTCCGCTCCATCCGCCAGCCGGTCGGCTCCCTCTCCGGAGGCCAGCGCCAGGCGGTGGCGGTGGCCCGGGCGGTCATGCAGAACGCCCGGCTGGTGATCATGGACGAGCCCACCGCCGCCCTCGGCGTGGCCCAGACAGCCATGGTGCTGGACCTGATCACCACGCTGCGGGACCGGGGTATCGCCGTCCTGCTCATCTCCCACAACCTCAACGACGTGTTCGCGGTGGCGGACCGCCTGGCGGTGCTCTACCTGGGGCGCATGGCGGCCCAGGGGCCCATCTCCGAGTTCGACACCCAGTCGGCGGTGCACGCCATCACCACCGGCAGCCGGGGCGGCACGGACAACGACCACGCCGGGATAGCCGGCCAAAAGGGAACTGACTGACATGTCCACCACCGAGAACCGACAGGCGACGGCCGTCGTCGAGGAGGCCGCCCTGACCGGCGCGCCGGAGGCCACCGCCAACAGCATGGGCGAGTACGTCCGGGCGTGGGCGCTGAGGGTCCGCAACGGCGAGAGCGGGATGCTGCCGGTCATCGCCGGGCTCATCCTCATCGTGGTCATCTTCCAGACCCAGAGCTCGGTGTTCCTCTCGGCCGGGAACCTCACCAACCTGCTGGTGCAGGGCTCCACGTTCATCCTGCTCGGCATGGCCGAGGTGTTCGTCCTGCTGCTGGGCGAGATCGACCTGTCGATCGGCTACCTGGCCGCCATCGGCGCCGTGGTGACGGTGTCGATGTCGTCCGCCCCTGACAACCACCCGTGGTGGATCGCCATCATCGCCGGCCTGGCCGCCTCCGCTGCCATCGGCATGGTGCAGGGCGCCCTGATCACCCGCCTGAAGCTCCCGTCGTTCGTGGTCACCCTGGCCGGTCTGCTGGGCCTGGAAGGCCTGTTGATCTTCCTGGCCGACCGGTGGGGAGGCAAGAACGGCGGGGGCACCATCCGCATCACCAACAACATCGTCAACGATCTGGTCAACGGCAACCTCAGCGTGGCCGCCGGGTGGATCATCATGGCGGTGGCGGTGGCGGCCTTCGCGGCCTTCTCGCTCGTCAGGGACCGGCGTCGGCGCGCCGCCGGGCTGGTGGTGGGGCCGCCGGCGCTCACCCTCCTCAAGATCCTGCTGGCGGCCGTGGCCGGGATCGCCCTGGTGGCGATCTGCAACACCAACCGGGGCCGGCTGATCGCCCTGCGGGGGGTCCCGTGGGTGGTCCTGGTCGTCCTCGGCGTCCTGGCCATCTGGACGGTCCTGCTCGGCCGCACCCGCTTCGGCCGCTACATCTACGCCATCGGCGGCAACGCCGAGGCGGCCCGCCGGGCCGGCATCAACCTGGGCCGGATCCGGCTGGCGGCGTTCAGCCTGGCCGGCCTGACCGCCGGTATCGCCGGGGTCATCTACGCCTCCCGCCTGGGTTCCATCTCGAACAACGTGGACGGCGGCCAGCTGGTCCTGTACGCGGTGGCCGCCGCGGTCATCGGGGGCACGTCGCTGTTCGGGGGCCGGGGCAAGATGATCCACGCCGTGGTGGGCGGCCTGGTGATCGCCACCATCTACAACGGCATGGGCCTGCTCGGCCTCAGCGCCGCCACCCAGTACATGGTGACGGCCCTGGTGCTGCTCGCCGCCGTCACCGTCGACGCGCTGGCCCGGCGCAACACCACCAGCAAGTAATCCCCCCGTGGGCCGACGGCCGGGGGCAACGGCGCCCCCGGCCGGCTCCCACCGGTAGAACAGCGCGGTCTTTGACGACCTTTTCGGTCGCTACCGGACTCGCCGATTTGCTGCATTAACTGCTCTAGGGTCCTTCGCCCCTATGAGCGAACGCCGATCCGGGATCACGATGACGCCAGCCGTGCCGATCACGGCCGGTTTGGTGTCAAAAGTGACTCCACGCCCAAGGGGCGCCTTACACGAGGAGGACGGCGTGCGGAACAGACGATTGACGACGGTCGGGGGCGTTACGCTCGCCTTGACTTTGAGCGTGGCCGGCGCGGCGTGCTCCTCGGCCAAGAAGTCCACCACGGCAACCACCACGACGCCGGCCACCACCGCGAAGCCGTCCGCGGCGACGCTCAGCGTGAACTCGTTTACGAACGACTTCTCGGCCATGGGCCAGCTCAAGAGCGTCACCACAGCCGGGAAGGGCATGGTCGGTGTCATTCTGCCTGACACAACTTCCTCTACGCGTTACGTCGAGTTCGACGCGCCGTATCTGGCCAAGGCGTTCCAGATGGCCGGCTACAGCTCCGGGCAGTACAAGATCGACAACGCCCAGGGGGTGGAGGCCACCCAGGTGGCCCTGGCCCAAGCCGACATCACCAACGGGGCCACCGTCTTGATATTCGATCCGCTCAACAGCACAGTCGGCGCCCAGGTCCAGCAGCTGGCCGCGGCCCACGGCGTCAAGCTGATCAGCTATGACCGGGCCACCTTCGCCGGCACCGACACCTATTACGTCAGCTTCGACAACTTCAAGGTCGGGCAGCTGATCGGCCAGGGATTCCAGCAGTGCGTCGCCGCCTGGAACGTCACCGCCCCGAAGGTCTTCGAGCTGTCCGGCGGCGAGGACACCGACCCCAACGCGGTGTCGTTCGCCCAGGGCTACAACTCGGTGCTGTGGAACAAGAACGCCACTCCCCTCCCGGCCGGCACCACCAACGTCCAGGGCTGGACCCTGGTAGGCGAGCAGATCACCCCCAACTGGGTCAACGCCACCGGAGCCACCATCTTCCAGCAGCAGTACACCGCCCATCCTGAGATCAACGCCACCGTCGAGGCCAACGACGGTCTGGCCAACGCGGTGATCGGTGTCCTGAAGAACAAGGGAGTGGGCCCCAAGAAGGTGCCGACCACCGGCCAGGACGCCACGCTGCAGGGCATGGAGTGGGTCCTCCAGGGCTACCAGTGCGGATCGGTCTACAAGCCGATCTACGTGGAGGCGCAGGACGCCGTGGCCCTGGCGACCTTCCTGCGGGCCGGCCAGACCCCGCCGTCGTCACTGGTCAACGCCACCACCACCCCGCCCAAGAACGTGGCCGGCTCCCCCCAGCCGGCCTCGCTGCTGACCCCGACCTGGGTCACCTCCGCCAACATGAACGACACGGTCATCAAGGACCAGTTCATCTCGGCAACCGCCCTGTGCAGTGCCGTCGGTTCGGCGGCGTGCAGCTCGGCGGGGATCACCCCCTAACCGATCGGATGCCCACCGGCGCCGGACCGTCACAGCCGCGGCGGTCCGGAGCCGCGTCCACACAGCAGCGGCCGCAAGCCAACCCGATGAAAGCGACAGCATGAGCGAATCCTTCCAAGACAGTGCCCTGCTGGAAGTGAGGGGCCTGTACAAGAGTTTCGGTCCGGTCCAGGCTCTGACCGACGTCGACCTCGACGTCCCCTCCGGGTACGTGACCGCCCTGTGCGGTGACAACGGCGCCGGCAAGTCGGTGCTCATCAAGTGCATCTCCGGCATCTACGCCCCGGACCGGGGCGAGTTCCACTGGGAGGGCAGACCGGTGCACATCAGGAGCGCCCACGACTCCGCCGCCCTCGGGATCGAGACCGTGTACCAGGACCTGGCCCTGTCGGACAACCTCGACATCGTGCAGAACATGTTCCTGGGCCGGGAGCGCCTGCGCCGGCGGGTCCTGGACGAGAACAGCATGGAGAAGGCGGCGGCCGAGACGCTGGCCAGCCTGCGGGTGACGACGGTGCGCTCCATCCGCCAGCCGGTCGGTTCCCTGTCGGGAGGCCAGCGCCAGTCGGTGGCGGTGGCCAAGGCGGTGATGTGGAACTCCAGGCTCGTCATCATGGACGAACCGACCGCCGCCCTCGGCGTGACCCAGACGGCCATGGTGCTGGACCTGATCAGGAACCTCCGGGACCGGGGGCTGGCCGTGATGGTGGTCTCGCACAACCTCAACGACGTGTTCGCGGTGGCCGACCGGATCGCGGTGCTGCACCTGGGCCGCATGGCCGTCCAGGACAGCGCGGCCAACTTCGACCGTCAGAGCGTCGTGGAGTACATGACGACCGGCGGCCTCGGGATCACATCGGAACGCCCGGCTTCTAGCAACGGAGAGGTGCAGAATGGCGCACGCTGAGGTCGAACCACCCCAGGAGCAGCCCCCGGCCGACAAGGGCGCCGTGCCCGAGGGGGGCGCCGCCCTGGTCCCCCCGGAGATCATGGCCCAGACCCTGCCGGAGTACGTGCGGGGACTGTGGCTGCGGCTGAAGAGCGGGGAGAGCGGCATGCTGCCGGTGATCCTGGCCCTGATCGTGATCGTGATCGTGTTCCAGACGGCCAACTCCAAGTTCCTCACCGCCGGCAACGTGATCAACCTGTTCCAGCAGAGCGCCGTGTTCATCATGCTCGGCATGGCCGAGGTCTTCGTCCTGCTGCTCGGGGAGATCGACCTCTCGATCGGTTACGTGGGGGCGGTGGGAGGGGTGATAGCCGTGCAGCTGGTGCAGCCGGTCACGACCAACTGGCCGTGGTGGGCCGCCATCATCGTCGCCCTCATCGCCGTCAGCCTGGTGGGGGGCGCCCAGGGCAGCTTCGTCACCAGGCTGCGCCTGCCGTCGTTCGTGGTGACCCTGGCCGGACTGCTCATCTTCAACGGCGTGCTGTTGATCGTCCTGGCCTACGGGCCGTTCTCCGGCTATCCCAGCCTGACCGGCCGGGGCCGCAACCTGCGGATCCTCTACGACCTCATGTGGGGCCACGTCACCCCGCTCGTCGGCTGGGTGTCCATGATCGCCATCGTGGCCGTGGCCGGATCCATGATGTTCCTGCGCGACGAGCGCCGCCGGCGCAGCGGGCTGGTGGCCCCCCCGCTCAGCCTGACCCTCATCAAGATCGGCTTCATGGCCGCCATAGGCGTCGTCCTGGTGATCGTCTGCAACCTCAACCGGGCCAATATCGGCACCCTCAAGGGGGTCCCGTGGTTCGTGTACATCCTCCTGGGGGTGCTGGCCGCCTGGACCTTCCTGCTGAGCCGGATGCGCTACGGGCGCTACGTCTACGCCATCGGCGGCAGCGCCGAGGCCGCTCGCCGGGCCGGGATCAACGTGACCATGGTGCGGACCTGGGCGTTCGTCCTGTGCTCGTTGACCGCCGGCATCGGCGGCCTGCTCTACGCCTCCTGGCTGGGGGGCATGTCCAACAACGTCAACGGGGGCCAGCTGGTCCTCTACGCGGTGGCCGCCGCCGTCATCGGGGGCACGTCGCTGTTCGGCGGCCGGGGCAAGGCCTCCCACGCCGTGCTGGGCGGCCTGGTGATCGGGGCCATAAACAACGGCATGTACCTGCAGAACATCCACGTCGAGTGGCAGTTCATCGTCACCGGCATCGTGCTGCTGGTGGCGGTGATCATCGACGCCGTCTCCCGGCGGGGGGCGACGTCGGGCAGCGTCACCCGGGTGTAGCGGCCGGGAGCCCTACTCCCACTCGATGGTGCCGGGCGGCTTGGAGGTGATGTCGTAGGCCACCCGGTTGACCCCGGGCACCTCGTTGATGATCCGCGACGAGAGCCGCTCCAGCACGTCGTAGGGCAACCGGGCCCAGTCGGCGGTCATGGCGTCGTCGGAAGTGACAGCCCGGATGACCACCGGGTAGGCGTAGGTCCGCTCGTCGCCCATCACCCCGACGGTGCGCACCACCGGCAGCACCGCGAAGCTCTGCCACAGCTCCCGGTACAGGCCGGCCCGGCGGATCTCCTCGGTGACGATGGCGTCGGCCGCCTGCAGGATGGCCACCCGCTCGGAGGTGACGGTGCCGACGATGCGCACGGCCAGGCCGGGCCCGGGGAACGGCTGGCGCCACACGATCTCCTCGGGCAGGCCCAGCTCCTCGCCGACGGCGCGCACCTCGTCCTTGAACAGGTTGCGCAGCGGCTCCACCAGCTCGAACTGCATGTCATCGGGCAGGCCGCCCACGTTGTGGTGGGACTTGATCTTGGCAGCGTCCTTGGTGCCGGACTCGATGATGTCGGGATAAAGGGTTCCCTGTACGAGGAAGCGGGCGTCGCCCAGCTCGCTGGCCGCCTCCTCGAACACCCGGATGAAGGTCTCGCCGATGATCTTGCGCTTGCGCTCGGGGTCGACGATGTCGTCCAGGGCGGCCAGGAACCGGTCGCCGGCCTTGACGTGCACCAGGTCGATGTTGAACTGCTGGCGGAACGTCTCCTCGACCTGGTCGGCCTCCCCGGCCCTGAGGAGGCCGGTGTCGACGAACACGCAGGTGAGCTGCGAGCCCACCGCCTTGTGCACCAGGGCGGCGGCCACCGCCGAGTCCACCCCGCCGGAGAGCCCGCAGATGACCCGCTCGGAACCGACCTGGGCCCGGATGGCCTCCACCGACGCCTCGATCACCGAGGTCATGGTCCACGCCGGCCGGCAGCCGACCGCCTCGTAGAGGAACGCCTTGAGGATCTCCTGGCCGCCCCGGGTGTGGACCACCTCCGGGTGGAACTGCACCCCGTAGATGCCCCGGGACGGGTCCTCCAGGGCGGCCACCGGGGAGTCGGCGGTGGAGGCCGTGGTCCGGAACCCCGGCGGCGGCTCGACGATGGCGTCGAAGTGGCTCATCCACACGTCGAAGCCGGGCGGCACGGCGCCGAACAGCACCGAGGGGGCCGGCCCGCCGGATGCCACCTCCAGGGCGGTGCGCCCGTACTCGCCGCGGCCGGTGCCCTCGACCACTCCGCCCAGCTGGCGGGCGATCAGCTGGGCGCCGTAGCAGATACCGAGCACCGGCACCCCGAGGTCGTACACGGCGGGGTCGAGCAGGGGGGCGCCGGGCACGTTGACCGACTTGGGCCCACCGGAGAGGATGACGGCCGCCGGGCGGCGGGCCGCCACCTCGGCGGCGGTGATGCTGTGGGGGACGATCTCGCTGTACACGTGGGCCTCGCGGACCCGCCGGGCGATCAGCTGGGCGTACTGGGCCCCGAAGTCGACGACGAGAACGGGCGCGGCGGCCAGGTCGGTGCTGTCCACGGTGTCCCTCAGTGGCCCATGCCGATGCCCTGGGCCCGCTGAAGGCTCTTGCCTTCGGTCTGCAGGGCGGGGGCGACCATGACCTCGGCCTTCTGGAACTCCTTGAGCGTCTCGTATCCGCAGGTGGCCATGGAGGTGCGGAGAGCGCCGAAGAGGTTGAGGCGGCCGTCGTTCTCGTGGGCCGGGCCGACCAGGATCTCCTGCAGGGTGCCCCGGGTGGCGGTCCGGACCCGGGCCCCGCGGGGCAGGGTGGGATGGAAGGTGGCCATCCCCCAGTGGTAACCGCGGCCGGGGGCCTCGGAGGCGGCGGCCAGCGGGGAGCCGATCATGACCGCGTCGGCGCCGCAGACGATGGCCTTGGCGATGTCGCCGCCGGTGCCCATGCCGCCGTCGGCGATCACGTGCACGTACACGCCGGTCTCGTCCAGGTGCTGGGCCCGGGCGGCGCGGGCGTCGGCGATGGCGGTGGCCTGGGGCACGCCGATGCCGAGCACGCCGCGGGTCGTGCAGGCGTGGCCCGGCCCCACCCCGACCAGCACGCCGACGGCGCCGGTGCGCATCAGGTGCAGGGCGGCCTGGTAGGAGGCGCAGCCGCCGACGATCACCGGGATGTCGAACTCCCGGATGAAACGCTTCAGGTTGAGCGGCTCGGCCGTCTTGGACACGTGCTCGGCGGACACCACGGTGCCCTGGATCACGAACAGGTCCAGCTCGGCGTCGACCAGGGTCTGGGCGAACTGCTGGGTGCGCTGCGGGGTGAGCGAGGCGCAGGACACCATGCCGGCGTCCTTGATCTGGCGGACCCGTTGGCCGACCAGCTCCGGCTTGATCGGCTCGGTGTAGATCTGCTGCATCCGGGCCGTGGCCTTGTCGGCGTCCAGGTGGGCGATCTCCTCGAGCAGGGGCTCGGGGTCCTCGTAGCGGGTCCAGACGCCTTCCAGGTTGAGCACGCCCACCCCGCCCAGCCGGCCGATCTCGATGGCGGTCGCCGGGCTGACCACGCCGTCCATGGCCGACGCCATGAGGGGGAGCTCGAAGCGGTAGGCGTCGATCTCCCAGGAGATGTCCACGTCTTCGGGGTCGCGGGTCCGGCGGCTCGGGACGATGGCGATGTCGTCGAACCCGTAGGCCCGGCGGCCCGACTTGCCCCGTCCGATCTCGACTTCAGCCACTGTCTCCCTCGATCGATCGCGTCCGGCGTTGCCCGGACAGCCTACTAGCCGGGCCGCGGGCCTCCGGCTGCGGGTCCGGGCTCAGCCGTGCCAGCCGGTGGCCGCGGTGACCAGGACGAGCACCGCGAACAGCACCAGCGTGGCCAGACACCACAGGCGGGCCATCTGGCTGGCCCGCACCGACCCGTTCCGGTCCCCCAGCTGGGCCCGGCGGGTGACCAGCAGGGAGTACGCCACGGCGGCGATGCCGGTGGGCAGGAACAGGAACAGGCAGACCAGCGCCTGCCAGAAGTAGGTGGGGGGCGCCCCGCCGTAGGCGCCGGCCGGGGCCGGGGTGCCGAGCAGGCGGTCCCACCACGAGCCGGAGGGGCGGGACCAGCCGGTGCGGGGCCGGGCCGCCCACGGCTGCTGCTGGCCGCCCCACTGCTGTCCGCCCCACTGCGGGTAGGGCGTGGTCGGGTCCGCTCCGGCCGGGGGCCGCCCGGGCGGGGTCACCGGCGGCGGCCAGCCCGGGCCCCGGCCGGAGGGCGGCCAGCCGTAGTTCGGGGGGTGGGCCGGCGGCGGCTCGGTGGGGCCGGCCTGAGGCGCCGGGCCGTCCCGGTCGGGTTGCGACGGGGCGGGCGGCCAGCCCGACGGCGGGGCGGCGGGGGCCTGCGGTCCGGGCGGGGTCGGCGCCGGGGACGGCGGTGACTGGGGATCCGCCTGGGACGGGGCCGGCGGCCAGGCCGGGGACGGCGGTGACTGGGGCCCGGCCTGCGACGGGGCCGGCGGCCAAGCCGGGGACGAGGGCGCAGGCGGCCCGGCCTGCGGCGCCGGCGGGGACCAGCCGGGCGTCGCCGGCGCCGGCTCGGGGCCCGAAGTGGATGGCCCGCCGGGGGGGGCCCAGGGGCCCGGTCCGGTCTCGGGCCAGGGAGCGGGCGGGGGCGGCCAGCCGCCGGCGACGGGGCGGGGCGCCCCGGGAGCGGGAGGGGGACCCCAGGCGGGGCCGGGGGTGCCGGCCGGCGGGCCGGGAGCGGGCGGCGGCGGGGTGGGCCGGGGCCGGGGCTGGGCCTTGGGCAGAGAGCGGGCCACCACTCCGGCCGCCCGCTGGGCCAGCTCCCCCCGGTTGGTCGGGGCCCGGACGGCAGGCGGCTCGGGCGCGGCGGTCTGCGGGCGCGCCAGGTTGGCGCCGCAGCGCTCGCACGTGGCGGCTCCGGAGGCCGCGCTGGTCCCGCACCGGGGGCAGAACATCACCATCAGGGTACTGGCTGGTCGATGTTGCAGCGGGGCGGGCACCGCCGGTGGTTAGGATGCGGCCCGCCATGGCTCGGTCGGGGCAGACCTCTCGGACCGCGACCCACCGGGGCGTTGGTGAGGCCGCCGGGGGCAGGCTCCCGGCCGGCCGGCGGCTGTCCGCCGGCCTGCTGGCCATGGTGGCGGTCATCGTGGCCGGCACGGCGGGCTACATGGGTTTCGGCTACAGCCTCCTGGACGCGGCGTTCCAGACCATCATCACCGTCAGCACGGTGGGCTACGGCGAGATCCACAGCTTCGGCCGGGGGGAGAAGATATTCACCATAGGACTCATCCTGTTCGGGGTGGGTTCGGCGGCCTACACCCTCAGCGTGCTGTTCGAGTTCTTCGTCGAGGGCTATCTGGGCGGTGCGTTCAGGAGGCGCAGAATGGACCAGGAGATCCGCTCCATGCGGGACCACGTCATAGTGTGCGGGTGGGGCCGGGTGGGGACCGCCATAGCCCGCTCGCTGCACTCCCACGACGCCTCGGTCGTGGTGGTCGACTCCTCCACCGAGCGGCTGGAGACGGTGACCGGCCCCTACGTGCACGGCGACGCCACCGATGAGGACGTGCTGCGGGCCGCCGGCATCGACCGGGCCCGGGTGCTGATCACCGCCCTGCCCGAGGATGCCGACAATCTCTATGTCACCCTCACCGGGCGCTCGATGCGGCCGGACCTGTTCATCGTGTCCCGGTCGGCCAGCCGGCCGGCCGTCTCCAAGCTGGTGCAGGCCGGCGCCAACCGGGTGGTCGATCCCCAGGACCTGGGCGGGGCCCGCATGGCCGCCCTGGCGGTGCAGCCCCACGTCGCCGAGTTCCTGGACGTGGTGATGCACGACGGCAGCCTGGACTTCCGGCTGGAGCAGGTGGAGATCCCGGCCGGGTCCCCGCTGGCCGGTCAGACGCTGCGCTCCGCCCGCATCCACGACCAGACCGGAACCCTGGTCCTGGCCATGCGCGAACCGGGGGCCCCGTTCCGCACCAACCCGTCGCCGGGGGCGGAGATCGTGGCCGGCGAGGTGCTGATAGTCATCGGCGACGCCGAGCAGGTGGACCGGCTGCGGGCCCTGGCCGGCACCGTCCCGGCCGGCCGGGGAGGCTCCTAGCCGGCCAGCAGGACCAGGTCCAGCAGCTCGACCAGCATGCGGGCGGTGGCGCCCCACACCGTGTCGCCCACCAGCTCGAAGAAGTGCATGGGCCGCTCCGTGCCGTCCGGGAAGGTCCACAGCTCCTCGCGGTACACCTCGGGTGCGGTCAGCTCCACCAGGGGCACGGTGAAGGCCCGCTCCACCTCCGCCGGGTTGGGGACCAGCTCCGGCCGGGCCGGGAGCAGCCCCACGAACGGGGTGATGGGGGCCGGGTTCACGACGGTGCGCAGCGCCGACAGGCGCCCGATCAGGGTCACCGCGGCGGGGTCCAGCCCCACCTCCTCGCGGGCCTCCCGCAGGGCCGCCTCGAACGGCTCCTCGCCGGGGTCGAGCCGGCCGCCCGGGAAGGAGACCTGATGGGTGTGGGAGCGCAGCCGGGACGACCGCCTGGTCAGCACCACGTGGGTCTGGCCGGTCTCCTCGAACAGGGCGCACAGCACCGCCGCCGGCCGGCGAGCCGACCCTGGCAACGCTACTGTCGGAACTTCACCGGTGGGCTCGGTGGTGGTGGGCCCGTGGCGCTGGAGCGCCGAGGCGACCCGGGCCACGGTGATGCGCTCCGGCCGGGGGGCGCCGCCCCCGCTCCAGCGGGAACCGGAGCCAGGCCTCCACTGGCCGGGCCGGGGGATGATCTGGGGGCCGCCCCGGCCGCCGGAGACCGGCTCTACGCCCGCCTGACCGACCGGGTCGGGTTCAGACAACCGGTGTCCAGGCCTCCGCCTCGGGGGAGCCCTCCTCGGAGGAGGACGCGGCCGGTACGGCCGCCACCATCTGCTCCAACAGGTCCCGCAGCCCGCCGGTCTTGAGGGTGGACATCACCCGCCCCGGGGGCGTCTCGCCCCGCTCCCATTCCATCCAGGCTTCGAGCAACTTGGCCGGATCGGGGGGAGGTCTGTCCATGCCGCCCAGGATACGGGACGGAACAAAGCGGCCGGCCCGCTTTCGCCGGGCCGGCCGCTCAGGGTCCTACGTTGACGGGAGGGTGGCTTAGAAGCCCATGCCCCCCATGCCGCCCATTCCGCCGCCGGGGGCGCCGGCGGGGGCGGGCGGGTTCTTCTCCGGCTTGTCGGCCACGATGGCCTCGGTGGTGAGAAGCAGCGCGGCGATCGACGCGGCGTTCTGCAGCGCCGAACGGGTCACCTTGGCCGGGTCGATGACGCCGGCCTTGACCAGGTCCACGAACTCGCCGGTGGCGGCGTTGAGACCGGTGTTGCCGGTCTCGCCCTGGGCCCGCTGGACGACCACCGAGCCCTCGAGCCCGGCGTTGATGGCGATCCACTTGAGCGGCTCCTCGAGCGCCCGCTCGACGATACGGGCCCCGGTGGCCTCGTCACCCTCGAGCTTGGCCACCACGTCGGACACGGCCGGCCGGCTGCGCAGCAGGGCGGTGCCCCCACCGGGGACGATGCCCTCCTCGATGGCCGCCCGGGTGGCGGACAGGGCGTCCTCGATGCGGTGCTTCTTCTCCTTGAGCTCGACCTCGGTGGCCGCGCCGACCTTGACCACGGCCACGCCGCCGGACAGCTTGGCCAGGCGCTCCTGCAGCTTCTCGCGGTCCCAGTCGGAGTCGGTCTCGTCGATCTCCCGCTTGATCTGGGCGATCCGGCCCTTGACCTCGGACTCCTCGCCGGCACCCTCGACGATGGTGGTGTTGTCCTTGTCGACCACCACCTTGCGGGCCCGGCCCAGCAGGTCCAGGGTGGTGTTCTCCAGCTTGAGGCCGACCTCCTCGGAGACGACCTGGCCGCCGGTGAGGATGGCCATGTCGCCGAGCATCGCCTTGCGGCGGTCCCCGAACCCGGGGGCCTTGACCGCCACCGAGGTGAACGTGCCGCGGATCTTGTTGACGACCAGGGTGGCCAGGGCCTCGCCCTCGATGTCCTCGGCGATGATCAGCAGCGGCTTGCCGGTCTGCATGACCTTCTCGAGCACCGGGACCAGGTCGTGGACGGCGCTGATCTTGGAGTTGGCGATGAGGATGTAGGGATCCTCGAGGACCGCCTCCTGGCGCTCGGGGTCGGTCACGAAGTACGGCGACAGGTAGCCCTTGTCGAACTGCATGCCCTCGGTGAAGTCCAGCTCCAGGCCGAAGGTGTTGGACTCCTCGACGGTCACCACGCCGTCCTTGCCGACCTTGTCGATGGCGTCGGCCAGCACCTCGCCGATCGAGGTGTCGGCGGCCGAGATGGACGCGACCTGGGCGATCTCGCTCTTGTCGTCGATGTCCTTGGCCGACGACCGGATGGCGTCGACGGCGGCGGACACGGCCTTCTCGATGCCCCGCTTGAGCGACATCGGGTTGGCCCCCGCCGCCACGTTGCGCAGACCCTCACGGATCAGCGCCTGGGCCAGCACGGTGGCGGTGGTGGTGCCGTCGCCGGCCACGTCGTTGGTCTTGGTGGCCACCTCCTTGACCAGCTGGGCCCCCATGTTCTCGAAGGGGTCCTCCAGCTCGACCTCACGGGCGATGGTCACGCCGTCGTTGGTGATGGTCGGGGCACCGAACTTCTTGTCGATGACCACGTTGCGGCCCTTGGGGCCGAGGGTGACCTTGACCGTGTCGGCCAGCTGGTTGACCCCGGCTTCCAGGCCGCGACGGGCCTTTTCGTCGAACTTGAGCTGCTTGGGCACTTACTTCACCTTCGCCAGCACATCGCGGCTGGTCAGGATCAGCAGGTCCTCACCCTCCACGGTGATTTCGGTACCGCCGTACTTGGAATAGACGACCTTGTCGCCCACGGCTATGTCCAGGGGGATCAGCTCCCCGGTGTTCTCGGCCCGGCGACCCGGTCCGACCGCGATGACCTCGCCCTGCTGGGGCTTCTCCTTGGCGGTGTCGGGAATTACCAGACCCGAGGCCGTCTTCTCCTCGGCCTCGCTGGGGCGGACGACGATACGATCGTCGAGCGGCTGAAGACTCATTGCAGTGCGCCTCCGTTGGCTGTTAGCACTCTCACGTTGCGAGTGCTAACGATAGCGGCCCGGCGGCGCTAGTTCAACCAGCCTCGAACCTGAGTCTCAGGTTGGGGTCGGCGGCCACGTCCAACGGGGTGGGCCCGTCGGTCCTCAGCCGGTACCAGGCGGTGGCCCCCACCATGGCGGCGTTGTCGGTGCACATGGCCCGGCTGGGGATGAAGGCGGCCCGCCCGTCGGCGGTGGCGGCGTTGACGATGGCCTCCCGCAGCGCCGAGTTGGCGGCCACCCCCCCACCGATGGCGATGGAGCGGGCGTCGTGCTCGGCGGCGGCGGCCCGGGCTTTTCCACCAGGACATCCACCACCGCGGCCTGGAAGCTGGCGGCGATGTCCTCGGTCGAGGTGTCGGGGTGCTTGCGCACGTAGTTGATGACGCTGGTCTTGAGCCCGCTGAAGGAGAAGTCGTAACCCTCGTGGCGCAGCCCCCTGGGGAACGCCACCGCCGCCGGGTCGCCCTGCGCCGCCAGCCGGTCGATCACCGGGCCACCCGGGTAGCCGAGGCCCAGGAACCGGGCCACCTTGTCGTAGGCCTCCCCGGCGGCGTCGTCGATGGTCTGGCCGAGGAGCCGGTATCGACCCTCCGCGGTCATCAGGATCACCATGGTGTGGCCGCCGGACACCAGCAGGACCACCGCCGGCAGGGCCATCTCGGGGTCCTCCAGGAAGGCGGCGTGCAGGTGGCCCTCCATGTGGTTGACCCCCACGAACGGCACCCCCCACGCCAGCGAGTACGCCTTGGCCGCGCTCACCCCGACCAGCAGGGACCCGATCAGCCCGGGGCCGATGGTCGCCCCCACGGCATCGAGCTCCGGCCCGGCCATCCCGGCCCGGGACAGCGCCTCTGACACCACCGGGGTGAGCAGGTCGACGTGGGCCCGCCCGGCCACCTCGGGCACCACCCCGCCGAACGCGGCGTGGATGTCGACCTGGCTGGACACCACCGAGGAGAGGACCCGGCGGCCGTCGACGACCACGGCCGCCGCGGTCTCGTCGCATGAGGTCTCTATGGCCAGTACCGCTGTCATTTCTCAGGCACCCGCTCCGGGGTGGGCGCCGGCGCCCGTCCCGTCGATGGTGTCACCGCGGATGCCGGCTTCTATGGCGGCCAGGCGGGCGGCGTGGGCCGGCGAGTCGACGTCGTGGGCCCACATGATGAGGGCGTCCTCCTTGGTCTCGGCGTAGTAGTTCTTGCGCAGGCCCTCGGTCTCGTAGCCGAAGCGGCGGTACATGTTCTGCGCCGCGGTGTTCGATACCCGGACCTCCAGGGTCATGTGCCGGGCGCCGCGGGCCAGGGCGGCCCGGTGGAGGTTCAGCAGGAGCCGGGTGCCGATCTGGTGGCGCTGCCACGCCGGGTCCACGGCGATGTTGGTGACGTGCCCCTCGTCCAGGCTGACCATGAGCCCGGCGTAGCCGACCACCCCCGAGTCCACCCGGGCCACGACGTAGTGGCGGGTGCTGCGCAGGCTGAGCTCGGTCAGGAACAGGGTGAAGCTCCACGGCCGGGGGTACACCTGGCCCTCGATCCTCAGGACGGATCGCAGGTGGCGCCTCCGCATGGGGACCAGGTGCACCGTCGGGGCGGGGCCGGCCCCCCGGGCGTCGGCGGCGGGGGCGTCGGCGGCGGGGCGGTCGTCGACGCCGGGGCGGTGGTCGGCGGGCCGGTCGTCGGCGGACTGGTCGTCGGCGGGCTGGTGGGGTCCGGCCACGGGCTCGATCCTCACCTCTGCTCCCAGCCGATGCGGACGTCGGCGCCGCGCAGGTACGTCGGGGTCACCTTCTCCGCCGGCAGGGCGGTCCGTTCGGCCGACAGGGCCAGCAGCACCGACGCCGACGGGTGGTCGAATTCCTCGGGGGCGACGTGGAACCGGCCGGGGCCGGCGGCGAAGTAGCGCCGGGCCCCGTCGCCGGTCAGGAGCAGATCCGCCGGCAGGCCGGACAGCCGCTCGGCCAGGGCGTCGGGGGCCACCGTGGCCGCGTCGGTCACCGCCACCATGCGGCCGTCGACCGGTTCGTAGAGGGCCCAGAACACCTCACCCCGGCGGGCGTCGACCACCGCCGCGACCGGCCGGCCGGCACCGCGGTGGGGATGGGCCAGGATGTCCAGTGAGGAGACCGGCACCACCGGGATGTCGAGGGCCGAGCCCAGGGCCTTGGCCGTGGCCACCCCCACTCTCAGCCCGGTGAACAGGCCCGGACCGACGTCCACCGCCACCCGTTCGACCGAGCGTAGCTCCACCCCGGCCAGGCCGGTCAGCTGGCGGATGGCCGGGGCCAGGGTCTCCCCGTGCCGGCGCCCCGCCCTCAGGGTGACCGCCCCGGCCAGGCCGCCCGGTCCCGATACGGCCACCCCCACCTGACCGGTGGCGGTGGCGATGGCCAGGGTCGCCGGCCCGGCCGTCTCCGCCTGGTCGGGGCCCCGCCCGGTCACCCGGTCCCGGTGGTCGCCGGGTCCGGCCGCCGGGGTCACGCCGCCTCCAGCACCAGCCGGGCCAGATCGGCCCGGCGGTCCTCCCAGGCCGTACCCGACGGTTGCAGGTGGACGACCCGCCCGGCGTCGTCGTCGTCGCTGCGTTCGATGCGCACCCGCAGATGGGGGCCGGGCAGGGCGGCGGCCGCCCGTTCCCCCCACTCCACGACGGCGACCGCCCCGTCCTCGAGCATCTCGGGAAGGGCCAGGTCCACCACCTCCGAAAGGTGTTCCAGCCGGTAGACGTCCACGTGGACCAGGTCGAAGCCGGCGGTGGTCGGGTAGATGTTCATGAGGGTGAAAGTGGGGCTGGTCACGCCGGAGTCGACCCCGACGGCGGCGGCCAGGCCCTGGGTGAAGGTGGTCTTGCCCGCCCCCAGATCCCCCTCCAGCAGGAGCACGTCGCCCGGCTGGAGGCACCCGGCCAGGCGCCCGGCCAGGGCCCGGGTGGCGTGGGGGCTGGGGCAGGCCGCCACGATGTCGGTCACGGTCGGGCCGTCCCCGGAGCCGGGTCACGGGCCGGTCGGTCGGCGCCGGCGCCCGGCCCGGCCGCCTCGAGCGACTGGCGGGCCCGGACGAAGTCGGCCCGCATGCGGGCCACCACCTCTCCCCCGCCCCGGAGGGCGGCGGCCGGGTGGAAGGTCGGCACCACCACCGCCCGGTTCGACCCCCGCCCCGGGTACGGATAGGTGCGGCCCCGCAGCTTGGTGATGCCCTGGGAGGTCCCGAGCAGGGTCCGGGAGGCGAAGTTGCCCAGAGTGAGGATGACGGCCGGGTCGATCAGCTCGATCTGGGCCTCGAGGTAGGGCCGGCAGGCGTCGATCTCGGCCGGCAGGGGGTCCCGGTTGTTGGGCGGGCGGCACTTGACCACGTTGGCGATGTACACCTGGGCCCGCCCGAGACCGGCCTCCTCCAGCAGGAGCCGGTCGAGCAGCTGGCCCGAACGGCCGACGAAGGGCCGGCCCTGCAGGTCCTCGTCCCGGCCGGGACCCTCCCCCACCACCATCAACCCGGCGCCGGGCGCCCCCTCCCCGAAGACCACGGTGGTGCGCCCGGCGGCCAGCTGGCAGAGGGTGCAGCCGAGGGCCCGCCTCTCCACCTCCACCAGCTGCGACACGGTGGACCATCCTACCGGCCGGTGGGCCCGCTCCCGATGGGCCCACCGTGCGGCCTCCGGCCCGGAGGCAGGCCCCCGGGGGGCGCCGGGCGGGGTCCGTCCGGTGAGCCGGTGACGGGGCGCCGGTTCGGCCGACCAGGCGCGCCGGAAGCAGGTCCAGTTGGTACTGTTCGCGCCGGCTACCCCGTTGTCTGCAGCCGGAAGGGGCTCGTGGGATCGTGACCACCCGACCGAACAATCCATGGGAGGGGCGGAACCCGGATCAGGGTCGCCCGTACCCGCCTCCGCCCGCTCCGGCGCCCTCGTCGCCCAGCTCGGCTGACTGGCCCCCGCCCGGTGGCGACTATCCCCCGCCCGGAGGCGGCTACCCCCCGCCCGGAGGCGGCTACCCGGGCGGGCAGTGGAACCAGGGCTACGGGGCCGGCGAGAGCTACGGCGACCTGGCCGGCTGGTGGAGCCGGGTCGGCGCCACGATCATCGACGGGATCATCATCGGGATCCCGGCGTTCCTGCTCTTCTACGCCGCCGGCAGCGGTTCGGTGGGAGCCCGGGCGTCCGCCGAGATCGTGGTGGTGATCGCCGAGGCGCTGTACTTCACCCTCATGCTGAGCCGGCAGGGCCGGACGGTCGGCAACATGGCCGTCGGGACGCGGGTCATCGACGCCCGCACCGGTGGCCCGCTGAGCACGGGCAAGGCGCTGGGGCGGTGGGCGGCGCAGCTGTTGTTCGGGCTGCTGAGCGTGGCCCTGTTCATCCCCACGCTGCTCGACTACCTGTGGCCGCTGTGGGACCGCCGCAACCAGACGCTGCACGACAAGATCGCCGGCACCCTGGTCGTCTACTACCGGTAGGGGGCGCTAGCGGAGGGCGTCGGCGACGGCCTCCTCCACCACCCAGCCGGCCATGGCCCGCACCAGGGCCGCCGGCGCACGGACACCGCCGGTGGCGGCGGCCACCAGGGCGTCGCCGTCGGCCGCCGTGTGTACCGGGTCCAGGGCCCGGGCCAGGCCGTCGTGGCCCGACTCGGCCAGCATGCGGCAGCCCAGCTTGTCGGTGGCGGCGTTGGTCACGATGATGCCGATGGTGGTGGCCTCGACCGGCGAGGCCGGCGAGGCCGGCGAAGCCGGCCGGAACGGAGCGGCCGGTGGCAGCCGGGGCCGGTCCAGGCCGGGCCCGGTCGCCCCCAGGGGATCGCCGACGGCGTTGACCACCACCAGGGCGGCGACGGTCAGGTCCCCCTCGGTCACCGCCGCCGACCCCAGCCCGGCCGGGCGGCCCGTCCCGGGGCCCCGCCACTTGCCCACCGTGGCCCCGGCGCCGGCCCCCACCCGGCCCCGACCCACGGCGTCCGGGCCGCCCTGCGCCGCCTGGCAGGCCGAGTACCCCTGGGCCGCCCCGGGGCGCACCGCCGGATCCCCGGTCATCAGGTCGAAAACGACCATGCCCACCACGATGGGCACCGGTCCGGCCGGCGTGGGCCACCCGATGCCCCGCTCCTCGCACCAGCTCATGACCCCGTCGCAGGCGGCCAGCCCGAACGCCGAACCGCCGGCCAGCACCACCGCGTCGACCCGGTCCACCAGCCGGCGGGGGTCGAGCAGGGCCCACTCCCGGGTTCCGGGGGCCCCGCCGCGCACCTCGCCCGACGCCACCGTGCCGGCCGGGAGCAACACCACCGAGCAACCGGTCCGGGCCCGCTCGTCGGTCCAGTGCCCGAGGCGCACCCCGGCCACGGCGGTTATCACCGGGGCGGCCCGGAGCGATCGGCGCGGGACTCGACCCGGCGGATCAGATCGGCGATGGCCTCGTCCAGCTCGGCCGGCCGCTCGAGCATGACCATGTGCCCGCATCCCGGGAGGACGACCAGCGACGCCTCGGGGATGCGGGCGGCCATGAACCGGGACTGGGTCAGGGGGGTCATCAGATCATGGTCGCCGACCACGATGGTGACCGGTAGACCCAGGCCGCTCAGCAGGTCCTCGGCGTCGAAGTGCAGGATCTCCAGCAGCAGCCCGGCCGACACCCTGACCGGGACGTCGGAGGTCATCCGGCCGGTGAAGAGGACCTGGCCGGGCGACGAATCCCGCCCGAAGGTGACCCGGGCCAGAAGGAAGGCCAGGTCGTGGGCCGGGAGGGTGGGGCCGGGCAGGCGGGCGGCCAGGCCGGCCAGGCTGGAGGCCAGGGGCTGGGACAGGGCCACCGCGTCGCTCAGGCCCGGCATCCCCCGCCGCCTGGTCGCGCTGGCCGAGGTGGCGGCCAGGACCAGGCCGGCCACCCGGCCCAGGCCGGCGGCCTGATCGGGACGCCGCTCCAGCATGCGCAGCGCCACCATGCCGCCCATGGAGTGGCCGACCACGACGGCGTGGCGCAGGTCCAGCTGCTCCATCACCTCGTAGACGTCGTCGGCCAGCCGGTCGAGGGTCAGTCCGGGAGCCCCGCGAGACGGCGGTCCGGATCCCGGCGCCGGCCCGGATCCGCCGTGGCCCCGCAGGTCGACGGCCAGCACCCGGCAGCCCCGGTCGGCCAGGTCCCGCAGCTGATAGGGCCAGACCGCCGCCGACAGGGTGATCCCGTGCAGGAGCAGGACCGGGCGGCCGGCCGGCGGCCCGCACTCGATGACCCTGACGGTCCAGCCGTCCGAGGCGGTGAGGGCGTGTTCCCGCACCCCGGGCGGCGCTTCCAGCTCCCCCGGCCCGACCCGGTCGTCCCGGCGGCTGAACCGCCGCACCGCCGCCCGGTTGAGGCCCGTCCAGGCGGCCAGGCCGCCGGCCAGGCCGGCGCCGACCCAGCCGGCCTCCTTCAGCCGGCCGGCCACGATCCGTCGATGTAGACCCGGGGGACCCGCCCGCTGATCCCGCACACGACCTCGTAGGCGATGGTGCCGGTGGCGGCGGCCCACTCCCAGGCGCTGATGCTCTCGTCCCCCTGGCGGCCGATCAGCACCACCTCGTCGCCGGCCTGCACCGGGGCGTCGGGGCCGCAGTCGACGAGGATCTGGTCCATGGTGACGGTGCCGGCTATGGGCCGGCGCCGCCCGCCGATCAGCACCTGGCCCCCGTCGGCGAACAGCCGGCGGGGGATCCCGTCGGCGTACCCGAGCGGCACGGTCGCCACCACCGAGTCGGTCCTGACGGCGTAGCGCCGGCCGTAGGACAGCCGCTCGCCGGCGGCGACGGTCTTCACGAACGAGACGTGGGCCTTGAGCGACATGGCCGGCCGCAGGTCGGGCACGGCCGGCCGGCCGGGCCCGTCGTCCGCCGGGGCCAGGCCGTACAGGGAGATGCCGCAGCGCACCATGTCGAAATGGGAGTCGCGGTGCCACAGCGTGCCGCCGGAGTTGGCGGCGTGGCGCACCCGGGGGCGCACCCCGGAGGCTTCCAGGCGGCGGAGGGCGTCGGCGAACCGGTCGATCTGGGTCCCGGTAAAAGGATCCTCCACTTCGTCCGACACGGCGAAATGGGTCCAGAAGCCATCCAGGTGGAGGTGGGGATCGGCGTCCACCCGGCCGGCCAGGGCCACGGCGTCGGCGGTGGAGGCGCCCACCCGGTGCATGCCGGTGTCCACCTTGACGTGCACCGGGAACGGCGGGCCGGTCCGTCCAGCCCCGGACCGGGCCGCCTCGGCCGACACCGCCTCCAGCCCGGCCCCGGTGTAGACGGTGGGCGTCAGGCCCGAGGCCACCACCTCGGCCATGGCCGCCGGCGGCGGCTCGGACAGGACCAGGATGGGGACGTCGACACCGGCGGCGCGCAGGTCGCGGCCCTCCTCGACCAGCGCCACGGCCAGCCAGGTGGCGCCCCCGGCCAGGGCGGCCCGGGCGACCTGGACCGGGCCGTGGCCGTAGCCGCCGGCCTTGACCACCGCGCACAGGGCGGCGGGGGCGGCCCGGGCGGCCAGGACCGACGCGTTGTGGGTGATGGCCGCCAGGTCGATCTCGGCCCAGGCCGGCCGGCACTCGTAGGCCGCCGGGCCCCCACCGGGCGCCGGCGCCCCGCCGGGGGCGCCGGCCGCTGAGGCGGTCACGGCCGGCTGCCTCCCACCTGGTCGGAGAGGACGTCCGCCACCAGCGCCGGCAGGTCGGTGGCCACCAGGCCCTCGGGGCGGCCCCGCCCGGCGGCCCGCCCGTGGACGTGGGCCCCGAGGGCGGCCGCCTCCAGGGGCGGCAGGCCCCGGGCCAGGAACGCCGCGATCACCCCGGACAGGACATCCCCGGTGCCGGCCGTGGCCAGCCGGGGCGAGCCGGACGCGGCGATGAGAACCCGGCCGCCGGGGTCGGCCACCACCGTGGTCGACCCCTTGAGCAGGACCACCGCCCCGCTGCGGCGGGCGGCGGCGGCCACGTCGGCGATACGGTCGTCTCCGGGTGCGTGACCGGCGATCCGGGCGTACTCGCCCTCGTGGGGGGTGACGACCAAGGGGGCGGAGCGGGCCGAGACGACCCGGCGGATGCCGTCCAGGTCGCCGAGGGCGGTGAGGCCGTCGGCGTCGAGAACGGCCGGCACGTCGGCCCGGGCCAGGAACCGGGCCACCGGGGTGTCCGGGCCGGTGCCCCCGTCGGGGGTGCGGGACCGCCGGGCCAGGCCGGGCCCCACGACCATGGCCTTCACCCGGCCGGCGGACCCGGCGGCGGCGTCCACCCAGTCGTCGCCGGGCAGGCTGACGCCGACCTGTTCACCGGGAGGCAGTCCCCCGCCCTCGGGGGCGCCCGGCACCCCGATCAGGGCGTAGCCGGCGCCGGCCCGCATGGCGGCGTGGCCGGCCATGAGAGGCGCCCCGTTCATGGCCTCGGAGCCGCCCACCACCATCACCGCGGTCTGCCATTTGTGGGCGTGGCTGCCCCGGGACGGAATGAGGCGGAGGTCCCGGTCGGTCACCAGCCACATGCGGGCCCCGTCGGCGGCCAGGGCGCCCAGCCCGATGTCGGCCAGCTCCACCCGCCCGCAGCGGTCGGGACCGTCGCCGAGCAGCAGGCCCGGCTTGTAGGAGGCGAAGGTGACCGTGGCGGCCGCCCGCATCGCCTCCCCGCGCCCGGTCAGCCCCGACAGGCCGGACGGGATGTCCACCGCCAGCACCGGGACCGGGCCCGGGTCGGGGGGGTCGTAGGGCCGGCTCAACCCGGTTCCGTAGGCGGCGTCTACGACCAGGTCGGCGGGGCCCAGCGGCTGCCCGCCGGCGTAGGACGACGGGTCGGCCACCCTCACCGACGCGCCCCACCGGGCCAGCCAGCGGGCCGCGACCCGGCCGTCGGCCCCGTTGTTGCCCCGCCCGGCGATCACCAGCACCCGCCGGCCGTACGGCCCGCCCATCAGCCGGCGGCCGGCCACGGCCACCGCGAAACCGGCCCGCTCGACCAGGGTCTCCACCGGCTCGGGGGCTCGCCGGTCCACCTGGCCCATCTGCTCGGGCGTCAGGACAGGTATCACCCGACGGCCACCACCATGGCGCAGGCCACCGTGTCGGTGTGCGAGATGGAGACCTGCCATCCGGCCACCCCCCGCTCGGCGGCCAGCCGGGCGGCCCGGCCGGCCACGCCCAGCCGGGGCCGGCCCCCGGGCAGCCGGGCGACCGACACATCGGTCCAGTCGATGGCCCCGATCCCCACCCCCAGGGCCTTCATCACCGCTTCTTTGACGGCGAAGCGGCCGGCCAGAGTGGGGGCCGGCCGGGCCAGCCCCGACGCGTAGCCCAGCTCCTCGGCCGAGAACAGCCGGGCCGCCAGGGCCGGCCGGCGGTCCAGGATCCGCTCGAAGCGGGAGATGTCGACCAGGTCCACGCCGATCCCCGCCACCCCCGATGGGGCCGGCACGTACGACATGGCGGGAGGCTCCAGCCGGGACGGACCCGGCCCGGCACCCGCCTGCGAGGCCGGCCCGGTCACGCCCGGTTCGACCGCCAGCGGCGGGCCAGCTCGTAGACCGGGGAGGTGAGCAGGTCGACGATGGGCTCTCCACCGAGACGGGCCAGGTCGAACACCGGCTCGGTCTCGGTGACGGCGTCGGAGAGGGCGTTGAACCGGGTGCGGTAGCCCGACAGGACGGCGGCCGCCCGTTCGGCCGGCAGCCGGTCGTGGAAACGGACGTGGAGCAGCGTCATCCCGGTCACCTGCTGGCCCTTGGCCTCCGGTACCAGGATGACGGTGCGGCCGTCGCTGGCCCCGCACACCACGGTCACCTCCCGCTCCTCGGCGGCGCGGTGCTTGGATCCGAGCAGGCGGGGATCCCGGTCGGTGCGGGACGCGAGCTGCAGGGCCACCCCGCCCCGGTCGACCACGGCCGCCGTGGGGGTGGCCCCCCACTCGATGCGGTACCGGGTGAAACCGAGGATCTCGGCCACCGCCTCGTCCAGGGATCCCAGGGTCCGCAGCGCCCGGTAGCCGAGGGTGTCGGGGGCGGCCCCGGCGTCGAGGGTGGCCTTGACCAGCGGCACCCCGAACAGGGCGTCCTCGCTGCGGGAGATGCCGACGGTGACGGTCTTCGCCTGGTGCTTGATCGCGTCCACAGGGCGGGTCAGCTCGTCCACTCCCGAGTTCAGGGCGTCCACCAGGTCGGACACGAGAGCCTCGGGGGAGCCGATCTTCCCCGTCTCGAGCTCGTACCCCTCGAGGGGGAGCAGACCGGTCGCGTAGCGGAGCAACGACACCAACCGCACCGCGGTGGACGCTTCGAGGTTGCCGTTGTAGCTCCCGTCGCGCAGCCCGCGCAGGAACGGCTGGATGGCCTGCTCCAACTCGGGGGCGAGTCGCTCGAACAGCCGGTCCTCCTGACCGGGGATGGTGTTCTCGAGCGCCTTCTCGATTGCCGCCCGGGCCGCACGGAGGGGGCGCGCCTGGCCGTCGATCGACAACGCCGCCTCGTAGCCGAACACGTGGCCCGCCATCGCCGCCAGGACGAACGAGAGGTTCTGGTCGACCTTCGGCACGCTGATGACCTCGAGCGCCGCAGAGGCGAAGCGCTCCGCCTCGCCGTCGGCCGCGACCACGACCGGGGCGGCCTTGTGGGCCCGGTAGATGGCGACCTCCTTCGCCACGTCGTCCGCGTTGGACCCCCGCAGGCCCGGGGCGCAGACCAGGATCATCGGCTCGCAAGAGAGGTCGATGTGCTTCTTGTCCTCGGTGGCGTCGCTCGATATCGACCGGTAGCAGAGCTCCGACAGCTTGATCCTGACCTCCGACGCGGCGATCCTGTCCGGCCCGCTGCCGACCACGGCCCAGTAGCGCCGCGGGGGTGCCACGCTGGCGGCGATCCTGCCGATGTCCTCACGGGAGGCGAGCACCTGCTCCATCGCCGCCGGAAGCTCCCGCAGGCTCGCGAGCACCTCTCCGAGATCGGCACGCGGCGTCTCCGCTGCGCCCGGGGGGCACGTGCCCGCCTGGGCGAACGCGCCGGCCAGCAGCCAGCCGGCGGCGACCTGCGCGTAGAAGGCCTTCGTCGACGCGACGCTCATCTCCACGTCGCGGCCGTCGGATGTATAGAGCACCCCGTGCGACTTGGACACGAGATCGCTGTTCCGCCTGTTCACTACGCACACGACGTGGGCGCCGCGGGTTCGGACGAGGTCGACGGTCCTGTTGGTGTCGGTCGTCGTGCCGGACTGGCTTATCGCGATGACGACCGTGTCGCTCATGTCGTCCTGGAGCCCGAAACCGGAGAGCTCGGTAGCGGGTTGGGCGGTGACCGGGATGCCCGGCACGCAGCATGCGATCGCGGCGGCAACGGCCTGCCCGGCGACCGCCGCGGTCCCCTGCCCGATGACCAGGATCCTGCCCACCTTGCCCGCGGCCAGGGCTTCCGACAGGGACGCCGGGATGGTTTCGGGCCCCAGGCGGACCGCCAGCCTGCCGTCGGTCCCGGTGATTATCCGGCCGCGCAGCGTCTTGCGGAACGATCCCGGCGCCTCGGTGAGCTCTTTCAGCAGGAAATGCTGGAACCCGCCGCGGTCCACGTCCCGTGTCGTGATCTCGGCGAGCGTGATGTCGCCGGAGGCGAGGGGCAGCTCACCCCCGTCGTAGCGGAAGCGCCTCATCCCCTCGAGCTCGCCGGCGCGCGACCGGTCGAGCGCCAGAACCTGACCGCGGGTGGTCTCCCCGTCCATCCGCACGTATCGGTCGGTCTCCTCGACGAGACCGTAGGGCTCGCTGGCCACGACGAAGGCGTTCTCGGCCAGGCCGACGTACAGCGACTGTCCCGACCCGCAGAGTGCGAGATGGATCGAGTCCGGGTCCGAGGCCGCTGAAGCGGCGATCGCCACCGATCCGTCGAAACGCTCCACGGTCGACCTGAAGCCGGAGTCGATGTCGCACCCGTCGGCGACGGCCCTCGACACGAGAACGGGGATCACCTTCGCGTCGGTCGTAACCTCGGTTGCGACGTGGAGGGAATCGGCCAGGCGGAGCTCGGCGTGGTTGTCGACGTC
>DASSZD010000030.1:0-17890 GCA_035702985.1 Acidimicrobiales bacterium
CGTCCTACGAACGCATCCGGGCGGTCAACGCCGGCGCGCCCGCCCTCGCCGAGGAGCTGGACGAGCTGGAGATCGGCCGCAACCAGTGCGCCGCCGCCCCGCCGGTCCCGGCGAACCGCGCCCGGGGCGCCTCGTGACACCGGGGGCGGCGCCGGATGGCTTCTGTGAGCCCTTTTTACAATTGTGAGCTGTTTCAGTACTTTACATGCTGATCCGGCTCACCGATGGAAAACCGGCTCACAGAAGGCCCCACCAGAACGGACCGGGCGGGGGCCGAAGGTGGCCAATACGGACCAATGCTCACGAAACCATCAGCCGGTCAGCCGCCGGCGGCCACCGAGGCCTGCTCGCGCATGAACTCGCGCAGCAGGTCGAGTGCCTGGACCACCTGACGGCCCCGCAGCCGGTACACCACGTTGTTACCGGAACGCCCGGCACTGACCACTCCCCGGTCGCGCAGCACAGCCAGGTGTTGGCTCACATTGCTCTGGGACAGGCCCAGGGTGCGGCACAGTTCGGTGACGGTGCGGGGACCGCTGCTCAGCTCGTAGATGATGAGTAGCCGCTTGGGATCGGCCAGCGCCCCGCACAGCCGGGCGTGCATCGCCACGACCTCGGCCTGCTCGGTTGCCTCCATCCAGTCACCTCTCGGGCCGCGGTTTCGTCCAGTCTGGCGCCGGACCGGGCGTCCGGCAAGCTACGAGCCACAACGGCGCTCCATCAGCAGCGCTCCATCGACGGCACCCGGAGGCCGCTCCTCTCCCCCGCCGACCGTCCAACGCCGGCCCGCCCCGCCGGCCCCCGCCCGGCGGCACAGATCCGCGGTGCGACCGCCCGGGAGGCCACCATGGAGCATGTGAACCCCCACGCCGACGAAACCCGCGCTGCGCCAGGGGCGGGCGTACCCCCCGGCGTTGGCGGCATCCTGCCCGGGGGCGTGGCCAACGCCGGAGCGGTGATGAGACAGGGCGACGACGTGCTCCGCCCCGCCCGGCCCTGCACGGCCGGGGTGCACGCTCTGTTGCGACACGTGCTGGAGAGGGGGTTCAGCGGTGTACCCCAGCCTCGGGGCGTGCTCGACGGCGTCGAGCGGCTCTCCTACGTTCCCGGCGATGTGCCCCTGCCGCCGTTCCCCGCCTGGTGGAAGCAGGATGCGGTGCTGGCCTCCACGGCCCGACTGCTCCGGGGCTTCCACGACGCCACCCGGGATCTCGTGGAGGCCCGGCCCACCACGGGGGCCACCGGAACCACCGGGACCACATGGAGCACCGAACTGGCCGACCCGGCCGACCCCCGGTCCGCAGAGGTGATGTGCCACAACGACGTATGCCCCGAGAATGTGGTCTACCGCAACGGCGAGGCGGTCGCCCTGCTGGACTTCGACTACGTCGCCCCCGGCCGGCGGGTCTACGACCTGGCCCAGTTGGCCAAGATGTGCTGCCCCCTGGACACGCCCGACCGGGCCGCCAGCCTGGGGCTCGGCGACGTCGATCCGTTCTCCCGGCTGCGGGCCGTGGCGGACGGATACGGTCTCCCGCCCGGCAGGCAGACGCTGGTCGATGCAATCGACGATGCTGTCGCAATGGGTGACGCATTCGTCGAGCGTCACGTCCGGGCCGGGCATCCGGCCTTCGTGGCCATGTGGACAGCCAGCGGCGGTCGGGCCCGGCAGGATCGGCGCAGGCGGTGGCTGGCCGACAACCGTCAGCGCATGCTCGACGCCCTGGCCTAGAGGCCGGGGCCCGGGGGCCGGGAAGGGCCATCCTGGCGGGGCCGCCGGAGGAGCCGCCGCCCCACCGCCTGCCCGAACGCGGCGAACAGGCCGAACGGCCCTGGGCCGGCGATCCGGGCCCCGACGACGATGTGGCGATGCCCTACCAGTTCAGTCCTGAAGGCATGGCCCTGCACGAACAGGTCCGCCGGTTCATGGACACGTTCGTGTACCCCAACGAGGATCGCTATTACCGCGAGCTGGAGAGCTCGCCCGACGGCCACCCCCCGGTGATGGACAAATTGAAGGCGGCGGCCATGGAGCGGGGATTGTGGAACCTGTTCCTGCCGGGGCTGGACAAGGGCCATCTGGGTACCCCTTTGTCCAACGTCGACTACGCCCCGGTGTCGGAGATGCTGGGCCGGGTCGGCTTCGCGTCCGAGGCGCTCAACTGCTCGGCTCCTGACACGGGCAACATGGAGATCCTGCACGGCTACGGCAGCGAGACCGTCAAGCAGCGGTGGCTGGAGCCGTTGCTCGCCGGCGAGATCCGCAGCGCCTTCTCCATGACAGAACCGGACGTGGCGTCATCGGACGCCACCAACATCGGTCTGCGCATCGAGCGGACCACGGATGGCTACCTGCTCAACGGCCGCAAATGGTTCAGCTCCGGGGCGGCATCCGCCCGCTGCAAGGTGCTGATCGTGATGGGCGTCACCGACCCCCAGGCGTCCCCCCACCGTCGCCAGTCCATGATCGTCGTGCCGAGGGACGCCCCCGGCGTGTCGTTGGGTCTTCTCCCGACGGTGTTCGGCTACTCCGAGCACGGCGGCCATCCAGAGGTGCTCTACCGCGACGTGCAGGTGCCCGCCGATCACCTTCTGGGCGGCGAGGGTGACGGTTTCGCCATTGCCCAGGCCCGGCTGGGCCCGGGGCGGATCCATCACTGCATGCGCTCCATCGGCGTGGCCGAGCGGGCCCTGGAGTTGATGGCGACCCGTTCACTCGAGCGTCAGGCGTTCGGGACCAGCCTGGCGCACAAGGGCCTGATCCAGGACTGGATCGCCGAATCCCGTATCGAGATCGACATGGCCCGGGAGTACGTGATGAAGACGGCCCACCTCATGGACACGGTCGGCAACAAGGCGGCCGCCACCGAGATAGCCGGCATCAAGGTGGCCGTGCCGCGCATGGCCCTGAGGGTGATCGACCGGGCCATCCAGGTCCACGGCGCGGCGGGGGTCACCCAGGTGACCCCCCTGGCCCACATGTACGCCCACATGCGCACCCTGCGCATCGCCGACGGCCCGGACGAGGTGCACAAGATGACCATCGCCCGCCGGGAGATCCGCAGGTACTCCCCGGCGTTCCGCACCGACCCGAACCGCTGAACCAACCGGCCGCCGGCCGCGACCCGATGACCGGAAACCGTGCGGCGGCTGTCGCGCTAGCGCGTCCTCACTCCCCGTGCGCCTCCGCGATGGCCGCCTCGAAGGCGTCCATGTCGGCTTCGACCCGGCTGCGGCCGGCCGAGGGCACCCAGTGCACCACCCGGTCGAAACCGGCCTCCTCCAGGGAGGCGATGACCCGGGCCCGGCTGGGGACACCCATGACCTGCAGGCTGATCGGCCGGTCGGCGCTGGCCCTGAGCTCGACGGCCCGCTCGATGAACCCCTCCCGGGAGTAGTTGGGCATCCAGGCGTCGCCGAAGGCCTTGACCCGGTCGGTGACGGTCGGGCCGTTGCCGCCCACGATCACCGGCGGGTGGGGTCTCTGGGCCGGCTTGGGCCACGACCAGATCCGCTCGAAGCGCACGTGCTCGCCGGCGTAGCTGGCCTCGTCCTGGGTCCAGATGGCCTTCATGGCCTCCACCCGCTCCCGCAGGATCGCCATCCGGACCCGGGGGTCGGTCCCGTGGTTCTCCATCTCCTCCCGGTTCCAGCCGGCGCCCACGCCGAACTCCACCCGGCCGCCGGAGAGGACGTCGAGCGACGCCACCTCCTTGGCGGTGGTGATCGGGTCGCGCTCGATGAGCAGGCAGATGCCGCTCCCCACCCGCAGGCGGGTGGTGGCCGTGGCCGCCGCGGTCATGGCCACGAACAGGTCGAAGGTGTGGGCGTACTTCCTCGGCAGCTCCGATCCGCCCGGCCACGGGCTCAGCCGGGACGCCGGGATGTGGGTGTGCTCGGGAAAGAACAGCGACTCGAAGCCCCGGGCCTCCACCAGGCGGGCCAGCGAGGCCGGATCCATGGCGTCATGGGTCGGGAAGAAGCCGATACCGAAATCCATGCCGCCCACCCTAGGAGCCCGGGTCGACGGCGGTACCGGGTCACACGGATCCCGACGGGCACGGACTCCTGCGTCGGTCCGGTTACCTGGGGAAAAAGGGGCGGCCCGACGCGGCTGCGGCGTGCGGGGGCCGCCGGGCGGCGGTGGCAGCCGGTCGGCACCTTTTTCCCAAGCAACTACCATGAGTACGCCCGCAGCCCATGGCTCCGCCACGGCGGCGGGCGGAGCGCCTCCGACTGCCATGCCCGCGCCGACCGGTCCCCTGCGATGAGGCTCACCGCCGATGAGGCGCGGGCCCGGCTGGCCGCCCACGACCACGGGATCCTGTGCACCCGGCACGCCGAGCGGGGCGTCGACGCCGTGCCCGTGGCGTACGCCCTGGACGGGGACGGCTATGTGGGCGTGCCGGTCGACCTGGTCAAACCGAAGGAGTCACTGCGGCTGCAGCGGGAGCGCAATCTGGAAGCGGATCCCCGGGCCACCCTGCTGGTCGAGAACTGGGACCGCCGTGACTGGTCCCGCCTGTGGTGGGTGCGGGCCGAGCTGCGCTGGCAGGCCGACCGCGCCCCCGGCCGGGCGGCGGCCCTGGCCGCTCTGCTGGCCGGGCGCTACCCGCAGTACCGGGACCAGCCCTTCGCCCGGGTGCTGGTGCTTCGCACGGTCGGCCTGACCGGATGGGCCGCCGGGCACGCCCCGGGCCCGTCCCTGCCCGGGACCTGACCGGCCGGGCGCGCCGGGGACGGGACACCCCCGCACCGGCGGGGCCGCCCCCGTCAGAACCCGGTGGCGACCCGGGCGATCAGGAGCAGGCCCAGGACCAGCACCAGCATGTAGACGAACCGGGTGAAACGCTCCGCCGGGATGCGCCGGTGGAGCCGGTGCCCCAGCCACGTCGCCGCCGCGATGGCCGGTAGAGACGCCCCGAACAGCCGCGGCAGGGCCGGCGTCCACACCCCGCCCAGCGCCTGGGCCGCCACCACGAACACCCCCGACACCACGAAATGGGCCTGGAGGGTGCCGCGGAACCGGGCCGGGCCCCACCGCCGCAGGGTGCCGTAGACGACCACCGGGACCCCGTTGAAGTTGTAGGCGCTGCCCAGCGCCCCGGCGAGCACGCCGGCCGGGTAGGCCCATCCCAGGCCGGCCTGTCCCGGGGCCGGGGCCGGGGCCGGGGCCGGGGCCGGGAGTAGGCCGTACAGGGCGTAGAGCGCCAGGAACACCCCGAGCGCCACGGTCGTGAGGCCCACCGGGACGTACAGCAGCAGGGCCAGGCCCAGCGGGATCCCCACCACGGTGCCGACGGACAACCTCACCAGCGCCGCCGCATCCACCTGGCGGGATCGGCTGGCGGTGCTCAGCACGGCCACGGTCAGGCCGGCCAGGCCGACCAGCGACGCAGCCGTGTGCAGGCTCACCGGCAGCAGGGCCAGCAGGGGCATGGCCACCACGGCCTCACCGAAGCCGAACGTGGCGCGCGTCAGCGCCCCCACGAACACCGCCGCCACGACCAGGCCCGCTACGAGCATCGCCCCACGCTAGAGGGGCCGGCTACCAGCGGCCGGGGCAGGGCGGGCGGCACGACCGCAGACCGAGGAAGAAACCGGACCGGCGCACCGTTGCACCCCGGTATGACCAGCAGCCCCCGCGCCAATGGTGCCGCGGTCGGGGCGGACCCGTCCCGCCATGTCCCCGACGGCGTCATCCTGGCCATCGCCTGCGTGGCCCAGTTCATGGTCGTGCTCGACGTCTCCATCGTCAACGTCGCCCTGCCCTCCATCGGGCACGACCTCCACTACTCCGCCACCGGGTTGCAGTGGGTCGTCAACGCCTACGTGCTCACCTTCGCCGGGTTCCTGCTGCTGGGGGGCCGGGCCGCCGACCTGTTCGGACGGCGCCGGGCCTACCTGTTCGGGCTGGGGCTGTTCACCGTGGCCAGCATCGCCGGCGGCCTGGCCCAGAGCACGACCTGGTTGACGGTCGCCAGGGCGGCCCAGGGGGTGGGCGGAGCGTTCCTGTCCCCCGCCACCCTGACCATCCTCGTCACCACCTTCTCCGGACGCTCGCTGGCCAAGGCCCTCGGGACGTGGAGCGCGGTGGCCGGCGCCGGCGGGGCGGCCGGCTCCCTGTTCGGCGGCCTGCTCACCGCCGGGCTGTCCTGGCGGTGGGTGCTGTTCGTCAACCTCCCCATCGGGGTCCTGGCCGGGGCGGCCGCCCTGGCCTTCCTCGGCGAGTCCCGCCGCAGCGCGGACGGACCCCGCCGGCGCCTGGACGTGGCCGGCGCCGTCACCGTCACCGCCGGGCTCGGGGCCCTGGTATACGCCATCGTCGGTACCGACGCTCACCCCTGGGGATCGGCGCCGACCCTCACCTGGCTGGCGGTGGCCGTCGTGCTCCTGGCCGTGTTCGCCCTCGTCGAGGTGCGGGCCGCCTCCACTCCGCTGGTGCCGTTCCGCCTGTTCCGGTCCCGCTCGGTCAGCGGCGCCAACGTGGTGATGCTGCTCGTCGGGGCGGCCTTCTTCGCCATGTGGTACTTCCTGTCCCTGTACCTGCAGAACGTCCTCGGCTACGGGCCGCTCAAGGCGGGGCTGGCCTTCCTGCCCATGTCGTTGGCGATCATCCTGGGGGCCCAGGCGGCGTCCCGCCTGCTGGCCCGTTACGGGCCCCGGCCGGTGCTCCTGGCCGGCACCCTGGTCGCCACCGCCGGCTTCGCCTGGCTGGCCCAGATCGACGGCCACGCCGACTACGCCTCGCACGTGCTCGGGGCCGGATGCGTGATCTCCCTGGCACTCGGCCTGCTGTTCACCCCGCTGGCATCCGCCGCCACCTCCGGGGTCGACCGGAGGGAGGCGGGCCTGGCCTCCGGGGTCCTCAACACCTCCCGCCAGGTCGGCGGGTCCCTCGGACTGGCCGCGCTCGCCACCCTGGCCACCGACCGGACCACCGCCCTCGGCCACGCCGGCCGCCCCGCCACGCTGGCCCTCACCAGCGGCTACAGCCGGGCCTTCGCGGTGGCCGCCGGCCTGACCGCGGCCGCCTTCGTCGTGTCGTTCGTGGTGCCATCGCTGCGCCCGGCCCAGGTCCCGGCCCCCGGAGGTGATCCCGAACCGGTGGTGGTGGCGGCCGACTGAGGCTCCACGACGGCCGGCTCGCCGAGCGGACCGCCGGCGGCGACGGGCCGGCTGGCGGCCGCCACCCGGTGATCCGCACCGGCGGGTTGTAGCGTTGGCGCCGGGACAGCAGACAAGGGGGGGACTGCCATGCAGCTCAACGAGGGCAGGATCGCCGTCGTCACCGGGGCGGCGAACGGGATCGGTCTGGCGCTGGCGCAGCGCTTCGCCCGCGCCGGGATGAAGGTGGTCCTGGCGGATGTCGAGGAGACGCGACTGGAGGAGGCTACGGCCTCGGTGTCCGCTCTGGGCGTGGAGGCGGTCGGCGTGCCGACGGACGTCAGCGATCAGTCATCGGTCCAGGCCCTGGCGGCTACGGCGATGGAGCGGTTCGGCGCGGTCCACGTCCTGTGCAACAACGCCGGGGTGGCGGCCAGGTCCGACCCCTGGTTCGGACCGCTGTCGGCGTGGGAGTGGGTGTTCGGAGTCAACCTGTGGGGCGTCATCCACGGGGTGCGGGCCTTCCTGCCCCACATGGCGACCCAAGCGGAGGGGCACATCGTCAACACCGCCTCCATGGCCGGCCTGGTGCCGGGCGTGGGCCCGGTCTACGACGCCACCAAGCACGCGGTGGTGGCGATCACCGAGGACCTGTACCGCATGGCCAGGCTGGCCGGCCTCCCCATAGGCGTGAGCGTCCTGTGCCCCGGATGGGTCCGCACCGGCATCGTCGACGCCGACCGCAACTGGCCCGACCGGCTGGGCGAACGGCCACCCGACTCGGTCGAGTCGGCCGCCACCATGCCGATCATCCGGAGGGTCATCGACGAGGGGACCACCCCGGCGGCGGTGGCCGACCTCGTGGCCGACGCCGTGGAGGCTGAGCGTTTCTGGGTGTTCACCGGTCCCGAGTGGCTGGAGGTGGCGGTCAGGCGGTGGCACGGAGTCGCCGACGGCCACAACCCGGACCTCGACGCCGAGATACCGGGGATGCCCCCGGCCGAGGAGCTCATGGCGCAGGTGATGCGGGCCCTCGGCACGACCACCTGACCGGGCACGGGCATCACCGGGTTCCCGCAGCTGTCGGGCCGCCGCCACGGTCGACGGAGGGGCGGCCGCCCGGGGCCGGTCCGCGGGGCCGGTCCGCGGCGGCCCGGTCTCAGCACCGGGCGGGTGTCACATTCAGACCAGTACCTGCCCGACCACCGCCTCATAGGGGGCGAGGACCTCTTCCCGCCCGACGGTGTGCAGGTCGTACTCGAAGTCCTCTACGAGTATCTGCCCCTTGATGAACAAGGGCTGGAACTCCAGCATCAGGCCGAGCAGCGCTTCCATCTCGCCGCGGACGATCCACAGGCTGTGACCACGCGACGCCCAGTACCACTCAGGCTCGCTGCACCTGCCCTCGGCCGCCGCCTTCCCCCAGGCCTGGTCCACTTCCCGGCCGTAGCTGATCGCGTCCCTCTCGTGCCCGGGCTTCGGCATAGTCCAACTGACCACCAGAGCAGATTTCATGTTCATCTCCTCCTCCCGGCTGTCGCCTCATGGGCTTCACACGACAAGCCCACGCACCATCCTGCGGCCCATCGAGCGCCGGTCCCAGAGTCGGAGGTAACCAGGACCCCCCGACGGCCGTCCCACCGGCGGGGCAGACCCGGCCGGTGGGTCCGGCCGGGAATCGGTCGACCGGCTGCGAGGCCTGCCCCCGGGGCTTCTCAGGCGGGGACGGGGACGGGCCGGGGAAGCTGCCGGGGAGGCCTGGACCCGGCCGAGGTCTGCGTCTGAACCGCCCGGTCGGCGGCCGCCACGGTGGGGCCGGGCTGGCGCCGGATGCGGGTGAACACGCCGCTGGCCTGGCGGCGCACCACGAGCACCGACACCGCGGCTGCGGCGCCGTTCCACAGCCAGCCCGTGGCGGTGTGGGCGGCCACGAAGACCGATACCGGCGTGGCCAGCAGCAGCACCAGGGTGGTAGCTGCAGAGCCCAGGTAGGCGCCGGCCCACAGCCACGACAGGGACCGGACCAGACGGCGGTGCTCCCCGAGAGCCTCGGCCGCGGCGGGCACCAGATCGCGCGCCATGCGCACCACCAGCGGCTCGGGCCTGAGCAGGGTGAGCACGAATGTCAGCCCGAAGGCCGCGGTCTCCAGCACCGGGATGGCGAAGAACATGAAGGTGTGGCCAGACGCCAGCGCCACCAACGCCCGGAAGCTCGAGGTGAGCAGCGTGACCATCAGCATGCCCGACACCCGGCGTCGGGTGAAGTACTGCCAGGTCGCCATTCCCCAGGCGTAGGCCACTGATACCCCGATGGCCCATTTGACCGAACCGGCGGCCAGGGCGGCGTAGAACAACGCCAGCGGGATCAGCGTGGCCACCGCCACCGCCGGCAACGCCCCTCGAACCATCCTCCAAACCGCTGCAGCCATACGTCGACGTCACCGGCCCGACGCCGACAACTCGCTCACCCCTTCCGGACCCAATGAATCCACCGTACCGGGGTACCCGCAGATAAACGTCCGTCCCCCGCCTGGCTTACGTGCCATCGGCTACTGCTCTTCCGGCCTCCCACCTCTCATCCCGATAAGCCCGGTATCGAGCGCCACTCTGAGTACGGGGTCCGGCACTCGGCACGCCATGCGCCCCTGACAGGGGCGCCGTTACGTAGACCGCGGCGAGCACGGCGAAGGCGAATGCGATGCTCACCCGGCCAGCCGGGTTGGTCGAGACGGCTTTCGTCCCGATACGTGCTCGCTCCGGTCGAACCCGGCCCGGCTGACCGCGCCGGCAGCCAACGGCCGGTCAGGCCATGGCCACGGTGACCCCGTAGCCGAGGTCTCTGGCCCGGCTGACGGCGAGGGCGGCGGCTGCCACGTCCTCGACGGCATGCCCGGTGGATTTGAAGACGGTGATGTCGTCATCACTGCTTCGACCCGGGGCCTCACCGGAGAGGACGGTGCCGATCTCTGTGAGCGATGCAGAGTCGCAGCCCTGCAGTTCGACGGCGCCGGCGGGCGGAGGCAGGGTCGCGGCCCGGCTTTCCACGAACAGCCGGGAACGGGCCAACAGCCCGGGCGGGAGTTCCGGTCCCGAGCCGACCGAGCCGACATGGACCCCCGGAGTGATCCAGTCGCTTTCGATCACCGCCTCTCGGGCATCGGTGCAGCAGCACACCATGTCCACCCCGAGGACAGCCTCCCGGATGGAGGGTGCCGCCACCGCCGGCGGGTATCTCTCGGCCAAGGCGATGGCCCGGGGCGTTCGCCGGGAGGCGACCCGGACATCTGTGGGGCCCAGCAGATGAGAGAACGCCTTCAGGTGGGCCTCCGCCTGCACGCCGGCGCCGATGACTGCGAGCGACCGCCGCCGGGCGCCTGTGAGGGCCCGAGCCGCCAGGGCCGAGGTCATTGCCGTCCGGATGGCGGTGATGTAGGTCGCGTCCATCACCGCCACGGGGGTGCCGGTCGACTCGTCGAACACGGCGATCAAAGCCTGGTGGGCGGGCAGGTTGACCTGCGGATTAGCCGGATAGACGCTGACCAGCTTGCCGGCGAGCCCCAGCCCCGGAACGTATCCGGGCATGGCGCCGAGCAGGCCCGCTGGGCTGCGGGCGGCAATCCGGGCGGGAACCGAGGCGGTCCCCCGGGCCAGCGAGATCAAAGCGGCGGTCAGTGACTCGGCCAACCCGTCGAGAGGCAGAGCCATGCGGACGACCGCCTCGCTCATCACCAGCAGCTCGGACACCGCCAGATCGTGGCACATCCCCCCGGGGTCGTCACCGGGAGCCGCCGGCCGTCAGCTGTCGGGCAGGGAGGCGAAGTCCCGTTTGGCCTGCCGGTACCAGCTCATCCCGGAGACCGGGTGCTTCCATCGGCCCTTCATCTCGCGCAGAGCGGGCTGATGCTCGTCGTCACCGCCGTCGACCATGTCCCGTAGATGTCGGTCCTGGGCCTTGATCACCTCGTCGGCGGTGGACCCCCGGTGCGCGAACCCACAGGGCCCGCCCAGCTGCCGGCACGTCATTGTCTTCATCGGTCGCGTCCTTTCACTGGAGTCGCTGCTGGTGCGACAGAGCAATGGTGGGTCACCAGGCGGCGCCGGCGGGCTGCCTGGTGGTGGCGTTGAGCCGGTTGAAGAGATTGGTGACCGCTATCCACATGACCAGCCCGGCCATCTGCTTCTCGTCGAAGTGCTCGGCCACTTCGTTCCAGACCTCATCGGGGACCGGATCGGACCGGTCGGCCAGGCGGGTCATGGACTCCGACAGGGCCAGTGCCGCCCGTTCGGCGTCGGTGAACAGGTCGGTTTCGCGCCAGGCCGCCACCGAGAAGAGCCGCTCATCACTTTCTCCGGCTCTCTTGGCACCGACGGAACCGCTGAACACGCAGGCGCTGCAGCCGTTGACCTGGCTGGCCCGCAGGTGGGCGAGCTCCATGGTCGATCGGGGCACTCCGGCGCTGTGGGCCGCCTTGATGATGGATTCGATCCCCTTCACCGAGTCGGGAAGGATTCCAGCCGGGTTGTTCATTCGTGCTGTCATGCCCTTCATGACGCGTGGCGACGACGGTGTGTGACAGCCCCACAGCCGGGATGAGGATCGCTGGTCGTCACATCCTCGGCACCCGGCGCGTCAATCTATCGACCATGGATGAGAACCTCACGGCCCAGTTCGAGGCCAACCGGCGGAGGCTGCAGTCGGTGGCCTACCGGATGCTCGGGTCGTTGACGGAGGCTGAGGACGCCGTGCAGGAGACCTGGATACGCCTCAACCGGTCCGATCCCGAGGACATCGCCAACCTGGGGGGCTGGCTGACCACGGTCCTGTCCCGGGTCTGTCTCGGAGTGCTCCGCTCCCGGCGAACCCGCCCGGAGGAGCCGATGCCCGATGACGTGCCCACCGATCCCGACCCGGAGGGCCCGGAGGAGAAAGTCCTGCTCGCCGACACCCTGGGTCCGGCGCTGCTCATGGTGCTCGACGGCCTCGGCCCCGGGGAACGACTGGCCTTCGTTCTCCACGACCTCTTCGCCGTGCCCTTCGAGGACATAGCCCCCATCCTCGACCGCTCCCCTGCCGCCGCCCGGCAGCTGGCCAGCCGGGCTCGACGCCGGATCCAGAGCATCGACGGCACCCACCGCGGCGACCGGCGCCGGCAGCAGGAGATCGTCGAGGCTTTCCTGGCCGCCTCGCGGGACGGGGACCTAGAGACGCTGGTGTCCCTGCTCGATCCCGAAGCAGTTCTGCGAGCCGACCGGGCGGCGGTGAGATCCGCCGCCGCCAACCGCGACCGGGGCGCACCCCTCCTGGCGCCCGAGGTGCACGGCGGGCGAGCGGTCGCCGCCGCGCTGTCCGGGCGGGCCGCAGCGGCCGAGGTAGCGCTCATCGAAGGCACACCCGGAGCGGTTTGGGCGCCCGGTGGGCGACCCCGGGCCATCTTCGCGTTCCGGATCATCGGCGACGCCATAACGGAAATCGAGATCGTGACCGACCCGGCGGTGGTCAAGGCGCTGTCCGTCGAACTACTCCCCTAGTCCCACCAGCCGCCGGCACCTGGGACGGGAGCCCGGGTGCTCGAAGGGCGGGCCCGGGTGCCCGAAGGGCGGGCCCGGGTGCCCGAGGGGTGGGTTTCTGCCCTCAGGGGGCAACAGGACACCCGCTCACACGCCAGCCCCATCGGGCGTTGGGCCCGTGGCGCCCCCGGGGGCTATTCGAGCGGCTGGCGGGCCATGGCCGGCGGCTCGCGGTTGGCGGCGAGCCATCCACCGGCGCCGGCCAGAACCGGCAGGCCGACCAGGATGATCACCAGGTTGGCGACCGGCACCCGCCCGAGCGGGCTCAAGTCGCTGCGGTTCCAGACCAGCAGGGCGGCGTAGGCCCCGGCGGTGCCGAGCAGCGCGCCGAGGAGGGCCAGGGCTGCGCTGGTGGCGCCGGTGATGGTCCGCCGGGTGGTGCTGCTGGCGCCGGTGGCGGCGAGAGTGCGAAGGTCAGCGGCTGTCTCGCTGCGAATGAGGCCGACGGTCATGCCGAGCACGCCGAGGGAGACGAGGATGCCGATGGCTGTCGACCAGTTGCGCAGCGGGGCAAGGGATGCCTGCTTGGTCCGGGTCTCGAGGTACAGCCCGATGCCGGCCGCCGTGGCCCGAGCGGTCTGCAACTGTTGGCTGGTGAGCGGCCCGGACGCCTGGATCCACCAGGCGGCAGGCACCGGGGTCAGGCCCAGTCGCTGCACGGCCGCCGTGGTCAAGAGGGTCCCCGGCGCCGAGGTGTACAACGGCAACTGCCTGAAGGCCTGGATCTTCGGTGCGACGTGCAGGATGTCCGGGCCCCTCGGGCCGGGCCCGGCCGGCCCGGGCTGAGGTCCGGGTTCGGCCTTGAACTCCGGTGCGAAGATCTGCAGGCCGGCCAGGTCCTTGCGGGCCGAGAGGACATCGGTGCCGGGCCCGATCGCCGAGGGGGAGATGCCGTAGTGGGCGAGCAGGGCCGGGGTCGCCACGTAGAGCGGGTCCATCCCCGAGATCTCGGTGCTGTGCGGATTGATGATGACCCGGCTGAGCGTGGCGACGCCATAGCCGGCCGGGATCGACCGGCCACCGTTGCCGGGCTGCGGCGGCTGCAGGCCGGCGCGGGGGCTGTAGGCCTGTTCGAGAGGCAGGACGGCCCGGGCGTGGATCGCCCCGGCTAGGGCGTCCAGCCGGGTGGTGACCGTCTGCAGCTGGGAGGCGCTCAGCGGTGGCACCTGACCGGAGCCGGTGTCGGGGGTGACGTAGAACATGAGCTGGTCGCCGGGCAGGTTCCTCACCGGGTTCGGGGTGTCGCTGGCCGCCGCGCTGATGGCGATGGTGGCGGCGATGCCGATGGCCAGGGTTACCGATCCCAGGGCGGCGCCGGAACGGGCCTGGTAGCGGGCCAGGTCGCGCAGAGCCAGCCGTACGGCGACGCCGGAGCGGTGGGCCACGGCGGCCAGGGCCCGGATGGCCAGCGGGGCCAGGAACAACAGCCCGACCGGGGTGACGAGCGTGCCGGCGATGATGAACAACGCCTTGCGACCGCCGGACCCGGAGCTGTGGTCGGAGAAGTACAGGAGGGCCAGGCCGGCGCCGAGCAGCAGGACGCCGAGGGCGGCGAAGCGGTGCGCGGGCCGCGGGGGCGACGGCCTCCCGGACAGCGCGGCGATGATCGACGTTCGGGCCACGGCTCGCGCCGGCCACCACGCCGCCGCCACCGCGGTCAGGACGGCCAGGACGAGACTCACACCGATCGCCCACCACGGCAGCGAGAAACGGTCGATCCGATGCCCGGAGAGTGATTGCAGGCCGGGAACGAAGGCGAACCAGGCGGCCAGTCCGACCACCCCGCCGGTAACGGCGCCGGTCAAACCTACGGCTGCGCCGTCGGCCAGCATCACCAGCCGGACGTGCTTGTCGGTGGCTCCGAGGGACGCCAGCACGCCCAGAGCGCGCAGCCGCCGCTGGGCCATGACGGTGAACCCGGCCACGCTCATCAGCCCGACGAACAGCATGCCGATGGTGCCGAGCGCCAGGACCAGGGCGTCGACGGAGGCGGTGTTCGGCTTACCCCGCGACGAGAAGCCCATTCCCAGTCCGCTCGGCAGGCGGAATCGGTTACCGGGGCCGGGCTGGAAGTCCGAGAGGATGGTCACGGTGGAAGCGGGCGAGATCTGGCCGGGCGCTACCAGGGCGAACTGGTCCAGCAGGTCGAGCGGGTTCTCCACGATCCCCACGACCTGCCGGGTGCGGCCGGCGGCTGTCCACAGGCTGTCGATGTGCAGCCCGAACAGCTTGGCGGTGCCGCTGGTGACCGCCACCTGGCCGGGTCCCGTCGGGTAGTGCCCCGAGTCGAGGCGCAGGGTCGCCCGGTCGAACGTGCCGCGGGGGGCCTGGTCGCGCAGGTCGATGCTGGCCACCGAGCCGGGGACAGCCACCTGTTGGTGGGTGATCACGTCGGCTGGTCCCACCCTGGCCCGGATGGCGCCGATGTCGGCACTCAGATGGGGGTCGGTGCCGGGGAGGCTGATGATGGTGCTGGCGGTGCCGAACACCGGGTTGGCCTTGAGCTGGGCGGCGTTGGAGGCGGTGCCCAGACCGACGATGGTGGCCGCCACGGCGACGGTCAGCATGGCCAGGATGAGCGCGTGGCGGCGCCACTCCCGGCGAGCCAGTCGCCATCCCCACCGGGTCACCGCCCGCCGGGCCGGGCCACCCCCTCCGGCGCGGCGCTCCGATACCGGGGCGGGCCGGTCGGCGGCGATCATGCTCATGAGTTAGGGGCGAGCATGGATTCGGGACCGGGGGCGGGAGTGGTCTGATCGACGACCCGCCCGTCCCGGAGGAACACCACCCGGTCGGCCCATGACGCCAGCTGGGCGTCGTGGGTGACCACCACGCCGGCGACACCGCGTTGGCACGCGGCGCGGATCAGGCGCATGACCGCCTCCCCGTTGGCCGAGTCCAGCGCGCCGGACGGCTCGTCGGCCAGCAGCAGACGGCGCTCTCCCACCACCGCCCGGGCTATCGATACCCGTTGGCGTTCACCGCCGGACAGCTCGTCGGGGAAGCTCCCCGCCCGCTCCCGCAGCCCGAGCCCGTCCAGGGCCCGAAGGCCCAGCTCCCGGGCCGACCGGGCCGGCACGCCGTCGAGCTCCAGGGGGAGCGACACGTTCTCGACCGCGGTGAGCCCGGCCAGCAGGTTGAAATCCTGGAACACGTAACCGATGGAGCGGCGGCGCAGCCGGGCCCGGGCGTTGCGCGACATCCCGGCCACCGCTGTGCCGGCCACCGACACCTCGCCGCTGGTGGGCTCCTCCAGGGTGCCGGCGATGGTCAACAGGGTGCTCTTGCCCGACCCGCTCGGACCCATCACCGCTACGAGCTCGCCCTCCTCCACGCTCAGCGACACGCCTCGCAGGGCGTGGACCCCGGCCGGCCCGTCGCCGTAGAGCTTGGACACGCCACGCATCTCCAGCACGCTCATCGCCGTACCACCGCCTTGCGGGGTGCTTTTGGCAGCGGTGCCGCCTCGCGGCCGGCAGGCTCATCCGAGGCACGCTTGATCCGCCCCTCGGCGGCGTCGAGCCACCGCACGACGGCCTCCAGGCGGAACAGCTCGGCGTCCACCGCCAACCCGAACCCCAGGTCGCGTTCGGACGTGTACTCCTTCAAGCGGGTCCATTCCTGCATCAGCTGCACCAGATACCGCCGGTGGGATTGCAGCACCTCGTACACCTCCACGCCGGGAAGCCGCAGCGCGATCAGGATCTTGATCACCAGCTCGTCGCGTGGCGGGGAGGACAGGTCGGGCGGGGTGCGCAGCCACGCCGCCAGCTCCTCCTCCCCGTCGGCGGTGATCCGGAACCCCTTCTGCGGGCCCTCCTCGGCACCGTCGGACTCCACCAGTCCGTCCCGCTCCAGCCGCTGCAGGGTGGTGTACACCTGCCCGATGTTCAGCGGCCAGACCTCCCCGGTGCGCGCCACGAACTCCTGTCGCAGCTGCAGCCCGTACTTCGGGCCCTCGCTGAGCAGCGCCAGCAAGGCGTGTCGGACGCTCATCGCACTACGCAACCCGTTTGCATACTCAGTATGATACGCACTGGAAAAAGATGCGCAAGCCCCATCCCCCGGACGGGACGAGACGCCTGGCTGTAACGGCGGGCCCAGGGGGCCTCTGCCGGTATCGCCCTCAACCGGCCAGCCGGCACCTTGTCGCCCACGGTTGGATCGCCGGCAGCGAGCAGGATCTCTCCCACATCGGGGACTCGGTCCGGACCGTTCCGGACCGTTCGCGACGGGGCCCGGCGGGCCGGGCGCAACCCGGAGGACCTGCAGATTCCTGCGCGGCGTGCTCGACCCGGTCGACCGCACCCCCGGCCCTCAGCGCCGGCCACTCCAGAGAACCCGCCAGCAGGTGCTGGACGACCTCGCCTGGCTATGCGCCCAGGGGGTCACCGAGGTCGTCTTCGACCTCAACCTCTCGCCCCATGTCGGATTCCCGGACGTCGACCCCGGCGCCGCGGTCCGCTATGTCGAGCGCGTGCTCCACGCCTTCGCTCCCGTCAGGCACTGACAGGTCCCCGACCGACGAGTGCGTTCGTCCGCCCGTGACCCATTCGATGCTCCGCCCTCAAGGAGCGAGGACCGGGCAACGGGTGACGGTCGCGACCTTCACGGCACTATCTGTGGCACGGAGTCGGCCACGTGCACCTGATCCAGCCCTGATCATCCCTTCCGGGCGACCCGGTTCCGGAGCAGGCTGCGTACCCTCGGTTTCGTCGACACCTGCACCGATCCGGGGAGGAAGCGCCGTGACTGATGAATCCGAGAGATCGCTGAGCGACGACGAGCTCATCGCCCGGCTGCGCCGAGCCAGCCCGGAGCCCCCGCCCCACGATCCCAGCTTTGACATTCCGGTCGCCGACGAGGTGGACGTCCCCGGCGACGGGGCCTTCCACGGGCCCGGCCCGCAGTGCGCCGCCTCCGGGTCCCGGAAGACGGCCATCCAAGGGGCGTACGGCGTGCTGGTCACGGAGCCCATCAAGTGCGAGCTCGAGGCCGGCCACGGCGGTGCCCACCGGGCCGGATTCAGGAGGACCCACGTGCTGCACCACTGGAAGGCCTACGAGTGGTCCTCGCCGGCCAGCCCCTGACCGGCGGCCTTGCTACCGAACTCGTAGGCCACGAATGGTTCAGAACCGACCACCAGGCATCGTGGCCCGGTTCGATCGCATACGCGTCACCAGCCCCGAGCACAACCTCTGTGCCGTCATCGTGG
>DASSZD010000049.1:0-9143 GCA_035702985.1 Acidimicrobiales bacterium
CAGCCGGTGGCGCGACGAGTTCCGGCGGGGCCGCCGCCCGGTGGACATCGCCGACCCGGACGGGGCGGTCGAGCGGGGATTGCGCAACCTGGCCGGGTACGGCCCCCTGGACCCCCTGCTCGCCGATCCCGACGTGTGGGAGATCATGATCAACGGACCGGCTGCGATTTTTACCAAACGACACTCCGGATCCGGCGGGTACCACAGCGAGGTCTTCCACGATGACGAGCACGTTCAGCGGGTGCTCACCAAGATCCTGGACGAGGCCAGCCGGTCCCACCGCAAGCTCGATCCCTCCGAAGGCCTGCAGGACGCCCAGCTGGAGGGCGGGGCCCGCCTGCACATCGTCCACTCCGACGTGGGCCGGGACGGTCATCTGCTGGTCAACATCCGCAAGTTCTCCGGCGTGGCCCGCCGCACCATGCGGGACCTGATCGCACTGGACATGTTCGACCAGGCGACCGCCCGGTTCCTGACCGCCTGCGTGCGGAGCGGCCTGTCCGTGCTGATCGCCGGGGCGCCCGGCTCGGGCAAGACCACGCTCCTCGGCTGCCTGGCCTCGGAACTGGACCCGTCGCTGCGGGTGGTGGTGGCCGAGGAGGTGTTCGAGACGGACGTTCCGTTGCCGAACGTGGCCCACATGCAGACCCGCCCGGCCCGGGTCGACCGCAAGGAGATCGACCTGCGCCGGCTGGTGGCCGGGTTCCTGCGCATGGCCCCGGACGTGGCCATCGTCGGCGAGGTGCGCGATCGGGAGGCGCTCCCCCTCCTGCTGACGCTGTCGTCGGGCGTCCAGGGCTTCACGACCATCCACTCGGGGTCGGCCCGCCAGGCCCTGTCGCGGCTGCGGTTCATCTGTCAGCTGGCCGACACCGGATCTGACCTATCCGTCGCCGCCCTCTCCGCCCTGGTCAGCGAGGCCGTGGACGTGGTGGTGCACTGCTCCCGTCAGAACGGGGCCATCAGGGTCACCGAGGTGCTGACCGTCGAGGACCTCCAGGTGGCGGCCGGGACCGTGGCCTTCACCACCACCACGATGTTCTCCCGGCCCCGTTACAGCGACCCCCTGCGATGGTCGGGCAACCTGCCGGTGAGAGCCGCCCGGGCCCTCGAACTGCGAGGGTACGAGCTGCGCACGCTGGTTGCCGGCGAGGGCCCGTCTTGAACCCGGTCGGCGCCGCCTCGGCGGCGGGTGCCGCCCTGCTGGCCGGGGCCGGGTCCTACCTCCTCTACACATCGCTCTACGAGCCGGGTCGGCCCGGTCGGCCCGGTCGGCCGGTCGGGGTCGGTCGGGCTGGCCGGGCTCGTCGGGCTGGGCTGCGCCGGTCGTACGGCGGCAGCGCCGGCGGGGCCGGCGGCAGCGGCGGCAGGGCCGGCGGCAGCGGTGGCGGCCCCGGTCGGCCGGCCCGCTCCGGGGGGCGGGTGTGGTTGACCCAGGCGGGCCTGGGCGAGGTGTCCATCCGGGAGTTCCTGTCGGCGGTGGCGGCGCTGTGCGTGCTGGGCGGGCTGGGCGGTTACCTGCTCTTCGGGGCGGCCATACCGGCGGTCATCGCCGGGATCCTGGCCGGGGGCCTGCCGGTGTCCGCCTACCGGCGGCGGCGCCAGTCCCGCCTCGAGGCGGCGGCCGAGGCGTGGCCCCGGATGCTCGAGGAGATGAGGCTGCGGACGGGCGCCCTCGGCCGTTCGGTCCCCCAGGCGCTGTTCGAAGCCTCGGCTCGGGCCCCGGCCGAGTGGAGGGCCGCCTTCGCGGCGGCCGAGCGGGAGTGGCTGCTCACCACCGACTTTGAACGCACCACGTCCCTGCTCAAGGACCGGCTAGCTGACCCCACCGCCGATGTGGTGTGCGAGACCCTGCTGCTGGCCCACGAGATCGGCGGCACCGACATCGACGCCAAGCTGGCCGAGCTGATCGAGGACCGCACGCTCGACCTCCAGAACAGGAAGGACGCGCTGAGCCGCCAGGCCGGGGTCCGCTTCGCCCGCCGCTTCGTCCTGCTGGTTCCGCTCGGGATGGCCCTGGCCGGCCTCACCATCGGCACCGGGCGCCAGGCGTACTCGAGCCCCGGCGGCCAGGTGGCGGTGGCGGTGGGCCTGGTGGCGGTCGCCGCCTGCTGGGCGTGGTCCGGCCGGCTGATGCGGCTGCCCCGGCCGCCGAGGGTGTTCCGGTGACCCGCGTCCTGGTGGGTGCCGGGCTGCTCGTCTGGGCCGGGGCCACGCTGCTGCTGTCGCAGTGGCGCCGGTTCGCCCGGCCGTCGCTCAGCGACCGGTTGCGGCCCTTCCACCCGGGCGGGGCGGAGTCGCAGGTGGCCGCCGCCGGCTCCATCGGGTCGATCCGCGACGTCCTGATGCCCCTGGCCCGGGACCTGGGAGACCGGGTGGCGTCCGTGTTCGGGGTGCAGGAGAAGTGCGAGCGGCGGCTCCAGCGCATCCACTCCGAACTGTCGGCCTCGAGGTTCCGCAGCCGCCAGATGGTCATGTGCGCCGCCGCCCTGGTGGTGGGTGCCGCCGCCGCCACCGCCGGCCAGGTGCCGGCGGCGCTGGCTGTGCTGCTGGTCGCCGGCGGGCCGACGCTGGTGTTCCTGGTGGTGGAACAGCGCCTGGTCCTGGCATCGCAACGGTGGCAGCGGACCACGGAGGAGGAGCTACCGGTGGTCTGCGAGCAGCTGGCCATGCTGGTCAACGCCGGCTACTCCCTGGGGGCGGCCCTGGGACGGTTGGCCCGGCGCGGCCAGGGCTGCGTGGCCCGGGACCTCGACGGGGTGGTGAACCGGATCCGTCAGGGCCTGTCGGAGTCCGAGGCGCTGCAGGAGTGGGCGGAACGCAGCGGCTCGGGTGCCGTGCAGAGGCTGGTGGGGGTCCTGACCGTGCACTCCTCGGCCGCCGACCTCGGGCGGATGGTGACCGCCGAGGCCCGCCAGGCCCGGCGGGACCTGCACCGCCGGACGGTCGAGCAGATGGAACGCCGGGATCAGCAGGTCTGGGTGCCGGTCACCGTGGCCACCCTGGTGCCGGGCGCCATCCTGCTCGCCGTACCGTTTCTCGCCGCCCTCCGGCTCTTCGCCAACGCATGATTCGCCCCGATAACCTGTTGCGACATTGATGTAGTTTCGCATACTTTCCGATGTGAGCGCCGGATGGCGTCTCGGGCGTGGACATGGGGGAGGGCAAGGCGATGCAGGTAGCCAGGACCCGGTGTGCGGAAGGTGGGCGAGAGCGGCGACGGGGGCGTGACGAGCGGGGTGAAGGCGTCATCTCCGCTGCCATCGCCGTGCTGGTGATGGCCTTCCTCGGGGTGGCGATGTGGATCGCCTTCAGTTCGACCTTCAACAGCGCCGCCACCCATGTCAACCGTCAGGTCAACTGCATCGGCCAGACCAGCTCCGGCTGCTGACGGCGACGAGGCCGGCTTCGGCCTGGTCGGCACCCTGGTCGGGTTCGTCATCTTCCTGGTCCTGCTGCTGTTCGCCACCCAGGTGATCGTCAGGCTGTACGCCACATCGGTGGTCACCTCGGCGGCCACCAGGGCGGCCGAGGCGGTGGCCCAGGCGCCGGACCCGGCGGCCGAGACGGCGCCGGCGGAGACGGCGGCCCGCCGGCAGCTGGGGTCGTTCGAGGCGGCCCGGAGCCGGTTCGTGTGGGAGGAGGTCGACGCCAGCCGGGTGGTGCTGCGGGTGGTGGCGCAGAGCCCGGAGTTCCTGCCCGGCCTGGCTGGCTGGACCCGTATCAGCAGGCAGGTGACGGTACGCACGGAGCGGTTCCGTTGAGACGGTCGACGGCCCGACCGGGGGGCCGTCGTCCCGCCGCCACCGCCATCGCAACCAGCGCCGCCGTGGTCGGTGGCTGTCGGTGGCGCGTCACTTGCCATTTCCGGAAAAAGGACGAAGCCGGTTTCGTCGGCGGGTTCGCCGGGCTGCTGTTCGGTCTCCTGTTGTTCGTGGCCGGCACCCTCCTGGTGGCCTACGCGTGGGCCGTCATCGACACCAAGACGGCCACCGCCGAAGCGGCCCGCCAGGCGGCCCGGACCTTCGTGGAGGCCCCTGATGCGGTGTCCGCCGCGGCCCGGGCGGATCAGGCTGCCGCCCTGGCCCTCGCCGGGTATGGCCGGGACCCGGCCAGGGCCAGCATCCGCTTGGTCGGGGGCACCTTCTCCCGCTGCGATCGGATCACCATCGCGGTGTCGTACCCGGCGCCGCTGCTGGAGTTGCCGTTCGTGGGCCCGGTGGGGCGGGGGGCCCCGGTCCGCAGCGAGCACTCCGAGCTGGTCGACCCGTTCCGGTCCGGCCTCCCCGGCCAGGCGGCCTGCCCATGACCGGCCCGGACCGAGAGCAGCCGGTGACAGGCGGCCCGGATCGCCGGACCGGGACGTGGCGAGAACAGCCGGTGCCCGGTGGCCCGGATCGCCGGACCGGGACGTGGCGAGAGCAGCCGGTGCCCGGTGGCCCGGACCGCCGGACCGGGAGGGGCAGTCAGCAGCCGGTGCCCGGTGGCCCGGACCGCCGGACCGGGAGAGGCAGCGTGCTGGCCCTGGTTCCGGCCGGGTTCCTGGTGCTGGTGCTGCTGGCCGCCCTGGCGGTGGACAGCGCCGTGGCTTACCTCGGCCGCCAGCAGCTGCACGACGCTCTCTCGGCCGCCGCCAACGACGCGGTGACGGCGGGCCTCAACGACGCGTCCTTCTACCGGGCCGGATCCCTGGCCCTGGACCCGGCCGCCGCGGCCCGGACCGTGTGCGCGGCTGTCGCCGCCCAGGGCGACGGGACTCTTCACGGCATCACGGTGTCCATGGCCGTTGAGGGTGACACCATCCGACTGATCGGAGCGGCCACCGTGGACGCGGTGTTCGGCACGGCCATACCGGGGTTCGGCCACCGGGAGGTCAGGGCGTCGGCCCAAGCCACGCTCCAATCGGGTCCGGCCACGCCGGCCGGTCCGGTCAGCGCCGGCTTCGGGCCCGCTGTTCCCCTCCGGTGCGGGCCGGGCCCGGGGCCGCTACCGGGCGGCGCGGCCGGCTCGTAGCCAGAGGGCGAGGAGCGGGTCGATGACGCGGAAGCCGGTACGGCAGTCCGGGGCGGCGGTGATCTCCCCGGCGGCGACGAGCGCAGGCCTGCCCTCCTGATCCACCGCGGTACGTAGCCTCGATCCTGGAGGCGATGTCAACGAGGTCCGGATCTGGAACACCCTTCGGGATGCAGGCGCCGCCACCCCGGCGTCAGTGCGGGAGCGGGCCCCCCGCCGGACGGGAAGCGTCAGTGCGGGAGCGGGTTCCCCGCCGGGCGGGCCGGCGTCAGCGCGGGAGCGGCCCCCCCGCCGGACGGGAAGCGTCAGTGCGGGAGCGGGTTCCCAGCCGGACGGGAAGCCTGGATGGCTGCCACCAGCGTGTTGCCGGCCGCTTCGAGGGCGGCGCCGGCGGTGGCCAGCTGCGTGGTCGTCGGGCTCCTCGGTTGTGAGAGCAACGTGACCGCCGTAGCGGCTTCGCCCAGGGCCGAGGTCCAGATGCGCCTGACGGCCGGATCCGGGGGATCCCCCCGCGACCGCAGCTGCGCCAGGTCCTCCCGCAGCCGGGCGACCGGTCGTGAGACGGCGGCCGGGCCGGCGGGCGGGCGGTGTACCGCCGCCTCGTGGGCGGCGGCGATATCACGGGCCAGGGTCACGAGCATTCCGGACCGGGCGGCCATCCACCGCTGGGTCGCCGACGCCGCCCCGTCCGAGGCGGTAGAGCGGGGCGCAGCCGGAGCGAAAACGACCGCCAGCACGGCGAGGGCCACCACCGCCACCGCCGCCTCCAGCACCCAGCGGGGGCAGCGGATCGGCAGCGCCGGGCGCGCCGGGCGGGTGCTGCTCCCGGCGAGGTCGATCACCGGCGGCCGGGGTGGGGGAGCCGCTATGGCGAAGACGCCGTCGGTGCCGGGGGCCGCCGACCCACGCGCTCCGGCCGGCCGGCCGGCCGCGCCCACCGCCCGCCTCCGCTCCTGAACCGCCGTCGACCCTCCGAGGGTTGCTGCCGCCGACCCGCCGGCGGCGGCTGCGGTCGACCCGCCCGGGGAGGTCAGGTCCACCACCGGAGAGCGTTCGGCGACCCCGGCCGCTGTTGCTCTCGCGGCCCGCACCGGCCGGCCCCAGGGACCGGTCGGCACCGGGGCGGCCGGGCCGGAACGCCCGCTGGGCGCGCCGTCGTCAGCGCCGGCACCTCCATACTGGCGGCGGCCGGCGGGACGGGGCCACGGCGGGGGCGGCGCACCGGTCTCGAGGGTGTGGGTCAGGACTCCCACGCTAATGGGGGACAGGACGGCCGGATGCGGACCCTGCGGGCGGGATCGGCCAGAATGGCTCACCCATGCGCCTGGTCATCGCCACCTGCCGGGTCGACTACGCCGGTCGCCTGTCCGCCCACCTCCCTTCGGCCACCCGGCTGATCATGGTCAAAGCCGACGGGTCGGTGTCGGTCCACAGCGACGGCAAGGCCTACAAGCCGCTCAACTGGATGAGCGTCCCGTGCGACCTGCGCACCGCCCCCGGGGAGTGGGTCGTGACCAACCCGAAGGGCGAGACGCTCACCATCAGCCTCGAAGAGGTGCACCTCGACATCGAGCACGAGATGGGGCAGGAGCCCGGACTGCAGAAGGACGGGGTAGAAGCCCACCTCCAGGAGCTTCTGGCCGCCCGGCCGGAGGCGGTGGCCGGCGGCCTGAAGCTGGTCCGCCGGGAGTACCCCACCGACATCGGACCGGTCGATCTCCTCTGTCGGGATGACAACGGGCGCGCCGTGGCGATCGAGATCAAACGGCGCGGCGAGATCGACGGTGTCGAGCAACTCGCCCGCTACATCGAGCGGCTCGACCTCGACGGTCGGCTCCGTCCCGTCCGGGGCATCTTCGTGGCCCAGCAGATCAAGCCCCAGGCTCAGGTCCTGGCTGCGGCCCGGGGCATCGAGTGTGTCGAGGTCGACTACGACGAGCTCCGGGGCGAGGACACCGGCCGCCTGACGCTGTTCTGAACCGGCCCGTCCCAGCCCAGCTGGCGGCTTCGCGTAGTGCGTGCCGGTAGGGCGGGGATGGATCGATACGGGCCTTCAGGGGGAAAAAGTGGGCGTCTGTGCATGATCGGTCACTTCTGGTGGCATAAAGGTCGCGTTTCGTAGCGCGTATTGACCTTCACGGTGCCAGATTTCCTCAAGTTCGGCTTTCGCGGGCCCGATTCCTCACTGGGCAAACGTGATCTACACGTGTTTCAGGAAAAGATGAGAGGAAGGGCGATGACCGAGGCTTCTTCGGCACGGTCCGACGCAGCCGCCCCCTCCGGCACCCGCTCGGTGCGGGCGAAGGTGGGGCTGTCGGTGGCGATCGTGATCGGGTTGGCTTCGCTGACCACGATCGGGGCGTGGTCGGCGTGGACAGCCACGTCCACCAACGCCAACAACACGTTCTCGACCAACACTGTTCTGATCGCCGACAGCCAAGGCGGGGAGGGGGGATCGGCGGCCTCTACCGGAAGGGCCATGTTCAACGTCACCAACCTCGAGCCCGGCTCGTCGGCGACCACCGCCTGCATCGCCGTCGACCTGTCCGGCAACGCACCGGCGTCGTCGCTGGAACTGGCGGCCACGCTCGGAGGGGCGGGACAGTCGGTACTGCAGGACCAGCTGTCTGTCACGGCCGCCGAGTACAACACCGGCGGCCGGGCCACGGTCACCCCGGGCAGCGACACCAACAACGGAAGCTGCGCCGGCTACCCGGCCGGCGGCGCCAACAGGGCCATCGGTAGGCAGGGCGCCACGCTCGCCGCCTGGGCGGGCGGGGGACCGTACGCCATCTCCAACCCGGCGGCCACCACCTGGTACAAGTTCACGGTCAGTGGTCTGCCCGCCGGTGACTCCAGTTGCGCCACGTACTGCAACAAGTCCATCACCGTCACGCTCACCTGGACCCTCACCACCACCTGATGACCGCCCCTACCAGCACCGGGATCTCCGTACCGGCCATCGGGCGGCTGCTGCCCGGACGAACGAGCCGCAGGGCGCTGGGTGCGCTGGCCACGGTCACGTTGTCCGCCCTGCTGGTGCTGCTGGCCGCCGTGCTCGTCGGTGCGGCGCTCGGCTACCGGGCGATCGACGTCAAGAGCGGTTCCATGACACCGGCGCTCCGGGTGGGAGATCTGATCATCAGCAAGGCGGTGCGGCCTCTGAGCGTCAGGCCGGGCCAGATCATCACCTTCCGGGACCCCTTCCTCGACGAGCAGTTGGTCACGCACCGGGTGGTGAGCGTCCGGGCCGACGGAGGGGTCGTCCATTTCGTGACCAAGGGTGACGCCAACACGGCAACGGAGCGGTGGACCATCCCGACCGGGGGCAGCCTCGGGCGGGATACGCTCCGGGTCCCCCAGCTGGGACTCTGGCTGTCCCGGGCCGCCGGTCCCGTTGCCTGGATCCTCGCCATCGGTCTGGCCGGCCTCGGCGTCGCCTGGTACCTGCTGCAGTGGGTCTGGACCGGGACGCGTCCGACCCGCCTGTGGTCCCGCCGAGCCGGACCGGGACCGGCCGGCCCGGATCACTGATCGCGCCCGGCGGGCCATGGCCAGGGATCGCGGGCGATCGGCAAGGCGCCGGGCCGGTCGCCGAGCGGCCCTGGCGGCAGTAGCAGCCACGACTGCCATGACCACGATGCTGATAGCCGGCTCTGCCGCAGCCTGGGTGACCAGCGATTCGAGCCGCGCCAACTCGTGGGCGACGGGTCACTGGCTGCAGATGGCCCTGGGACCGGCCACCGGCAAGAAGGGGTCGATCATCGAGATCGCCGGCAGCGGGTTTGCCCCCGACGCCGTGCTCACCGTCCGATTCGGCGGCCACCCCACTCCGTGGACCTCCAACGGCGGGACCGAGACCAGCACCACCGGCGGAGCCATCCCGGCCGGCGCCACCATCAAAGCCGGCGGCCTGCCGGCCGCGGTCTACGTCGTGACCGTCACCGACGCTGCCGGTAACTCGGGATCAGCCACCTTCAAGTTGCTCAACTGACCGCACGCCCAGCGGCCCGGCCGTGCGATCCGGTCCGGACCCGGCGGAGACGCCCGACCGGGTCTCCGCCTCTCCTGCCCAGGGTCGGTGGCGGCAACCAACTCCTGGCACAGCATCGCCTCGATGCCGGTTCCGT
>DASSZD010000140.1:0-15247 GCA_035702985.1 Acidimicrobiales bacterium
TACTGGCTGGTGGCCTCCGACGGGGGCATCTTCTCCTTCGGTGACGCCCACTTCTACGGGTCCACCGGCAGCATGCGGCTCAACAAGCCGATCGTGGGGATGGCGGCGGACCCCGCCACCGGCGGTTACTGGTTCGTGGCCTCCGACGGAGGGGTGTTCAGCTTCAACGCCCCGTTCTACGGTTCGACGGGCAGCATGCGGCTCAACAAGCCGATCGTGGGGATGGCCGCCATGCCCGACGGCCGGGGTTACTGGCTGGTGGCGTCGGACGGGGGGATCTTCTCCTTCGGTGACGCCGCCTTCCACGGTTCGTCGGGCAGCATCCGGCTCAACAAGCCGATCGTGGGCATGGCCGCCACCCAGGACGGCGGCGGTTACTGGCTGGTGGCCTCCGACGGGGGGATCTTCACCTTCGGGGACGCCGCCTTCCACGGGTCGGCCGGCAGCATCCAGCTGAACCGGCCGATCGTGGGCATGGCCGCCACCCCCGACAGTGGGGGTTACTGGCTGGTGGCGTCGGACGGGGGGATCTTCACCTACGGCGACGCCCCGTTCCTGGGCACCGCCGGCAACGCCACCGCACCGGTCGTGACCATCATGCCCACCGCCCACGGCTACCCCTATCCGCCCGGCAGCACCGGCTACGACGTGTCGAAGTGGCAGTGCGGCAACCTCCCGCGGCGCGCCACCATCGGGATCGTCGAGGTGGCCGGCGCCACCAACGCCTACCCCAACCCCTGCTACCAGTCAGAGGCGGCGTGGGCCGGCTCGAACCTGTCCACGTACATCTTCATGAACGAGTTGCCGTCCCCGGCCCCCTCCGAGTCCATGTCGGGGCCGGCCGGCAACTGCTCCGCCAGCGACGCTGCCTGCCAGAGCTACAACTTCGGCTACTACTGGGCCCGGTACTGGGTGTCGTTCGCCCAGGGCCAGGGGGTGGACCCCACGTTGTGGTGGCTCGACGTGGAGCAGCCGTCCACCTTCTGGGCCAGCCGGTCCCAGAACAGCAACGCCAACGTGATCTGGGGTGCGGTGGCCGGCCTGAGGTCGGCGGGGAAGATGCCGGGCCTCTACTCGACGAACCTGCAGTGGGGCCAGATCACCGGCGGCGCCCCCACCTTCCAGGACATCCCCCTGTGGGTGCCCGGCGGCGGCAACATATCCGGAGGCACCTACAGCGCCAACTCCATCTGCGCCGGCACCGCCGGATCCGACTACGCGGCGTTCGCCGGGGGGCGGATCGACCTGGTCCAGTACGGCTACTCGGGCAACGGCTACACCGGCCCGTACAGCGCCTACGACATGGACTACGCCTGCCCGGGGTGATCCGGCCGGCCGGTTGAGCGGCGGGGGCGGGATGGTGCGGGCGAGAGGACTCGAACCTCCATCCCTCTCGGGACCAGGACCTAAACCTGGCGCGTATGCCGATTTCGCCACGCCCGCGTGGTCGGCGATCCTACACAGCGTCCGCCCGTGCCCCGAAGAAGGGTGCGGCGACCGGGTACCCTCAACGCCATGTCCTCGCTACACCTCCCGCCGGCCACGGCCCAGATGCCCGGCAACGATCGCTCCGGCGACGTCTATCAGAGGCTCCTCAAGGAGCGCATCGTCTTCCTCGGCACCCAGGTGGACGACACCAGCGCCAATCTCATCTGCGCCCAGCTGCTGCTCCTCGCCGCCGAGGACCCCGAGCGGGACATCAGCCTGTACATCAACTCGCCGGGCGGCTCGGTCACGGCCGGGCTGGCGATCTACGACACCATGCAGTTCGTGCCCTGCGACGTGTCCACCGTGTGCATGGGGCTGGCCGCCTCCATGGGCCAGTTCCTGCTGTGCGCCGGGGCCAAGGGCAAGCGGTTCTCGCTGCCCCATTCCCGGATCCTCATGCACCAGCCGTCCGGCCAGGCCCAGGGCCAGGCAGCCGACATCGCCATCCAGGCCGAGCAGATCGTCTACCTGAAGAAGATGATGGCCGAGCGGATCGCCTTCCACACCGGCCAGCCGGTGGAGCGCATCGAGGCCGATTCGGACCGGGACCGCTGGTTCACCGCGGCGGCCGCCAAGGAGTACGGCTTCATCGACCAGGTCATCGAGCGGGCCGCCGACGTGAGCGAGCCGGCCCCCGCCTGAGGGTGGGTGACCCTACAATCGGGCGGGCGGAGACCCCCCGTTGTGACCCGGCCCTGAAGCCGATCACAGGTACAATCGCCCGACTCTAGACATGACCCTGGTATCCAGCTATCGCTCCTCGCGGGAGCTCCTACTCAACCTGACCCTGCGGGAACTGCGGTCCAAGTACAAGCGCTCCTTCCTCGGGTGGGCGTGGTCCATGGTGAATCCGCTGATGACCATGGCCGTGTACACGATCGTGTTCCGGTTGTTCTTCCGCGCCAACCCCGACCCGGGTGTGGACGGCATCAACTCCTACGCCCTGTTCCTGATGTGCGCACTGATCCCGTGGACGTTCTTCTCCTCGACCGTGATGGGCTCCATCGGGTCGCTGGTCGGTAACGCCTCGCTGATCCAGAAGACCTACTTCCCCCGCAAGCTGCTGCCGGCGTCGAGCATGGGCGCCAACCTGGTGACGCTCGGCATCGAGATGGGCCTGCTCACCCTGGTGCTGCTGGGCTTCGGGGACTACCAGGCGCTGGAGTTCCTGCCGGTCACGGTGGTGCTGATCGTGGTGCTGGCCGTGTTCTCCTTCGGCATGGGCCTTCTGGTCAGCGCCCTCAACGTCTACTTCCGGGACGTCGAGCACTTCATGAACATCGTCCTGCTGGTGTGGATCTACCTGACCCCGGTGATCTACCCCCTGACCCTGCCGGGCGTCCAGCGGTTCCTGACCCTGCTCAAGATCAACCCCATGACCGAGATGGCCGAGTGCTTCCGGTCCACCCTGTACTACGGGCGGTTGCCGACCGCCATCGAGTTCGGTTACTTCCTGGCCGCCTCGCTGGTGGTACTGGCCATCGGATGGGTCGTGTTCAGCCGGCTGGAGACCCGCATGGCGGAGGAACTGTGAGCGAACCCCGGGTGGTGGTCGAGGCGGACAACGTCTCCAAGAAGTTCCGGCTGGTGCACGAACGGAACCACTCCCTCAAGGCGACCATAATGCGCGGCCGGCGGGTGGTGTCCGAGGACTTCTGGGCCCTGCGGGGGGTGTCGCTGCAGATCCGCGAGGGAGAGACGTTCGGCCTGATCGGCGAGAACGGCTCCGGCAAGTCCACCATGCTCAAGTGCCTGACCCGCATCCTCACCCCCAACGAGGGTTCGGTCCGGGTGGAGGGCAAGGTGTCGGCGCTGCTGGAGCTCGGGGCCGGGTTCCATCCCGAGCTGTCCGGCCGGGAGAACGTGTACCTCAACGGCGCCATCCTGGGGTTGTCCCAGAACGAGCTCAAGAAGCGCTTCGACGAGATCGTCGACTTCGCCGGCGTGGGGGCCTTCATCGACGAACCGGTGAAGAACTACTCGTCGGGGATGTACGTGCGCCTCGGTTTCTCGGTGGCCATCAACGTCGACCCCGACGTCCTGTTCGTCGACGAGGTGCTGGCGGTCGGCGACGAGGCGTTCCAGCGCAAGTGCAACGACAAGTTCCGGGAGCTGAGCGAGGCCGGCAAGACCATCGTGCTGGTCAGCCACGGCCTGGCCGGGGTGGAGTTCATGTGCGACCGGGTGGCGTGGTTCTCCCACGGCGAGGTGCTGCAGGTCGGGCCGGCCCGGGATGTGGTCATGGCCTACAGCGCGTCGGTGCAGGAGGGCCGTCACATCGACGAGACCGGGCACCTGCGGTGGGGCTCGGGGGAGATCCGGGTCACCGGGGTGTACTGGCTGGACCAGGACGGCGGCCAGACCGCCCGGCTCCGCAGCGGCGCCCCGGCCCGGCTGCGGCTGCTGTACGAGACCTCCCAGGCGGTGGCCCGGCCGGTCTTCTCGGTCAAGATCACCACCGACGAGGGGCTGGAGGTGACCACCGCCACCTCCCGGGACGTCGGGTGCCTGCCCGAGAAGCTGGAGGGCCACGGGCACGTCGACCTCACGTTCGACCGGCTGCCGCTCCTCAAGGGGATCTACCACCTGACCGTCTCGGCCACCGACATGTCCCGCATCCACGAGTACGACGTGCGGGCGGGTATCGTCCGTTTCGAGATCGAAAAAGGTGACCTGCGCGAGCCGTCGGGCGTGGTCGCCCTCGGGGGCCAGTGGAACATCGAGGAGTTCCCGCCGGCCTGAACCGGCCTCTCAGATACGCCGGCGCAGGGCCCGCCCGGCGCCGGTGGCCACCGCCTTGACGCCACCCCGGCGGTAGGCGCCGGTCAGGCGGGCGGCCCGCGACGCCCACCGGTCCACCCGGCCCGGCCCGGGTGCGGGGCCGCCAGCGCGATCGGGGGCGGGCGCCGGCTGGGGGAGGGGACCGGCGGCCGGCCAGGGGCGCAGCGAGGCCCGGTCCGGGGCCGGGCCCGGGGCGTCGCAGAAATCCAGCAGGGGTCCGAGCGCCGAGGCCCAGGTGTAGCGGGGGGCGACGGTCGCGGCCCGGCGGCGGCAGGCGTCCCGGCCGGCCGGGTCCTCCAGCAGCCCGGCGATGGCGGCAGCCACCGCGTCGGGGTCGGCGGGGTGCACCACCGCACCGAGGCCCTCCCCGGCGATCACCTCGGCGAAGGTGTCGCCCGCGGTCGCCACCGTCGGCAGCCCGGCCCAGATGGAGTCCAGGATCCGGGTCCGGAAGGAGTAGGCGGTCTCCACGTGGTCGTGGTGCAGGCTGATCCCCACGTCGGCCTCCAGGAGGAAGTCGGCCCGCCGCTCGTAGGGCACCCAGCCCTCGTTGAAGAACACGTGGGTGCCGGTGAGGCCCAGCCGGGCCGACAGTTCCCGGGCGGCGGTCAGGGCCCGGGACTCCTCGGCGACCGGGTTGGGGTGGCGGACGCCCAGGAAGAACAGCCGGACGGCCGGATGGCTGGAGCGGACCCGGTCGACGGCCATGATGGCGGTGCGGGGGTCCAGCCATTCGTAGACCCCCCCTCCCCACAGCACCACCTCGTCGCCGGGCCCGATGCCGGGCACGGCGGCCCGCATGGCCGGCTGGCCGCTCCGGCGGGGCGCCTGGTCGGGCAGGCCGAAGGGGACCACGTCGATCAGCCGCCGCAGGGTGGGGTCGGACTCGTAGACGGCGGTGTTGACCCGGCCGGCGGCGGCGAGGAAGCCCACCCACATGTCCCGCTGCTTCTCGCTGGCGCACATGAAGAAGTCCCCCCGGGTCATCTGCTCCCCGAACACCCGCAGGCACTCGGCCAGATGGTCGGACCGGCCCGGCTCGGGCTGGGACCGGTTCAGCTCGAGGGCTTCCAGGAAGATGGGGTCGTACAGGTCGACGACCATCACTTTGTCCGTGGTCTTCAGGAGCGGCACGTGGTGCAGGACGTAGCCCTGGACGACGACCACGCTGCACCACCGCTCCAGGGCGGCGAAGCGGTCCGGGCCGCACGCCTCCACGGCGAAGGTCCCGGAGCTGCGCTCACAGACCGGCGAGGTGGTGGCCAGCACCACCTCGTGGCGGACGGCCAGGGCGGCGGCCATCTCCCAGGCCCGGATGGCCGGCCCGGCCATGCTCTCGGTGAGCACATCGTCGGTCACCACCAGGATCCGCTGCCCCGGAGGGACGGAGGCTACCGTCGAATGGATGGCACATCTCCAGTGGCCGGCCAACGGGTCCCGCCGGGCGGGCACAGCGGGGCGGGCGCGGCGGGCATCAGCCGAGCGTAGCGCCGGGACCGGGCTGTGACCGGGCCGGGCGGGAGACGGTTCCGGATCCTGGCGCTCTGCTTCGACCCCGTCACCGAACAGATGCCGGGGCCGGCCATCCGGGCCTGGAACCTGGCCGAGCAGCTCGCCGGGGAACACGACGTGGTGCTGGCCGGCACGGCCGGCGCCACCCGGCGGCATCCGGCCTTCGAGGTCCGGGCGGTGACCGGCGGTGAGATCGACGCCCTGGTGGAGTGGGCCGACGTGGTGTTCGCCCCCACCAGCGTGGTCCGCCGCCACCCGGTGGTGGCGGCATCGGAGACGCCCCTGTGCATCGACATGTACGTGCCGACCCACCTGGAGAACCTGGAGGCGGTGGGCCGGGCCGGCGACGACGCCCACCGGGCGGCGGTGGCCCACCAGGTCTCGGTGATCAACGAGGACCTCCGGGCCGGCGATTTCTTCCTCTGCGCCAGCGAGCGGCAAAGGGATTTCTGGCTGGGCAGCCTGGCCACCCTGGGCCGGGTCAACCCGGCCACCTACGGCCGGGATCCCCGGCTGCGGGACCTGATCGACGTGGTCCCCTTCGGCATCGAGGACCACCCCCCGGCCGGCCAGCCTGGGGTGTTGCGCCGGGAGTTCCCGGCCATCGGCCCCCAGGACCCGGTGGTGATCTGGGGCGGGGGTGTCTACAACTGGTTCGACCCGGTGTCGCTGGTCCGGGCCATCGACGCCCTCAAGGTGCAGCGGCCGGCCATCCGCATGGTGTTCCTCGGCATGCGCCACCCCAACCCCGAGATCCCCGAGATGAGGGTGGCGCAGGAGCTGCGCGACGAGAGCGACCGGCTCGGTCTCACCGGGCGCCACGTGTTCTTCAACGAGGGCTGGGTGCCCTACGACCAGCGGGCGGCGTACCTGCTCGACGCCGACGTGGCGGCCAGCACCCACCTGGCCCATCTCGAGACCCGCTTCTCGTTCCGGACCCGGGTGCTCGACTACCTGTGGGCCGGGCTCCCGGCGGTTCTGACCGAGGGCGACACGCTGTCCGACGAGGTCGCGGCGGCCGGTCTGGGGGTGGCCGTCCCTCCCGGCGACCCGGCCGCCATCGCCGCGGCCATCGCCCGCCTCCTCGACTCACCCCCCGAGCGGTCCGAGGTGGCCGCGTTCGGGGAGCGGTTCCGCTGGAGCCGGGCGGCGGGACCGCTGCTGGAGTTCTGCCGATCGCCCCGACGGGCCGCCGACCGGCCGGCCCGGCCGCCGGCGGCCCCGGGTGCCGTCGGCGGGGGCGGCCCGGCCGGCGCCCCGCCACCCCCCGCTCCGGGGGTTGCTCCGGGGCCCGCCGCCGGGCCCGGGACCGGCCCGCAGCCCCGGGGTTCGCTCCGCACCGCCGAGCAGCTGGCCCGACGATTCGGGCGGCCTCTCGGGCGGGTGCTGGGCCCCCGGGGCCGGCAGGCCCTGCGCAGACTGGCCGACCGGGTGGGCCGGCCCGCCGGTCAGTAGCCGGCCATGCTCACCACCGGCCGCGACAGGTGCATGCCGCCGGTGGAGCCGTGGAAGGCGGCGTCGCCGAAGCTGAATATCCCGCCGTCGGAGCCGTAGAGCCAGTAGCCCTGGCCGTCGCTGGTGGCGCTCATGCCGATGACCGGCTGGGCCAGGCGGGTCCCTCCCATGGAGCCGTGGAAAGCGGCGTCGCCGAAGCTGAATATCCCGCCGTCGGCGGCGACCAGCCAGTACCCGTTGTTGTCCTTGGTGGCGGCCATGCCGACGATGGGTTGCGACAGGTGCATGCCGCCGGTGGAGCCGTGGAAGGTGGCGTCGCCGAAGCAGAACACCCCCCCGTCCGACGCGACCAGCCAGTAGCCGTTCCCGTCCGGGGTGGCGGCCATGGCCACGATCGGCCGGTTCAGGTGCATGCCGCCGGTGGAGCCGTGAAAGGCGGCGTCGCCGAAGCTGAATATCCCGCCGTCGGCGGCGACCAGCCAGTACCCCCCGGCGTCGCGGGTCCCGGCCATCCCGACCACCGGCTTGTTCAGCACCAGGTTGCCGGTCGACCCGCAGAACGGGACGTTGCCGAAGGTGAAGATCCCCCCGTCGGCGGCCGCCATCCAGTAGCCGCTCGGCGGCCCGGCCGGGGCGTTGCAGGGGACCGCCACCACCGGCGGGGGCGTGCCGGCGTCGCCGGTCAGCTGCGGGTCGTGGTGGAACATGGGCCAGGCCCCGGTCTCGCCGACCAGGTTGCCGTTGCTGCCCGGGACCTCGAAGTGGACCACCCCGGTCCCGCCCCCGTAGTAGCCGACCACGGTGATGCCCACCGAGCCGTTGGGGTCCCGGGTGATCAGCGGGGTGTTCTGGTAGCTGAACGACCCGGGGAAGCCGCTGTAGAGCACCGCCCCGGTCCGCCCGTCCAGTATCTGCAACCCCCCGATGCTGGCCACCACCAGGTCCTGGTAGCCGCCGCCGAGGTCCACCGAGGCGATGCCGCCCAGGATCCCGCCCGGCGCCTGGTGCTGCCAGATGACGTGACCGTCGGTGCCGTCGACCAGGTACACGGTGCCGGACGCGTCGTTGTTGTACCGGGTGCCCTCGGCGATCTGGAGGCTCCCGTTGCCGAGAGCGTCCACCAGTGCCGGGCTGGAGCTGGTGCCGCCGTCCAGCGGGGTCTCCCACGCCTTGGCGCAGTGCGAGTTGAGGCCCAGGAGCTGGTTCTCGTCCGACGCCCCGCTGTAGTTGATGCCGGTCCCGACCGTGATCCCCACGGCGTGGCCGGGCAGGAACTCCCCGACGGCGGGCGACGACTGGACCACCTCGGTGGTGTCGTAGTGGCACAGCAGGTTGGCGGTGCCGCTCAGCACCCGCACGTGGCCGCCGTTGGAGTACGCCACCCCGAAGGAGTTGCCCTGGGTGGAGTCGCCGCCCTCGATCACCTCGTTCTGCCCGTTGCCGTAGAGGTCGGCGATGGCCGGGGTGGAGAAGTTGCTGTCGGCCGCGAACCACGGGAAGCCGGCCAGCGTGGCACCGGAGGCGGTGAAACCGTCGGTGAACTGGCCCATCGAACCCGACACCAGGTCGGTCTGGCCCTGCAGGTTCCCCACCGCCGGGGAGGAGTCGGCACCCATCGTGGCCGACGAGAAGGGGGTGAACGGCAACGGGTGGAACCACTCCTGGCCGCCGGTGGAGTTGTAGGCCGCCATGCCACCGACGTACGGGTTGTCCGAATTGCCCTCACCGACGAAGATGGACCCGCCGCTCACGGCCGGGGCGGAGTTGACCGGCACGCCGGGATGGATGGGCCAGCCGGCCGCCTCGGAGCCGTCGGTCACGTGCAGGGCGTAGATGTTGCCGGCCCGGTCACCGAACACCGCGGCCGGTCCGCCGGCGTCCAGGGTGGCAACGACCGGCGAGGACAGGGCCACCGAGCCCTGGGCCGGGGCCGGGAGCAGCTTGGACCAGGTCTGGACCAGGTTCAGCGTCGAGGCGCCGGCCCGGGGGGAGGGGGCCGCCACCCCTACGGCGGTAGCCGCCACGGCGGTCAGGCATGCGGCGGTCCCGCCGAGGAGTCGTTTCTTCATACCTGTATTTCATCGACGCGGTGATAGCGTCCATTGAATGCGAATCGAGCCGGGGATCCGGCCTTCCGGGCCCCTCGTCGGCTTCTGACAGGTGGCGGACTCCAGTCCCGATTCCCGATCCGTCCCGGCGGGGGCCGACGTGAGCCGAGCGGCGCCCGAGGGGGGCCGGGTCCGCCGCATCGACCAGCTGGTCCCCAGCTACGTGATGCACGACGCCATCAGCAACCACGTCGGGCAGGTCCAGCGGGCCCTGCGGGCCGCCGGGTACGAGTCGGAGATCTTCTACGAGCACCTCGACCCCCGGCTGGAGGGCCGGGCCCGCAGCTTCCTCGAGTGCGATCCTCGCCCCGACCCCCAGCGGATGCTCCTGTACCAGGCCTCGACCAGCTCGGCCATGGCCGGGTGGCTGCTCGACGCGGTCGCCGGCGGCCAGGACTTCGTGATCAACTACCACAACATCACCCCCTCGGAGTTCTTCGCCCGGTGGGAGCCCCTGGCCGCCCGCAGCATGCAGGCCGCCCGCCGGGAGCTGGCCGAACTGGCGCCCCACGCGGTCGCAGCGTTGGCCGTCTCCGCCTACAACGCCGCCGAGCTGACCGAGCTGGGCTGCGCCCGCACCGCGGTCTGCCCGCTGCTGGTCGACCTCGCCGACTACCACCGGCCCCCCGATCCGGCCACCTCGGACAGGCTGCGGGCCCGGAGGGCGGACGGCCCGCTGTGGCTGTTCGTGGGGCGCATCGCCCCCAACAAGTGCCAGCACGACGTCATCGCCGCCTTCGCCGTGTACCGCCGGTTGTACGCCCCGGGAGCCCGGTTGGCGCTCATCGGCGGGGCCACCTCCGGCCGCTACCAGGCTTCACTGCAACAGATGGTCGGCCAGCTGGGCCTGGACGGCAGCGTCGAGTTCCTGGGGTCGGCCCCGTTCCCGGATCTGCTGGCCTACTTCGGGGCCGCCGACGCCTTCGTGTGCCTGTCCGAGCACGAGGGCTTCTGCGTGCCGGTCATCGAGGCCATGGAGCTCGGCGTGCCCGTGGTGGCCTACCGGGCGGCGGCGATCCCCGACACGGTCGGCGACGCCGGCCTGCTCCTCGACGACAAGGACCCGCTGCGGGTGGCCACCGCCGTGCACGAACTGCTCGGCGACGGTGACCGCAGGGAGGCCCTGGTCGCCGCCGGCAGGAAGAGGGCGGCCGACCTGGCCCTGCCCGTCATCTCGGAACGGTTCGTCACCGAACTGCAGGGGCTGATGGCCGGTCCCGCCACCACGGCGGCAGGTCACATCACGACCCGATGAAGACCCTCGTCGTCCTGCCGACCTACAACGAGGCCCACACCATCGAAGAGGTGCTCCGGCGCACCAGGGCGGCACTGCCGTCCACGTCGGTCCTGGTGGTCGACGACGGCAGCCCGGACGGGACGGCAGACCTGGTGGAGAAGGCGGCGGCCGGGACCGACGGCATCGAGTTGCTGCGCCGGGACCGGCGCGGCGGCCTCGGCGACGCCTACCGGGCCGGCTTCGCCTGGGGGCTGGAGAGGGGAGCGGAGGCCTTGTTCGAGATGGACTCCGACCTGTCCCACGACCCGGCCGCCCTCCCCGCCCTGCTGGCCGCCCTGGAGGACCACGACCTGGTGATCGGGTCGCGCTACGTGCCGGGCGGGTCGATCCCCCAGTGGGGCCTGCACCGCCGGCTGCTGTCCCGGGCCGGCAACGCCTACTCGGCGCTGATGCTGGGCGTCCCGGTCAGGGACATGACCTCCGGTTTCCGGGCGTACCGGGCCGGGCTGCTGGAGTCCATGGCGCTGTCCACGGTGACCGCCGACGGATACGGGTTCCAGATCGAGATGGCCTACCGGGCGGCCCGGGCCGGGGCCCGCATCACCGAGGTCCCCATCCGCTTCGTGGACCGGGAGTTCGGTGACTCCAAGATGTCCCTCGACATCGTGGTCGAGGCGTTGCGGCTGGTGACCAGGTGGGGCCTGGCCCGCCTGTGGGCGTCGGCCCGCAACCGGACCGGGCGGGCCCCGGGGGGCCGGCCCGCCTGACCGCCGGCCCGGGTCGGGCCGGGTCGTGACGGTCACCCGCCGTCCCGCCCGTCAGCGGCCCCGGGCGGGCGAGCAGTCCCACTCGCAGGACACCCCGGCCCAGCGGTCCCACACCTGCTGCGGCGACAGGGCCCACTTGCGCCGGTTGGCGGCCCGGGTGGCCACGGCCCACGGCAGCAACCGGGCCACCCGGCTGCGCACCCCGCCGGCCGGGCCGTCCCCCCACCTGTAGCGCAGGTGGCGCAGGGCGCGTGGCGAGGGGCCGTTGCGGACCAGGGCCAGGGTCCGGTTGGACTCGGCCAGCACCCGGACCCGGGGGGTGTCGGACCCCCCGGCGGTGGCCGAGCGGTGGTGGTGGACGGTCACCGACGGGTCGTAGCGGACCCTGAGGCCGGCCAGCTGGGCCCGCCAGCACCAGTCGACGTCCTCGTAGTAGGCGAAGAACGGGCCGGCCAGCGGACCCAGCCGGTCCCACGTGTCACGGCGCACGGCCAGGGCCGCCCCGGATACGCCGAAGCGGTCCTCGGCCCGGTCGAACCGCCCGTCGTCGGGCGACCCTATGCCGATGTCGCCGGTGTAGCCGTCGGGGCGCAGGTAGGTGCCGACCGTGTTGACCAGGCGGCACACCGGCCCTTCCGGAGCGGCTGAACCGTCGATCAGGACCGGGTCGGCGGGGTCGGACAGCGGCACATAGAAAGGCTCCGGGCCGGTGGTCCAGCGCCACCGGTCCGGCCCGGCCCCCTCGAGGCGGTGGATGCCTGAGCCGGTCAGCCCGGGCAGCACGTCGCGGCCGGCGGCGGTGACGGAGTGCAGTTGGCGCCCGAGCGGCCGGGTGTCGCCGGGGGCGTGCCAGGCCGGGTCGGGGAGCACCACCTCCCGGTACCACCCGGTGAGCACGACCTTGGGGCCGACAGCCGCCAGCGAGGCGTCCTGGAGGGCCTCCACCGCGGCCGGCATCCATTCGGATCCGGCTACGGCATCGTCGTTGAGCAGGGCCAGCACCCGGCCGCGGGCCGATCGGGCGCCCAGGTTGACCCCGCCGGAGAACCCCAGGTTGCGCTCCGAGCGGACCGCGGTGACCCCCACCGAGCGGGCGATGGCCGTGGCGGACGAGCCGGGGGAACCGTTGTCGACCACGATCACCTGGTCGGACTGAGCGGCCGCCGATTCCAGGCAGGGCCGGAGCCAATCCCCGGGCTGGTAGGACACGATGACCACGCTGGTCGAAGGAGCCGCTCCGGTCACGACCGGGCCGCCATCCCCGACCGGGGGGTCACGGGTGGGCTGACGGCTGGGCGTCCGCTCGGCCGGCCTGCAGGTCCCGCAGGGCGGCGCCGAGCGACTCGATCTCGCTGGACAGGCGGGTCAGGGTGCGGCCGAAGGTCTCGGCCACCTCATCGGCGGCGTCGCCCTGCTGGCGCAGCATCCGGGCCAGCTCCTTCATCTCCGATCGCACGATCTCGTCGAGGTGGGCGGTCAGCTGCTGGGTCATGCGGGTCGCCGTCTCGTCGGCCACCGCCCGGGCGTAACGGTCGATCCTGGTCACGAGCATCCGCTTCAGCGAGCTCAAAGGTCCGCCTCCATAGCCCGTCGAGTATAGGGGTGGAGGGACCGGGGCCGGTCCGCCGGGGCGGCCATCTCAGCTCTGCCGCCGGGACCGGCGCAGCCGGCGGGCAGCGGCCCGCCTGATCCGCCCCAGGCGGGCCCGGACGGCGGGAGCCCGGGATCCCAGCACCATCCGGGCCACCCGCCCCACCAGCCAGCCGGGACGTTGTCCGACCGTGACCTCGGCCGGTCCGAACGGGCTCACGGCGGCCGCCCCGGGACCTCCGTCGGCGGGGACGACCTCGTCGGCGGCGGCCGTCAACCGCGAGGACCCCGGGAACGGGGTCACGACGCCGACCATCACCAGGCGGACATGACCGAACTCCCCGAGGGCTCCGGCCAGCATCCGGGCGCTCAGGTACCGGCGGAGACGGCCCTGTGAGGGCACCGGGAACCCGGGCTCCATGACCATCACCAGGTCCGACGCCCCGCTGTGGCGGCGGGCGTTGCGCAACCGGCGACCGGCCAGCACCCCCCCGACCGGGATGGTCAGGTGGGCGGCGCTGAGGCGGGGCGAGGCCACCGTCACCGTCCGGCCCTCCCGCCACAGGCGGCGCACCTCGTCGACGGTGACCGGTGCCGCCGGGCGGGGGATGGGGGGATAGCTGCCGAGCACCAGCACCCCGCCGGCGGATGACCCGGCGGCCTCGGGCGCCACGGGGGTCACCGGGCCCTCCGGGGCCGGGGGGGCCTCCGGGGCCGGGGGGCCGGAGCGGGCCGGAACGGACCGGCGCAGGGATTCCAGGTCGGCCTCCATGCGGTCCAGTACCACCGGCCAGCTGTACTCGCGCAGCACGTACTCCCGGCCCAGGGCGGCCATCCCGGCGGCCCGCTCCGGGTCCGAGTGGAGAGCCCGGATATGGCGGCCCAGCTGCTCACCGTCGGCGAAGACCAGGCCGCCGCCCGAGCGCCGGCAGTGCCAGTCGACCACGGCGCTGCCGTCGATGGCCAGCACCGGGGTGCCCGCCAGCCACGCCTCCATGATGGTCCGGGAGAAGCTCTCCATGCGGCTGGGCTGGACGTAGGCCAGAGCGGCGGCGAAGGCGTCGTTGCGGTCCGCTTCGCTGACGAAGCCGAGATCGATCACCCGGTCGGCGATCTCCGCCGGCGGGTCCACCTCGCCGTGGCCGAAGGTGACCAGGTCCACCCCCTCCAGACCGGTGCCGACCGCCTCCAGGTAGGCGTCGAGGAGCCAGCCCCAACCCTTGTCCTTCTCCCGGCGGCCGGCGTAGAGCACGAACGGGCGGCGGATGCCGTGACGGGCCCGGAACCCGTCCGGGTCGTAGCTGCCGGGGACGTGGATGCCGGCGCCGGTGACCGTGTGGTGGTCGGCCACCGGGCCCAGCCGGTGGGCCAGCTCGTGCTCCGGTTCGGACAGGAACCACACCGAACGGGGCGAGGCCAGCACCGGGCGCATCACCTCCATGCGGGCATAGGACTCGTCGTGGAGGCACGGCATGGCCACCGCATTGCCGGGCACGGCCGGCATGCACGCGGTGGCGTTCCAGAACATGTAGGGCGAGAACACCACGGCGTCGTAGGAGTCGCCGTAGCGGAGCAGATGGTGGAACAGGTCCGGAATCCGCACCCGCCAGCTCACCCAGCTCCACTGGTCGTCGACCGGGGGAATGACGCCGTCCTGCACCTGGTACTGGGCCCGCCGGCCGCGACGGGAGAGCTCGTGGACCGTCGAGAACCGCCGGACGGCCAGCCCGTCCTCGTGGGAGACCCCGGCGGGCAGCTCGTCCTCCCAGGTCAGGTGACTGATCACCCGGGTGGTGAGAACCTCGACGTCCCAGCCCCGCTCGGCCAGCCCCGTGGCGATCTCCCTGGTCAGGGCCTCGGATCCACCGACGATCTGGGGGCCGTATCGGGGCGGCACGAATGCGACGCGGCCAGGCACGGCGGGTGAACGTAGCAGTCCCCGGGGTGACAACCGGCCGTCGGGATGCTCCCCTAGGATGCGACGAATGGGCGTCTCTCTGGTGGGGCCCCGGCGGTGGCGGCCGGCGGGGCTGGGCGCGGCGATCCTCCTGGCCGTGCCTCTGGTGGCGGTTTCGGGAGCGGCGCCGGCGTCCGCGGCGGGTTCGGAAACGATGAAGACGGTGGTGGTCAAGTTCCAGGCCGGCTCGCCGACCCAGCACGCGGCGTCGGCGATCGCTGCGGCCGGGGTCGACCGGGCCACCGCGGAGCGGGCCAGCCGCTATGTCATGCGGGTGCCGGCGTCGTCGGTCGCGGCGGTGGTGCAGCAGCTGCGGTCCTCGGCCGGGGTCCAGTACGCCGAGGTGGCCCGG
>DASSZD010000031.1:0-13855 GCA_035702985.1 Acidimicrobiales bacterium
CGGCGGTCCTCCGGCGCCCCGAACAGCCATCCCTGACCGAGGTCGACACCGAGCTCGGCGGCGCTGGAGGCCTGTTCGGCCGTCTCCACGCACTCCGCGATGACCACCCCGCCGTAGCGGTGGGTCATGGAGACCACCGAGGAGACCACCGCCTCGCTCCCGGCGCCGGGCAGCCCCTGGACGATCTCCTTGTCCAGCTTGACGACGTCGGGCTGGAGCCGGGCCAGCAGGTTGAGCGACGAGTAGCCGGCGCCCAGGTCGTCGAGGGCCACCCGGCAACCGAGCCGGCGGTAGTGCTCGAAGACCCGGGCCAGGTGGTCCGGGTCGGTGACCCGCTCGGACTCGGTGACCTCGAACACCAGCTGGTCCATGGCTATGCCGGCGTCGGCGGCGGCCCGCTCGGTGGTCATGAGGCACACCTCCGGCCGGTAGATGGCCGTGGGCAGGAAGTTGACGAACAGCAGGGCGTCGCCGAGCCATCCGGCCGCTCCCCTCAGGGCGGTGGTCCGGCCGATACGGTCCAGGATGTGCAGCCAGCCGGCCTCCCGAGCGGCGCCGAAGAGGGCGGCGGGCATGACCTGGCCGCCGCCGTCATCCGCCCGGAGCAGAGCCTCGTACCCGACCACCTCCCGCCCGCCGGAATCCAGCCGCACGATGGGCTGGTACACCGACCGGAAGGAACGGTCCTCGTCGCCTATCAGGCGCTGCAGGTCCACGTGGCGGGTGCGGGCCGCCACCTGGGCCAGGCTGGGGGCCCGCAGGGCGGCGCCGAGCAGCTCGCTGTCGGACGGGTCGTCGACCACCACCACCCGGACCTCCTCCGACTCCGGTGAGGTCAACTGGGAGCTGACCAGGGACAGCAGGTTGGCCGGGTTCCCGGTCGAGAGCCGTATCACTCCCACCGCCGGCTCGTCCGCCAGCGCGCCGCTCTGCGCCAGGACCCGGCGCAGGGTGGAGAGCGTGTGGCTCACCGCCGTGGCCAGGAACACCGTGCTGCCTTCTCCCGCTCCTTCCGCCTGCCGGCAGGAGCAGCTGATGCATGCTGCCAAAGGAATTCTGCCCTCTCAGTCCGATACCACCGGTGATGTCGGCATTGCGGCGCCTGTCCTGAAGGTGGGGCGGCCCGGCCGCAGGCGGGCGCGGACCCGCTCAGCCCTGGGCCAGCAGACCGGCCAGGGCGGCCCGGTACGGGCGGCGGGCGATCCCCGCCTCGGTGATGATGGCGCTGACCAGCCGGGCCGGGGTCACGTCGAATGCCGGATTGGCCACCTCCACCCCCTCGGGCACCACCCGGCGGTCGCCGGCGAAGATCACCTCGCCGGGATCCCGCTGCTCCACCGTGATGGCCGCCCCGGAGCGGCAGGCCGGGTCGACGGTCGACAGGGGGGCGGCCACGTAGAAAGGGATCCGGTGGTGGCGGGCCAGCACCGCCAGGGAGTAGGTGCCGACCTTGTTGGCCACGTCACCGTTGGCGGCGATCCGGTCGGCGCCGACCACCACGCAGTCGACGTCTCCCTTCGCCATCAGGGACGCCGCCGCGCCGTCCACCACCACGGTGGCCGGCACCCCGAGCCGGTGGAGCTCCCAGGCGGTGAGACGGCTGCCCTGCAGGACCGGCCGGGTCTCGTCCACCCACACCCGTGGTCGCCTGCCCGACTCGTGGGCGGCCCGGATCACCCCCACGGCCGTCCCGTAGCCGGCGCACGCCAGCGACCCGGCGTTGCAGTGGGTGAGCACCCGGGCCCCATCGGGGAGCAGGGCGGACCCGTGCCGGCCGAGGCGGTGGTTGCGCTCGATGTCCTCCGCGGCCACGGTCAGGGCCTCGGCCACGGGGTCGGGGGCGGCCAGGGCCCGCTCCACCCCCCAGCGCAGGTTCACGGCGGTGGGGCGGGTGGCGATCAGGCGGGCCGCCGCCCGGTCCACATCCTCGCCGTGCCGCCACGCCAGGGCCACGCCCATGGCCCCGGCCACACCGAGGGCCGGGGCGCCGCGCACCACCAGGTCCCGGATGGCCGAGCAGAGCTCGTCCACGGTGGCCGCCTCCACGAAGGTCAGGGCCTCGGGCAGGCGGCGCTGGTCCACCAGCCTGACCCGGTCCTCCCGCCAGTCGATGGTCGCCGGCAGCTGGCCCGCCCGGAGGTCCTCGTCCATCCTCAGTCGGACACTACAAGGTGGCCGATCAGCGTCGAGGCGGCCTGGGGGCTGCGGTAGCCGCCGCCGGCCTCGACCGCCTCGACGGCGACGGCCAGGCCGCTGGTCGGGTCGAAGTAGGCCCAGTAGCGGCCCGGACCGGCGTTGAACGACGCCACCGACCACCGGTACTCCTGCGACACGGCTACCAGCGTCGACGGCCCGGGCCCGACCAGGCACCACACCAGGCCCCGCTCGTCGTCGCAGTGGACCGACATCCCCGGCCCGGCCAGCAGGGCCTCCCACCGCCCCTCCCCGCTCAACCTGAGGAGGCGGTCGGCGGCGGGCTTCAGCCAGGTCGACGGTGCCCCCCCGCCGCCATCCGCCGGCTCGCCGGCGGCCACCCCCCATATGTCGGTCCCGGCGGCCACGGCCGTGACCGGCGGCCCCGGCTCGGCGCCGAGCAGGCGGCCCCGCTCCAGGTCGATGGGCCGGCGGCTCCCGTCGAAGCCCTCCACCACCGAGACGCCGTCCCCGTGGCGCAGCAGGAGCGGCTGCAGCCCGACCCGAAGGCGGACCGAGGTGCCGGTGCCCACCTCGAACAGGCCCACCACCGGCTTGCGCCAGTTCGCGGCGATCAGGCGGTCCCCGAGGGCCACCAGCTGCTGGGAGTCGCTGGGCAGCACCTTGTCCCAGTGGCCCACCGGTCCCAGGTCACCGGGGCGCAGCCGCAGCAGCCGGGAATGGGTGGCCACGAAGAGGGAGTCCTGGGCGGCCACCAGGGCCGAAACGTGCTGTTGGCGGGTCCGGATCTCGGCCAGCTGCTCGCCCGTCTCGGGGTCGAGGCGGTGCAGCCGGAGGGCCGGGTAGGCGACTCCCCACCCGTCGCTCACGAACAGCGACTTCGAGCCGGGATCCGCCAGCACCGTGTGCGAAGTGTGACCGGGCACGGTGGCCCGCCAGATCTCGGTCAACCGCACGCTCGCCGCCTCCTGTCTCGAGCTCCGACCGTCCCCATTCAACCGCCTCCCGGCGCCCCGCACCCGCCACCCTGCCCGACCGGGGACGGCGTGTGATACTCGCAGCGTGGGCGGTCGGGCCTGTCGGCACACTCAGCGGCTCCCGTATCTCGACGGTGTGCGCGCCGTGGCGGTAGCCATGGTGCTCGCCTACCACGGCGGGGTGCCGGGGCTGTCCAGAGGGGGTTTCTACGGGGTCGACGTCTTCTTCGTCCTGTCGGGGTTCCTCATCACCTCCCTGCTGGTGGGCCAGGAGGCATCGGGGGGCGTCCGCTTCGCGGCGTTCTGGGCCCGCCGGGCCCGCCGGCTCCTGCCGGCCCTGGTGGTGATGCTCGCGGCGGTCGACCTGTACGTCGCTTACCTGGCCCCGGCCGGCCGCTATCCCGGGTTCCGTGGCGATGCCCTGTCGGTGCTGTTCTACGTCTCCAACTGGCATTTCATCGCCGTCTCGTCGAACTACTTCGCCTCCGCCTCGCCGTCTCTTCTCACCCACACCTGGAGCCTGGCCATCGAGGAGCAGTTCTACCTGGTGTGGCCGCTGGTGGTGTGGGCCACGGCCCGGGCCGCCCGCCGGGCGGGCCGGATCGGCCCGGCCGGGGCGGTGGCGGCGGTGGCCGGGGCGGGGGCGGTCCTGTCGGCCGCCTGGATGGCCGTCGGGTACCGGGCCGGGCAGCCGGCCAGCCGGCTGTACTTCGGCACCGACACCCACGCCTCCAGCCTCCTGGTCGGCGCCGCCCTGGGGGCGGCCATGACGGCGGCCGCCGGGCGGCGGCGCGCTCCGACCGGCCCCGCCCGGCGGGCCCGGCTGGCCACCCCGATGGCGGTGGGCGCCCTGGCCGCCCTGGGTTGGGCCGCCTGCTCGGTCGGCAGCAGCAACGGCCTGGCCTACCAGGGCGGTTTCCTGGGCGTGGCCGCCGTCACCGCCGTCCTCCTGGGGGCCCTCACGGTCCACCCGGGCGGGGCGGCGGCCCGGGTCCTGTCGGTCCGCCCGGTGGCCTACGCGGGGCGCATCTCCTACGGGATGTACCTGTGGTACTTCCCTCTGTTCGCCCTGGTCGACCACTCCAGCACCGGGTTGTCGGGGGCCGCCCTGCTGGCGTTGCGGGTGGCCGCCGACGTGGGCGTGGCGGCCGCCAGCCACCACCTGATCGAGACCCGGTTCCTGCACCGCCTGCCGCCCGGGCCGCTCCCGGGCTTCCCCGGGCGGCGGCCGGTCGTGGCGGTGGCTGCCGGGGCGGCGGCGGTGGTGGGCCTGGTCGCCCTCACCGCCCCGGCCGGGATGTCCGGTCCGGGCCCCGGACCCGGACCGGGCCGGCTGGCACTGGCGGGGGCGACCACGGCGGCCGGGCCGTCGGGATCGCAGCTGGCCGGGGCGGCCCCGCTGCGGCTGCTGGTCATCGGGGATTCCACCGGCTTGACCCTGGGGTTGGCGCTGGGGTTCCCGGCGGTCGAGCAGCGCTACGGGCTGGTGGTGGACGACGCCGCGGTGATGGGCTGCGGGCTGGCGGTCAGCGCCCGGGTGGAGGACCACGGCCGGCGGATCCCGGCCCCGGCGGCGTGCAACGCGTCCTCCCCGGCCGCCGACCTGTGGCCGGCCCGGCTGAGATCGCAGATCGCCACATTCCACCCCGATGTGGTGCTCGTGGCCTCCGGCCGCTGGGAGCTCGACTCCAGCCAGCCCCGACCAGGGGGGCGGTGGACCGACATATCCCAGCCGGCCGACCGGGCCTACGTGAGCGGCCAGCTGCAACTGGCGGCGTCCATCGCCCGGGCCGGTGGGGCCCGGCTGGCGCTGGCCACCGCCCCCTGCTTCAGCTCCGGGGAGACCCCGGGGGGATCCCCCTGGCCGGAGGACGGCCGGCGCCGCCTGGACGCCTACAACGGGGTGGTCCGCTCGGTGGCCGCCGGGCAGCCGGGTGCCACCGTGGTGGACCTGGAGGCGCTGGTGTGCCCGGGCGGGCGGTTCCGGACGGTCATCGGCGGGGTGACCGTACGGGCCCCGGACGGCATCCACTACCCGTTCTTCGACATCGCCCAGCCGGCGGCGGCGGCCCCCGACACCGAGGCCCAGGCGCAGCGGTTCGGGCTGTGGGTCGCCCCCCGCATCCTGGCGGCCCTCCGCACCCGGCCGGTGGCCTCCGGCTGACCGGCCACCCCCCCGGAGGCGTTCCCGGCCCCGCCCCTTCTAGATTCGGGGGATGCCTTCTGAGCACGGTCTGGTCGCCCCCTACGGCAGCTGGTCCTCGCCGGTCACCCCGGAGCTCCTGGTGGAGCAGGCGGTCCGGCTGGAGTCGGCCACCGTCAGCGACGGGGAGGTGTTCTGGGTGGAGTCCCGCCCGTCCGAGGGGGGCCGCCAGGTCCTGATGGCCGTGCCGCTGGCCGACCCGGACCGGCCCCGGGAGATCACCGGGGCGGACTTCTCGGTCCGCACGCAGGTGCACGAGTACGGGGGGCGCTGCTACGCCGTCCACGGCGACACGGTGGTGTTCTCCAACTGGGCCGATCAGCGGATGTGGGTGACCGGCCGCCACGGCGGCCCGCCCCGGCCCATCACCCCCGAACCCGACCGGGCCCGGTCCGACCGTTTCGCCGATCCGGTCATCGACCCGACCGGCCGGTGGCTGGTGGCCGTCCGGGAACGTCACCTCGGCGACGGGCAGGTGGTCAACGACCTGGTGGCGGTGGCTGTCGACGGCCGGTCCGAACCGGTGCCGGTGGCCTCCGGGCACGACTTCTACTCCGCCCCCCGGCTGTCCCCGGCCGGCGACCGGCTGGCGTGGATCAGCTGGGACCACCCCGACATGCCGTGGGACGCCACGTCGCTGTACGCCGCGCCGGTGGACTTCGGGGTCGACCCCCCGGCCGTCGGCCCGGCCCGGCAGATCGCCGGGGGCCCGCAGGAGTCGGTCACCCAGCCCCGCTGGTCCCTCGACGGGGTCCTGCACTTCGTCACCGACCGCTGGGGCTGGTGGAACCTCTTCGACGAGACCGGCCGCTCCCTGTGCACCATGGCCGCCGAGTTCGCCTCCCCCGACTGGGTGTTCGGCAACGCCGGCTACGGATTCGACCCGGCCGGCGACGTGATCGCCTCATGGTCGGCCCCGGCAGGCGCCGGGATCGGCTGGATGCCCCGCTCGGGGATGGGACCCAACGGGGGCCTGCAGCGCATGGATCTCCCTTTTTCCAGCTTCTCATCCGTCTGCCCGGTCGAGGGAGGGGCGGTCGCCATCGTGGCGTCGCCCACCGCGTCACCGGCCCTGGCCCGGCTGGACTGGTCCGACGGCTCGGTCACGGTGCTGCGCCGCAGCCGGCCGGACCGCCTCGACCCGGCGTACATCTCCCAGCCGCAGGCGGTGGAGTTCCCCACCGGCGACAGGGATCAGGCCCACGCCCTGTTCTACCCCCCGAACAATCCGGACTTCCGGGCCCCTGACGGCGAACGGCCGCCGGTCCTTTTGATCCTCCACGGCGGGCCCACCTCGGCGGCGTCGGCGGTCCTCAACCTGAGCATCCAGTTCTGGACCACCCGGGGCATAGCGGTGGCCGACATCGACTACCGGGGCAGCTCCGGCTACGGCCGGGCCTACCGCCAGAAGCTGAGCGGGGCGTGGGGGGTGGCCGACGTCGAGGACTGCGCGGCGGCGGTGGCCTGGCTGGACGGCCAGCAGTTGGTCGACGGCCGGCGGGCCCTGATCCGCGGCGGCAGCTCCGGCGGGTTCACCACCCTGGCCGCCCTGGCCTTCACCGGATCGTTCGCCGCCGGGGCCAGCCATTTCGGGATCGCCGACCTCGAGCTGCTGGCCCGCGACACCCACAAGTTCGAGGCCCGCTACCTCGACAGCCTGGTGGGGCCGTGGCCGGAGAAGGCCGACGAGTACCGGCGGCGCTCCCCCATCCACCACACCGACGCCATCACCAGCCCGCTCATCCTGTTCCAGGGGCTGGACGACGCGGTGGTACCGCCGGCCCAGTCGCAGCTCATGTACGACGCCCTGGAGCGGAGGGGTGTGCCGGTCTGCTACCTGGCGTTCGAGGGGGAGCAGCACGGCTTCCGACAGGCCGCGACCATCAAGCGGGTCGTGGCCGCAGAACTGGATTTCTACGGGCGGGTGCTGGGCTTCGCGCCCGAACCGGTGGCCGACCCGCCGCTGGTCATAGCCAACGGGGAGAGGCTCAGTCCTCGATCGTGATGGCCTGCTTGGGGCAGCGCTGGGCGGCCAGCTCCACCTTGGGCCTCAGGTCCTCCGGCGGGTTCTCGTCGAGGATGTACAGGTTGTCGTCGTCGCGAACCTCGAACACCTCAGGCGCCGCCGCCATGCACAGGGCGTTGCTCTCACAGAGGTCGTAGTCGACCACCACTCGCATGCGCACATCCTCCCGTCGGGTAGTTCCGCTAGGGGGGCCACCATAGTTCCGGGCGGGACGGAACGTCCGCACCCGCCGTCCGGGCCGGCCGGCGCCCCGACCCTGCGGCGGTTCAGACCGCCGGCCGGTGGGCCGTCTCGTTGAAACTGCGCAGGGTGGGACCCCGCCGCCCCGGTCCGATGACCGTGATCGAGGCGGTGTCGAGGAAGGTCCGCCAGCAGATCTCGTCGCCCACCCCCAGCGCCCACGCCACCGCCGCCTTTATGGGCGACACGTGGCTGACCACCACCACATCCGTCTCCCGGGCCTCCTCCCACAGGTCGTCGCAGGCGGCCCGCACCCGGCGACCCAGGTCGGAGAGGGACTCGCCCCCCTCCGGGCGGTAGCCCAGGTCCCGGTCCCACCCCTCCCACAGGGCGGCCGCCCCGGGCAGCTCGGAACCGTCGTAGACGCCGTAGTCGATCTCGGTCCACCGCTCGTCGATGCTCACCGGCGGCCCGATGGCGGAGGCCGTGTCCCGGGCCCGCTGCAGCGGGCTGCTCACCACCCGGCCGGCGTGGCGCAGCTCCGGTACCTCGCCCAGCGCCCGGGCCTGGCGCTCGCCCAGCTCGTCGAGCGGCACGTCCAGCCGGCCGAGCAGCCGGCGGGCGGCGTTGTGGGCGGTCCTGCCGTGCCTGACCACGTAGAGCACGCCGGTCGACGCTACTCGGCCCCGGCGCCGCCGCGTTCAGCGCCGTTACGGGGAGAGCCCTAGGCGACGAGCGGCCGGGTCCTGGTCCCGGCCGGCGCCCCCACGCCGTCCCGGCGGAGCCGGCTCCAGCCGTACAGGGCGGCCAGGAGGGCGGCCAGGGCGCCCAGGCCGAGGCCGTAGCGCGCTCCGAGCTGGCCGCCCACGAAGCCGACCAGGGGTCCGCCGAGCGGGGTGGACCCGAGGAACGCCACCGACCACAGCGACATCACCCGCCCCCGCATGGAGGGCTCGGCGTTGAGCTGCAGGGTGGCGTTGCCCAGAGCCAGGAACGTCACCGAGCAGGCGCCCACGGCCAGCAGCACCGCTTCCTCCACGAACAGCGAGGGGGCCAGGGCGGCGGCCAGGACGGCCACCCCGAACAGGGCGGCGGTGCCCACCAGGCGGCGCATGCCGCGGCCCGGGTGGCCGGCCGCGAACAGGCCGCCGACCACCGCTCCCACCCCCATGAACGCGGTCAGGAACCCGTAGGTCGACGAGTTGCCGTGGAACGCCTCGCCCGTCATCAGGGGCAGGGTGGTCTGGAACTCGTAGGTGAGGCAGCCGATCAGGGCCATCATGATCAGCCCGTCGCGCAGCAGCGGGGTGGAGGCGACGTAGCGGAACCCTTCCCGCAGCTGCCCCCGCAGCCTGGCCACCCGGGGAGCCGGGGCCAGCTGGCCCTGGTCCATGGCCCTCAGCGAACCCAGCACGAATATGAACGACACGGCATTGGCCAGGAAGCACCACGAGCTGCCGACCGACGCGATGAGAACACCGGCGACGGCCGGGCCGACCGCCCGGGCCATGTTCGCCATCACCGAGTTGAGGGTCACCGCGTTCGCCAGCTGCTCGGGCCCGACCATCTCCACGATGAAGGTCTGGCGGGTGGGGTTGTCGACCATGTTGATCAACCCCAGGCACACCGCCATGGTGTACAGCTCCCACAGGTGCAGGTTGCCGGTGAAGTCCAGGGCGGCCAGGGCCACCGCCTGCAGCCCGGCGAACGCCTGGGTGTAGAACAGCATGCGGTACTTGCCGAACCGGTCGGCCAGGGTGCCCCCGATGGGACCCAGCAGGAGGATCGGGAGGGTCTGCAGGGCCACCACCAGGCCCACGTCGAAACCGGAGCGGGTCCAGGCGTACACCAGCCATGACTGGCTGACGCTCTGCATCCATGTGCCCACCATGGACACGCTCTGGCCGAAGAAGTACAGCCGGTAGTTGCGGGTGCGCAGCGAGGAGAACGTCCGGGCCACCACTCCCCCCGGGGGGCGGGCTGTGGTGGCCGGGGCCCCGGCCGGGATGGGAACCGCCCCGGTGGCCGGCGAACCCTTGGGTTCGGTATCCCCTGTGGCGACTGCTGCTGGCATCCGGTCCGGCTCGTCCTCTCTGAACCCCAATGGTGGAGCCCCTTCGATCAACCCGGCCACTCTTTTAGCCTGGCTAATCAACTGTACCGCATGCCGGGCCCGCACCGGGGGCGGGATCATCCGGACCGTCCGGGGTTCAGCTGGCCGGGGGGGTTCAGCTGGCCAGGGGGTTCAGCTGGTCGGGGGGTTCAGCTGGTCGGGCGGTTCAGGGGACCAGGATGCGCGAGCACTGCTCGCACTGGTACACCTCGTCGTCGCCCAGGTGGCGCACCCGGTCCAGCTCGACGGCCGGCAGGGTCAGGTGGCACCCGCCGCAGCGGTTTCCGACCAGGCGGGCCGCCCCCACCCCGCCCAGGCGGGTGCGCAGCTGCTCGTAGCGGGCCAGCACGCCGGCCGGCACCCCGGCCGCGGCGTCCGCCCGGCGGTGGGCCAGGTCGTCCAGCTCGGCGTCGGCGCCGGCCTGGGCCGCCCGGAGACGGCCCTCGGTCTCGGATCTCCGGCCGGCCAGCTCCTCCAACCGGGCGTGCAGCTCCGCGACCCGGACGTCGAGGGGTTCCCGCTCCTCCAGCAACCCGAGCACCGCGTCCTCCAGGGCCGAGGCCCGGCTCTTGAGCTGCGCCAGCTCGGCCGACATGGCCTGCAGGTCCCGCGACGCGGACACCTCGCCGCCGAACAGCCGGCGGTCGATGGTGGCGGCCCTGGCCTCGGTGGTCGCCAGCTCGGCCTCGGTGGCCTTCTGGCGGCCCTCCAGGTCGGTCAGCGCCGCCTCGACTGCCGCCAGGTCGGAGCGGGCCGTCGCCGACCCGGCGTCGATCGCCTCCAGCTCCGCCTGCTCGGGCAGGTGGGCCCGCCGGTGGCGCAGCTGGTCGCCGGCCGAGTCCAGGTCCTGGACGGCCAGGAGATCCTGTAGCGCCCGCCCGGTCAATGGCCTCCGCCCGGCTTGGTGGTCGGCGGGGCGGTGGTGGCAGGCGCCGTGGTGGGCGGCCCGGTCGGCTTGGCGGTGGTGGGCGGGGTGGTCGAGGGAGGGCTGCCCGGGGGGGCCGTGGTCGGGGCGGTCTGGTTGCCCTGGCTGTTGCCGCCGACCGGGGCGGGAGGGGCGATGAAGTTGTGATCGAGCACGTCGTCGGCCACCAGCGAGGGGGAGGTTATGTACTGGGCGGGGGGTACCGACGTGGCCTGCGGGAAGGACTGCGGGGCGGTGTTGGCCAGCGCCATGGCCGTGTAGTCGTGCCAGGTGCGGGCCGGGTAGTCAGCTCCGTAGACCGGGCTGCCGTAGATGATGATGGGGACGACCTTCTGCTCGTTGCCGATCCACACCGAGCTGGCCAGCTGGGGGGTGAACCCGTTGAACCAGGCGTCGGAGTTGTTCTGGGTGGTACCGGTCTTGCCGGCCACAGGCCGGTTGTAGATGGCGGCCGAGGTGCCCGTCCCGTACTGGACCACCGCCTGGAAGGCGATGTCGGCCTCGGCCACCATCTGCTCGGAGATCACCCGGTGACCCGGGTCCATCCCCTTGTAGATCACCGACCCGGTCCGGTCCACGATGTGGTTGATGAACGACGGCTTGTGGTACACGCCGCCGTCGGCCACGGTGGCGTAGGCGTTGGCCATCTCGATGGGGTGGACCGGGATGGCGCCCAGCACGATCGACGGGTAGGCGGGGATCTTCTCGCTGATACCCAGCTGGTGGGCCATGGATATGACGTTGGGCAGGCCCACCTCGTGGGCCAGGCGGATGTACGCGCAGTTGACCGAGTTGGCGGTGGCGTCGACCAGGTTGATGACTCCGCCGCCGGGGCCGGTGTCGTTCATGATCGGGTGGGCCACGAGGTCGTTGTCGCCGGGGAACTTGATGGCGCAGGGGGCCTGGCTGTCCACCGTGTCGTACACCGAGTAGCCCTGTTCGATGGCGGCCAGCAGCGTGAACAGCTTGAAGCCGGATCCCGGCTGGCGGCGACCCTGGGTCATGATGTCGAAGCTCTGGTGGGCGGTGCCGGTACCGCCGACCAGGGCCCGCACCGCCCCGTTGGCCGGGTCGATCGACACCAGGCCCTCCTCGTATCCCCCGTTGTTCTTCGGGGTGTCGGTGGCCACCGCCTTCTCGGCCGCGGCCTGCATGGCCGGATCGAGGTTGGTGTAGATCTTCAGGCCGCCCTCGAACAGGGCGGCGTAGCGCTGGGCGTAGGTGGCCCCGAGGGGGCTGCCGTTGGCCAGGAGCTCGTCGCGGACCTCCTGCACGTAGTAGTTGGTGATGGAGTCGTTCTTGACGGGCGGCGGGGTGGCGGTGGGCAGCGGGGTGGAGTTGGCGGCCGCCTCCTGGGCCGTGGTGATGTCGTGGTAGACGACCATGCGGCCCAGCACCTCGCTGCGACGCTGGCGGGCGGCGTCCGGCTGCAGGATGGGGTCGTAGCCGTTCGGGTCCTGGATCATGCCCGCCAGCAGCGCCGACTGCGGCAGGTCCAGCTTGGAGGCCGGCTCGTGGAAGTAGGTCTCCGAGGCCGCCTCCACCCCATAGGCCCCGTTGCCGAGGTAGATGGTGTTGAGGTATGCCTGCAGGATCTGGTTCTTGGAGTACTTCTGCTCCAGCCGGTCGGCGAGCACCGCCTCTTTGATCTTGCGGGACAAATTGCGGGCCGGGCTCAGGTACACCTGCTTCACCAGCTGCTCCGGGATGGTCGAACCGCCCTGCAGGCCGGCTCCGGAGGAGTCGTGCACCAGGGCCCGGACGATGGCGGTGATGTCGAAGCCGCCGTGCACGTAGAACCCGTGGTCCTCGGTGTCGAGCACCGCGGTGATGAGGGTCTTGGAGATCTGGCTGAGCTGGACCGGCTTGCGGAACTGGGGTCCGCTCAGGACGGCCAGCACCGTCTTGCCGTCGGCCGCGTACACCGTCGAGCCGGTCTGGGCCTCGGACGTCAGGGGGGCCAGCGGGAGCTCCTGGGCGCTGGCCGAATGGTGGACGGCCTTGCCGGCGATGGCCGCGAAGGCCACGACCGCACCCGACAGGACCAGGGCCGAGCAGGCGGTGAGGGCCACCAGCCGCAGCAGGCGCCTCACAGCTCACCCATGGGACGGATCGGACAGTGCACTCCGGACCAGCCTAGCGACGGGACCCGCTTGCGCCCCGTCACCGCTCGGCCCGGCCGGCCTCCGGGGGCGGCGGCCCGCCGCCGGTGCCGGATCACGGGCCCAGCGGATATGTTGTTTTCCGTGTCCTCAATTGCCCTCAGTGACGAGCAGCTGGTCGAGGAGAAGGTAGACCGCCTCCTCGAGGAGCACCCCCCGGGCGGCACCTCCGAGAAGGAGTTCCTGGGCGCCCAGTTCGATGCCGGCCTGGCGTTCGTCCACTTCCCCGAGGGCTACGGCGGGCTGGGCCTGTCCCGCAAGCTGCAGCCGGCGATCACCGCCCGCCTGCGCCGGGCGGGAGCCCCCAACCCGGCGGCCCGCAACGCCATCGGCTACGGCATGGCCGCCCCCACCATCCTCACCATGGGCTCCGAGGAGCAGAAGCGGCGCTACCTGCGGCCCCTGTTCACCTGCGAGGAGATCTGGTGCCAGCTGTTCTCCGAGCCGGGGGCCGGCTCGGATGTGGCCAGCCCGGCCACCCGGGCGGTGCGCGACGGCGAGGAGTGGGTGCTCAACGGCCAGAAGGTGTGGACCACCCTGGCCCACACCTCCCGCTTCGGGATGGTTCTGGCCCGCACCGACGCCGAGGCGGAGAAGCACAAGGGGCTCACCTACTTCGTGGTGGACATGCACGCCCCGGGAGTGGAGGTGCGTCCCCTGCGGCAGATGACCGGCGACGCCGAGTTCAACGAGGTGTACTTCACCGACGTTCGCATCCCCGACTCGGAGCGCCTCAGCGAGGTCGGCGAGGGCTGGCGGGGGGCCATCGTCACCCTGATGAACGAGCGGGTCTCCATCGGCGGGACCGTCCCGCCCCGCGGGTCGGGCCCCATCGCCGCCGCCCTCGGCGTCTGGCACAAGCTGCCCGCGGAGGCCCGCACCGCCGCCCGGCGGGACCGGCTGACGGCGCTGTGGACCGAGTCGGAGGTGCTGCGGCTGACCAACATGCGGGCGGCGGCCGGCTCGGCTCTCGGCACCCCCGGCCCCGAGGGCTCCACCGGCAAGCTGGCCTACGCCGAGATCAACAAGCGGATATACGAGTTCTGCGTGGACCTGATGGGGGCCGAGGGCATGCTCTACGACAGCTACGAGATGCGCCGGCCGGACGGGGCCGG
>DASSZD010000101.1:0-8213 GCA_035702985.1 Acidimicrobiales bacterium
CTGGTCGCCGGAGGTCCGTTCGAGGAGCATGTCCGCCTCGTCGCGCCCGTCCCGGCCGAAGTAGGCGTGCAGGAGGTACACCATGGCCCACAGGTGCCGGCCCTCCTCCACGTTGATCTGGAACAGGTTGCGCATGTCGTACAGCGACGGGGCGGTGCGGCACAGGTGGCGCTGCTGCTCCACCGAGGCCGGTTCGGTGTCCCCCTGCACGACGATCAGCCGGCGCAGGTCGGAGCGGAACTCCCCCGGGACCTCGCTCCAGATCGGCTCGCCGATCCGGTCCCCGAACCCGACGGTACGGCCGGGGTCGGCGTCGGCCAGGAAGATGCCCCACCTGTAATCGGGCATCCTGACGTAGCCGAAGTTGGCCCAGCCGTCCCGCCCGACCGACACCGCGGTGCGCAGGTAGACGTCGTGGTCCTGGTGCTCGACCGGGCCCATCCGCTTCCACCATTCCAGGAACTGCGGCTGCCACCGCTCCAGGGCCCGCTGCAGCTTGCGGTCCGAGGCCAGGTCGACGTTGTTGGGTATGGCGTCGTCGAGGTCCACGAGGGCCACGCTGATCACACTCGCTTTCGGTCGTAGGAGGGTCGCGATCCGGTGCCGTAGCGGCGCAGCGCGCCTTCGGGCCCGGAGGCGTTCGGGCGCAGGAAGATCCAGTTCTGCCAGGCGGTCAGCCGGCCGAAGATGCGGGTCTCCATGGTCTCGGGCCCGGCGAAGCGCAGGTTCGCCTCCAGGCCGGTGAGGGCGTCGGAGGAGAAGGCGGCCCGCTCCTCCAGCGCCAGCCGGATCTCGTCGTCCCAGTCCAACTCGTCGGGGGTGTAGGTGACCAGCCCCAGAGCGGCGCACCGCCCGGCGTCGAGCCGCTGGCCGGCCACCGCCTCCACCGCCTCGGCCTGGGCATCGTGACCCCAGAACCGGGTCCGCAGCCTGGACAGTCCGTTGCTCATGGGAAAAAGTCCGCAGTTGTTGCGGCTGAGGGCCATCTCCGGCGCCTCGGAGCCGTCCGCGGCGGGGCCGTCGAGCATGAAGCTGCGATCGGCCGCCAGCACCAGCTCGGCCAGGACGCCGCCGAAGCAGCTGCCGGAGTCGACCACGGCGAACAGGGTGCGGGCGGACAGGTCCAGGCGCCTGAGGGTACGGGCCCAGTAGGCGGCCACCTCGCGCACCAGCCAGTGCTCCGGATGCCGGGCCAGGACGGCTTCGGCCTGGAGCACCGCCTCCAGGTCCCCGGAGGTGTGCAGCTCCCAGGTGCCCAGCTCCGGGTGGTTGAAGCGCAGGCGCAGGACGGCGTCGTCGAGCTCCCGGCAGGCCGCCAGCAGCCAGGCCCCGTCGCCCGCGGACAGGAGCCGGCCGGGATCCGACGGCTGCGGGCCAGCGGGGGCCGCGACCGCGATGCGGGCCGAGCCGGACTCCGGTGACAGCGTCACCTGCACGTGGCGGTACCGCCACCCGTCGGGTGTGGGCCGGTACGGCAGCGGCTGCAGGGTCACGCCCGGCCCGCCCGGACGGTCGGAGCCGGCGGCCCGGTCCGCAGCCCGCCCGGCCACGTGCTGATCGAAGGATCGGGGCGGGGCGACGGAGTCCACCAGCCCCCACTCGAGGGCCTGGGCGGCCCGGGCCCCTTCGGCCCGGGTGCAGAACGCGTCGGCCAGATCGCGCCGGACGTGGCGCTTGTCCACCAGCCGGGTGAGGCCCCCGGTGCCGGGCAGGACGGCCAGCAGCGGTACCTCGGGCAGGGATACGGTCGACGCCCGGTCGTCGACCATGATGATCTCGTCGCAGGCCAGGGCCAGCTCGTAGCCGCCGCCGGCGGCGGTGCCGTTGACGGCGCACAGCCACACCTGCCGGGACCCGGACGTGGCGTCCTCGATGGAGTTGCGGGTCTCGTTGGTGAACTTGCAGAAGTTCACCTTGTGGTGGTGGGTGCTGCCGGCCAGCATCTGGATGTTGGCGCCGGCGCAGAACACCTTGTCGAGGCCGCCGGTCAGCACCACCGCCTTCACCTCGGGGTGCTCGAACCGCAACCGTTGGACCACGTCCGCCAGTTCGATGTCGACCGACAGGTCGTAGGAATTGAGCTTCAGCTCCACGTCGGGGCGCAGGCCGGCGGTGGGATCGACGGCCATGGTCACCGTCGCCACCTCGCCGGCCACGTCCAGCCGCCAGTGCCGGTACCCGGCCGGGTCGCATTCGAAAGTCAGTTCCTGCGCTCCGCCCGCCGCATCGCGGCGGACAGGCTCCGCTACCTGGACCACGGCACTCCCCTCGTCTGTGACCAAAGTCATTCTACAACAATCGGCCGATAGCCATCAAGTAGTAGATTCTCGGCGCCGGGCGCCTAAGATCCGGTCCATGCAGGCTGAACCGGTCCTGGACGAGGAGTCGGCGGAGGTCCCGGCGCCCGGGGTGCTGAGGCCACGCACCGCCCCCACCGCCAAGGGCATCCTGCTCACCGTGCTCGGTGAGTTCGTCCTGCGGCGGGGCCGTCCGGTGTGGACGGCCACCCTCCTGAGCGTGCTCTCCACGCTGGGGTTCGCCGAGAAGAACAGCCGACAGGCCATCGCCCGGCTGGCCGACCAGGATCTGATCCAGGGTGAGAGGATCGGTCGCCAGTCCCGCTGGGCCCTGACCGAGCAGGCCACCTCCCTGCTGAGCGAGGGCACCGAGCGGATCTTCGGCTTTCTCGGCCACGCCGGCGGGTGGTCGGGCGAGTGGCTGGTGATCGCCTTCTCGGTGCCCGAGGACTACCGGCAGGCCCGCACCCGGCTCCGCAAGGAGCTGGGCTTCGCCGGGTTCGGGTTCCCGGCCCCGGGGGTGGCGCTGTGCGCCCACCCCGACCGGGAACCGCGAGCCAAAGAGATCCTGGACCGCCTGGGCATAGGCGGGACCTGCCTGAGCTTCAGGGGCTCCTCCGGGATGCTGTGCGGGGACCGGGACCTGGTCCACCGGGCCTGGAACCTGGAGGAGCTGGCCACCTCCTACGACCTGTTCCTGGCCCGGTTCGGGCCGGAGAACCCGGCCGATCCCAGCCAGGCGTGCCGGGCCGTGACCGAGCTCGTGCACGGGTGGCGCCGGTTCCCCTTCGTCGACCCCGAGCTTCCCGAGGACCTCCTGCCCGCCCCCTGGCCCGGCCACCAGGCCAAGCGACTCTTCGACCGTTGCCACTCCGCCTGGCTGCCGCCGGCGCTGGAGTGGTTCGACGGCCTGGACCGGGGGTTCTGATCCGGGGTATCTGAGCTTCAGCCCTCGGGGAGCAGCCAGCGCGGCCCCGGGCCGTCGGCGGCGGCCACGTCACCCGGGTTCAGCAGGTTGCACACCTTGAGCGACAGGCAGCCGCATCCGATGCAGGTGTCCAGCTTGTCCCGCACCCGTTCCAGGTCGGCGATGCGGCGGTTGAGCAGCGGCCGCCACGAACGCGACAGCCGCCTCCAGTCCGCCGCCGTGGGTGTACGGCTCTCGGGCAGGGTGGCGAGGGCGTCGCGGATCTCGTCGAGCGTCAGCCCGACCCGCTGGGCGGCCCGCACGAAGGCCAGGCGGCGCAACACGTCCCGGTGGTACCGGCGCTGGCCCCCGTCGCTCCGGACCGAGGAGATCAGCCCCTCCCGCTCGTAGAACCTGAGGGCCGAGGGCGCCACATTCGCCCTGGCCGCCACCTCCCCGATGCTCAGCATCCTCCAACCATACCCCTTGACTTGAAGTCAACTTCAAGTTTTAGGGTGACTGGCATGGCACATACAGACACCAGCAGGACGGCCATCGTCACCGGAGCATCCAGGGGATTCGGGCTGGCCCTGACCACCGATCTGGCCGCCGCCGGCTGGCGGGTGGTCATCGACGGGCGGGACGAGGACGCGCTGCGGGCCGCGGCGCGGCGCACCGGGGCCGTCCCCGTCCCCGGGGACGTGGCCGACCCCTCCCACCGGGCCGACCTGGTGCGGGCCGCGGTCGACCTGTCCGGGTCGCTCGACCTGCTGGTCAACAACGCCAGCACCCTGGGCGCCGCTCCCCTGCCCCGCGTCGCCGACTACCCGCTGGGGCAGCTGGAGGACGCCTTCCGGGTCAATGTGGCGGCCCCCGTCGGGCTGATCCAGGCGGCGCTGCCGCTGCTGCGCGCCGCCGGCGGGGCGGTGCTCAACGTGACCTCCGACGCGGCGGTCGAGCCCTACCCGGGCTGGGGCGGTTACGGGTCGACCAAGGCGGCGCTGGAGCAGATCAGCCGGGTGCTGGCCGCCGAGGAGCCCGGCGTCCGGGTGTGGTGGTTCGATCCGGGTGACATGCGGACCCGCATGCACCAGGAGGCGTTCCCCGGCGAGGACATCAGCGACCGGCCCCTGCCGGAAGCGGTCAGCCCCACCGTCCTCCGGCTGCTGCAGACGCGACCGCCGAGCGGCCGGGTCCAGGCCGTCCGGCTGGCCGCGGAGTCGGTCGGGTGAGCCCGGCGGCGGGGCGCCTGAAGTTCGACCTGCCGGCCCACCTCGAGGCCGGCTCCCCGGCCGAGGCCCGGGGCACGACACGCGACGCGGTACGCATGATGGTGGCCTACCGCGGCGACCAGCGGCTGGTCCATTCCACCTTCGCCCTCATCGCCACCTTCCTCGAACCCGACGACCTGCTGGTGATCAACACGTCAGCCACCCTGCCGGCCGCTCTGGCCGGGGTGGACGCCGGGTCCGGGCGGGCGGTGGTGGTCCATCTCTCCACGCTTCTCGACGGCGACAGCTGGGTGGTGGAACCCCGCGTCCCGTCCGGTGGGGCCAGCCGCCGGTGGCCGGCCGACGCCGGCCCGCCGCCGGCCCGGATCCTGCTGGGAGAGGACGGCGCCAGCCTGGAGCTGGAAGGGCCCTACCGGGGCAGCGACCGGCTGTGGGTGGGCCGGCTCCGCCTGCCGCGGCCGACCCGGTCGTGGCTGGCCGTCCACGGCGCCCCCATCCGCTACGGCTACGTGGAGCGGCCGTTCCCCCTCTCGGCCTACCAGAACGTGTACGCCACCGAGCCGGGCAGCGCCGAGATGCCGAGCGCAGGGCGGCCCTTCACCCCCGATCTGCTCACCCGGCTGGTGGCCAAGGGCGTGGGGATAACCCCGCTGGTGCTGCACACCGGGGTGGCGTCGCTGGAGGCCGACGAGCTGCCGTACCCGGAGCGGGTCCGGGTGCCGCCCAGCACGGCCCGGCGGGTGAACGCCGCCCGCCGCCACGGGGGCCGGGTGGTCGCGGTGGGTACCACGACGGTCCGGGCCCTGGAGACCGCCTTCGACCCGGTCGCCGGCCGGGTCGGCGCGTTCGACGGCTGGACCGACCTGGTGGTGACCCCGGACCGGGGGGTGGCGGTGGTCGACGGGCTGCTGACCGGCTGGCACGAACCGGAGGCGTCGCATCTACTGATGCTGGAGGCCATCGCCGGGCGGTCGCTGCTGGAGACGTCGTATGCGGCCAGCCTGGCCGGTGGATACCTGTGGCACGAGTTCGGCGATGTGCACCTGATCCTGCCCTGATCGGCGGACCGGTCGACCGTTCACCCCTTGAGCACACCCACCGGGCGGAGCCGGGCGCCTCCCGCCCCGCCACCGCGCTCACACGTCGACCAGGTACCGGCACCGCCATGCCCCCTGGCCCGGTTCCATGCTCAGCCCGTGGTAGGACACCGCCTTGGGAGCGGGACCGACCATCACCGCGCTTCCCAGCGGCACCACCTCCATGTCCCCGGCCACACCGCCGTCGCCGGCGGCGGCCAGGTGGAAGCGGACCGGAACGACGGAGAGCACGTCGAGGACGTAGATCACCTCCTCCAGCAGGGAGACCAGCTGATCCTCGGCGGCGGCCGCCTGGCAACCGAGCGGCACCACGGAGGTGGACGGCGGGTCCGGTACATCGGCGAACAGCTCGACCAGCCCGCTCAGGGCCTCGATCAGACACGACGTCCGATCGGGCCCCCACGCCTCCACCATCGCGTCGGCGGTGTGAGCCACGATCCGGTGGCCGGCCCCGGCTCCCCCGTCGGTCCGGGCCCACAAACCCTCGGTGGCGGCCGCCCTGATGGCCGGCAGGGCCCGGAGCACCGTGGCAACGGCGGCGTTCTCGACCGGGTCGTCCCACCGCACGGAGCGCAGCTGGGCCCCGATCTGCGGATCGGTCAGGCCGCCCAGCACCAGCACCGCGGCCAGGTGCACCATGTCGGCGGGGACACCGAGATCCCCGGCCAGGTCGGACAGATGCCCGGCGTTGGCGTCCAGCCACTGTCGCACTTCGGTCATCACGGCCTCCGGCGGCGGTCCCACCGCCAGTGTCCCGATGAGGCGGCCGGCGGCCCAGAGGCCAAAGTCCCCCGGCTGGCGATCGTCGACCTTCGCCTCTGGCCGGCTACCGGGTGGGGATGGACCCTGCACCCATGGATCAGACGCTCGAAGTCATCAACAAGACGGTCGCCAAGACCTACGACTGGGTCGGGGCGGTGGTCGAGCGGGCCGACCTGGACGACCTTCACGACGGCTTCCAGGTCCTGCGCGCCGTGCTGCACGCCCTCCGCGACCGGGTGGAACCTGACGTCGCCGCACATTTGGCAGCCCAACTGCCCCTGCTGCTCAGAGGGGTGTTCTACGAGGGCTGGGATCCGGGGCGCTCGCTGCAGCGATCCTCGGTCACCGAGTTCCTGGCCCGGGTCGAGCGAGAGGCCGGGCTCAAGGGCACCAGCGAGGCGGAGGATGCCACCCGGGCCGTCATCACGGTGATAGGCGAGGAGGCCGGGTACGGGACCGTCGACCACCTGGCCGCGGTCCTGCCCAAGGAGTTCGGCACCTTCCTGTGAGGGTCGGCTCATCGGCCGTCGGCGTCGGCGACGGCCGCCGGTGACCCGCCGTTCGGGACGGGGATCTCCCTGGCGGCGGGGCCCGGATCGAGGGTGGCGGCCAGCCGGCTGACCAGCCCGGCCAGCTCCATGGGCAGGACGATGGTGGTTGACGGTCCCGACCCGATCTGCTTCAGGGTCTCCAGGTACTGGAGCTGCATGGTCGTCTGATCGGTCCGGCGCGCCACCTCCAGGATTTTGTCCAGACCCCCTGACAGGCCCTCGGCTCTGAGGACGGCGGCCGCCTTCTCCCCCTCGGCCTGGAGGATGGCCGCCTGTTTGGTGCCCTCGGCCATGGTGATGGCGGCCTGCTTGGCCCCCTCCGCCTCGGTCACTGCCGCCCGCCGGGTCCGCTCGGCGGACATCTGCCTGGTCATGGCGTCCAGGACCCCCGGCGGCGGGTTGACCTCCCGCACCTCGACGGTGGTCACCTTGACCCCCCACCGCTCCGTGACCTCGTCCAGCCGGACCCGCAGAGCGGCGTTCATGTCCTCCCTCTTGGACAGCACGTCGTCGAGGTTCATGTCGCCCACCACGCTGCGCAGGGTCGTGGCCGCCACGTTGAGCGCGGCCCGGGCGAAGTTCTGCACCTTCAACACCGACATCTCGGGATCCACGACCTTGTAGAAAATGATGAAGTCGATGGAGATCGAGGCGTTGTCCTTGGTGATGGCCGTCTGGTGCGGGATCTCCAGGTACTGCTCCCTCAAATCGACCCAGCTGGTGCGGTCGGTGATGGGATTGACCACCACCAGGCCCGGGCCGCGCGTGCCCACGGCCCGCCCCAGCCGGAACAGCACGATCCTCTGGTACTCGCGCACGATCCGCACTGCGGCGGCCAACGCCAGCAGCAGGACCAGCACCACGATCCCTGCGATGAGCCCGAAGATCACGGATCCTCCTTCCAGGGCCCGGCGGCACCCACCTCGCCGAGCGGAGCCGACTCCTCTCCCCACACCGACAGGCGCACCCCCACCCGCCCGATCACATACACGGGCGAGCCGGCACGGACCGGGCCGTTGATCGCCTGCGCCGACCACGCCTCGCCGTGCACCCGCACGATGCCCTCCGGGTCGAGGTCGGTCACCGCCGTCCCCTCCGAGCCGGCCTCGATCAGCAGCCGCGAGCCGGCGCCGGGGACCTCACGCTGGGACAGCCCCCGCCACGCCAGGAAACCGAGCGCGGCGGACGCCGTGGCGTCGAGGGCCAGCAGGGCCCAGAGCAATGTAGTGGAGCGGCCCTGGGCGGCCAGGACCAGGAGGGCGGCGGCGGCCATGACCCCGATCACCCCGGCGGCCAGGTGGGCGTGCGGGCCGGCATGGAAGCCGACCAGGGTTCCCAGTACCACCAGGCCCAAGAGGACTCCTGCG
>DASSZD010000137.1:0-3438 GCA_035702985.1 Acidimicrobiales bacterium
GCTTGAGGTTCCCCGGCGAACGACCGATAGTTTAGAGTCCCGGCGGGGCTGCCGTTTGGGGCGGCGAAGAGTAGGGACAAACGGTGGAAAAGACTTGGGGGCGCGTACCAGTGCTGGGACTGGTAGCGCTGTTGGTCGCAGCCGGCTTGATGCTCGGTGGCGGCGGCCGGGGGCTGTTCAACATGGCTGCGGCGGTTCAGAGCACGGCTGCGGGGCCGGCTGCCGATGCGGGGCCGGGCGGGGCGGGCGATCCGGCCGGGGTAGCCGGTTCGGCCGGGGCGGCGACCGGTTCACCGCCGGCCCCGGCGGTCGTCACGGCTGCGCCCCTGTCCGCCGGGCTGGGGGCCTACACGTCCAGTTCGCCCGACGCACCCTCCGGGGCGCGGGAAGCGACCGGGCAGGCGACGGTGCCGGTCCCGGCCGGACAGGCCGGATCCGGGTCCGTGACCGCCGCTGACGTGGCCGCCGCCTCGACCGTTTCGACCGCCTCGACCGCCTCGACCGTCCGCTACGGGAACGTGTCGACCCACACCCGGGCCGGGCGCCGCTACATGGCGGTGATGGCCGACCCTCTGGCCGGCCTGGCGCCCCTCCCATCGGGATGGACGGTCCGGGAGCAGACCGTCGACGTCTCCGGCCTGACCCGGGTGTACCTCGTGGTCACCCCGGCCAACCTCACCGGCTCGGTGCCGGTGGTGGTGCTCATGCACGGCGTCATCATGACCGCCGCCCAGATCCTCAACCTGACCCAACTGGCCGGCCAGACCGGACCGGCCATCATCGTGGCACCGCAGGGCTGGGAGCAGTCGTGGAACGCCGGCGGCTGCTGCGGCCCGGCGGCCGCGGCCGGCATCGACGACGTCGGCTTCATCCGTACCGCGGTGCAGCAGGTGCTGGCCGCCAACCCGGCCGCCGACCCGGCGCGGGTCTACGCCGTGGGTTTCAGCAACGGCGGCCGGATGGCTTACCGGCTGGCCTGCGACCTGCCCGGGATGTTCGCCGGGTTCGCCGCCGCCGAGGCGGTGCCGATGCGCAACTGCTCGTCGCTGCACCCCCTCTCCGTCATGATCATCGCCCAGCAGACGGACCCGTTGATCACCGTCAGCGCCCTGGCCCCGCCGAAATGGACCGAGGGTGCGCCCGAGCCGACCGTGGCGGCGACGGTGGCCCAGGAGAAGTCGCTCGACGGCTGCACCGGCGCCCCGACGGTCATCTACAACGGGGTGGCCGTACGAACCGTCTGGCACTGCGCCGCCGGGACCCGCTTCACCTACGTGTGGTACCCGGGCGGCTCGCACAGCTGGCGCCCGCCGATGGGGGCCACGCCCGGCTCCACCGACATGGTGCTCAACCTTCTCGGCGGCCAGCTCGTGAGCGGTCGGGCGGTCTACTCCAGCGCCGTTCGCCCGGTGGCGGCCGGTGCTCCGGCGCCGGTCACGTCCACCTCCACCACCGCGGCGCAGGTGCCGAGGTCGCCTGACACGCAGGCGGTTCCGCCGGCGGCCCCGTCGCCTCCGGCCCCTGGGGCGACGACCACGGTCGGGGCGGCTGGCGCAGCCGGGGCGGCTGGCGCAGCCGGGGCGGTTGGCGCAGCCGGGGCGTCCCAGAACTCCTAGGCGCCTGTCAGCCGGGCTTCCGGCCGGCGCCAACGGGCCCGGTCGAATCAGCGGGCCCGGTCCCGCCGACGAACTGGTGACAGAAATAGTTTTTGGTGACAGAACACGACACGTCATGTCGTTTTCTGTCCCCAGTTGCCATTCCTGTCACCAGTTCGTCCCAGCCGGGCCGGCCCGCATGCCCCCCGGGCGGGCTGACCGCTCCGCATGCCCCCCGGGCGGGCTGACCGCCCCGCATGCCCCGCATGCCCCCCGTGCGGGCTGATTGCCCCGCATGCCCCCCGGGCGGGCGGCCCGCCCCGTCGACCGCCTCGACCGCCCCGACCGCTGCGCTGCCCGCCCGTCGACCGCCGTCGACCGCCTCGACCGCTGCGCCGACCATCACCCGCTCGATCGGGGTGGCCACCCCGGTTCACACCCCCCGGCGCCGGGTACGCCCCCGGTGATGCGCTATCGAAACCTGGGTGGAAGCGGCTGCGCCGTGTCGGCGCTGGCCCTGGGAACCATGACCTTCGGGTCCGAGACCGACGAGGAGGCCAGCCGGGCCCAGCTGGACCGTTTCGTCGACGCCGGTGGCAACCTGATCGACACGGCCGACGTGTACAGCGCCACGGAGTCGGAGTCGATCATCGGCCGCTGGCTGGCCGGCCAGCCGGCCGCCGTGCGCGACCAGGTGGTGGTCGCCACCAAGGGCCGTTTCCCGGTAGGGACGGGGCCCAACGACGTGGGCCTCTCCCGCCGTCACCTCACCCGGGCCATCGACGCCTCGCTGGCCCGGCTCGGGGTGGAGCGCATCGACCTGTACCAGGTGCACAGCTGGGACCCTCTGACGCCCGTCGAGGAGACCCTGCGGGCCCTCGACGACGCGGTGCGGGCCGGCAAGGTCGACTACGTCGGGTTGTCCAACTTCACCGGCTGGCAGATCCAAAAGGCGGTGGACGCCGCTGACGCCGCCCACCTGGCCCGACCGGTGACCCTGCAGCCCCAGTACAACCTGCTGGCCCGCGAGCTCGAGTGGGAGGTGGTCCCGGCCTGCACGGCCGCCGGCCTGGGCCTGCTGCCCTGGTCGCCGCTGGGGGGCGGGTGGCTGACCGGCAAGTACCGCCGTGACGAGCCGCCCTCCGGCGCCACCCGCCTGGGAGAGAACCCGGAACGGGGAGTGGAGGCCTACGACCGCCGGCGGGCCCAGGAACGCACCTGGGACGTGCTCGACGCCGTCGGGCAGGTCGCCCGCGACCGGGGCTGCTCCATGGCCCAGGTGGCGCTGGCCTGGCTGAGGGACCGACCGGCGGTCTCGTCGGTCATCCTGGGCTGCCGCACCCTGGAGCAACTGGAGGAGAACCTGGCCGCCGCCGACCTGGACCTCACCTCCGCCCATGTGGACCTCCTCGACCGGGCCAGCGATCCCGGTGCCCCCGACCTGTACGGCCGGCCCGGCCTCGAGCAGCGCAGCCGCCGGGTGGAGGGGGGCCGGTAGGCGCCGCAGGCTGTCACCAGATCGTCATCTGATTTAAACCGGCCCGTGACCGCCCCCCCGGAGGCTGGATGACGGCCCATCTGAGGAGGATGACGTGCTGACCATAACCATCAATGCCGCGGAGGCCATCCGGAAGCTGGCCTCGGATCACAACGCCAGCGGACTGCGCATCTCGTCGCGCTCCGGCGAGGACCGGTCCGGAGCCGTGGAGCTGGCCGTCAGCCTGGTCGGATCATCCGAGCCGGGCGATCAGGTCGTGGCCGAGGAGGGCTGCCAGGTGTTCATCCAGGACCGGCTGGCGACCCTGCTGGCGGACAAGGCGCTGGATACGGTTGGCCCGGCCGA
>DASSZD010000185.1:0-7240 GCA_035702985.1 Acidimicrobiales bacterium
CCCGACAGGGTGGGGGCCGGCTGGCCCAGCCGCACGTATCCCAAGCCCACGTCCACCAGGGTCTGCATGTGCCGGGCGATGGGCGGCTGGTTGGCGAAGAAGTCCAGGGCCTCCTCGCAGGGCATCTCCAGCACCTCGGAGATGTTCTTGCCCTTGAAGGTGATGTCGAGGGTGTCGCGGTTGTAGCGGGCCCCCTTGCACACCTCGCACGGCACGTACACGTCGGGCAGGAAGTGCATCTCGATCTTGATGGTCCCGTCCCCGGCGCAGGCCTCGCACCGGCCGCCCTTGACGTTGAACGAGAACCGTCCCGGCAGGTAGCCCCGCACCTTGGCCTCGGTCGTGGTGGAGAACAGGCGGCGGATGTGGTCGAACACCCCGGTGTAGGTGGCCGGGTTGGACCGGGGGGTGCGCCCGATGGGCGACTGGTCGATGCTGATGACCTTGTCCAGCTGCTGGATCCCCTCCACCCGGGTGTGGCGGCCGGGAACCTCCTTGGACCGGTAGATCTTCTGCATCAGGGCCCGCAGCAGGATGTCGTTGACCAGGGTCGACTTCCCCGAGCCGGACACGCCGGTCACGGCCACCATGCACCCCAGGGGGAACTCCACGTCGACGCCCTTGAGGTTGTGCTCGCGCGCCCCTTTGACCCTCAGGAAGCCCTTCGGCTCCCGGCGCAGCACCGGGACCGGAATGGTCCGCTTCCTGGTCAGGTACTGGCCGGTCAGCGACTGCTTGGACTTGAGCAGGTCCGACACCGACCCCGACACCACCACCGAGCCGCCGTGCTCGCCGGCCCCGGGGCCGATGTCCACGACGTGGTCGGCCACCCGGATGGTGTCCTCGTCGTGCTCGACCACGATGACCGTGTTGCCCAGGTCCCGCAGCCGGATCAGGGTCTCGATCAGCTTGTGGTTGTCCCGCTGGTGCAGGCCTATGGACGGCTCGTCGAGCACGTAGAGCACCCCGACCAGGCCGGAGCCGATCTGCGACGCCAACCGGATGCGCTGGGCCTCCCCGCCGGCGAGGGTGGCCGCCGACCGGTTGAGGCTCAGGTAGTCGAGGCCGACGTCGAGCAGGAACTGCATCCGGGCCCGGATCTCCTTGAGCACCCGGTCGGCGATCAGGTGGTCCCGCTCGGAGAGCTCCAGGTCGCCGATCACCGTGGTGGCCTCGGCCAGGGACAGGTCGCTCAGCTCGAACAGGTTGCGGCCGGCCACGGTGACAGCCAGGCTCTCGGGCTTGAGGCGGGCCCCGCCACAGGCCGGGCAGGGCACCTCCCGCATGTAGCCCTCGATGGTCTCGCGGGCGTAGTCCGAGTCGGCCTCGGAGTGGCGGCGGGCCAGCCAGGGCACCACCCCCTCGTAGTGGGTGTCGTAGGAACGGACCCGGCCGTAGCGGTTGCGGTACTGCACGTGCACCTTCTTGGTGCCCGACCCGAACAGGATGGTCTTCTGCTCCGCCTTCTTCAGCTTCTTCCATGGACTGGACGTGGAGAACCCGCCCGCCTCGGCCACCGCCTCCAGGACCCTGGAGAAGTACTCGGTGCGGTTCCCCGACCACGGGGCGATGGCCCCCTCGGCGATCGACAGGTCCGGGTCGCGCACCACCAGGTCGGGGTCCACCTCGAACCGGGTGCCGAGCCCGTCACAGTTCGGGCACGCCCCGTACGGGGAGTTGAAGCTGAAGTTGCGGGGGGCCAGCTCGTCGAAGGACAGCCCGCAGGTGGGGCAGGCCAGGTGCTGGCTGAAGGTGAGCACCTCCTCCTGCACCCCCTCGTCGCCGTCCCGCGGCACCAGCTGCACCTCGGCCACGCCGTCGGCCAGCTTGAGCGCCGTCTCCAGCGAGTCGGTGAGGCGCCGCTCGATGCCGTCGCGCCGGACCAGCCGGTCCACCACCACCTCGATGGTGTGGTTCTCGTAGCGGGCCAGCTTGGGCGGGTCGCTGAGCTCGTGCACCTCGCCGTCGATGCGGGCCCGGGCGTAACCCTGACCGGACAGCTCCTCCAGCAGGCTCGAGTACTCGCCCTTGCGGCCCCGCACCACCGGGGCCAGCACCTGGAACCGGGTGCCGTCCGGCAGCTCCAGGATGCGGTCCACGATCTGCTGGGGGGTCTGACGCTGGACCACGGTCCCGTCGTTGGGGCAGTGGGGCACCCCGACGCGGGCGTAGAGCAGCCGCAGGTAGTCGTAGATCTCGGTGATGGTCCCCACCGTCGATCTGGGGTTACGGGAGGCCGACTTCTGATCGATGGAGATGGCCGGGGACAACCCCTCGATGAAGTCCACGTCGGGCTTGTCCATCTGCCCGAGGAACTGCCGGGCGTAACTGGACAGGGACTCCACGTACCGGCGCTGACCCTCGGCGTAGATGGTGTCGAAGGCGAGGGAGCTCTTACCCGACCCGGACAGGCCGGTGAACACGATCAGCCGGTCCCTGGGCAGATCCAGCGAGACGTTCTTCAGGTTGTGCTCGCGCGCTCCCCGCACGACCAGCCTGCTCTGGCCGCCCTTGTCCACAACCCGTCCCGGCACCGGACCAGGGTACCAGCGAACACCTGTTCGGAGAAAGGGGTTCTCGTCACATGGCCAGGGTGCGCTCCACCGCCCCGTCGGTGAACACCTGGGCCGGGAAGGCCTCGGGCCCGGTGAGGCAGCACACCGCCTGACCGAGCACGGCCGGATCGGTGGTGAAGGCGCTCCGCCAGCGCACCCGACGGGCCCGCCACACGTCGTCGAAGTGGCAGCGCATGGCCGTGTGGACCCGGGCGGACACCGCCAACCGGCGCATGCGCTCGGCCCTCTCCTCGACGTAGCCGCCGAAGGCGGACGGGGACCAGTCCTCGGAGGCGCGCAGCACGTCGGATACGGAGCGGGCGTCGCGCAAGGCTATGGACAGGCCCTGGCCGATGATCGGGTCGTTCCAGCCGGCGGCATCGCCCACCAGCACCGCCCCCTCGGCCACAGGGGCCGATGTGGTCCACGAGTCGGTCATCGGCGACCCACCGCACGGACCCGCTACCCGCGCCGCGGCCAGAGCGGCCGACGCCGGGAAGGACCCGTTCGGGAACGCCGCCAGGAACGCGTCCAGCCGCTTGGGACCGCTGAACTCGGACTGGCGGGAGGCGGCCACCAGCAGGTAGAGCCGGGTGAGGTTGCCGGCTCGGGGGAAAGCGAGGAACATGACGTCGCCCGCCGTTCCCAGGGTGTTGCGGCCCGTGAAACCGGTCTCTCCCTGGACCAGCACCCCGGTCCCGTAGGTGTCGGCCGGCCGCTCCTCGAGACCGATGCCCAGCTGGCGGCGGACGGCCGAGCCCCGCCCGTCGGCGCCGATGATCAGCCGGCACGAGACCTGATGGTGTCCGGAGGCGTCCGACCATTGCACCTCCGGGCGGGAACCGGCCGAGATCTTCACCTCGGATGCTCCCCTGACCAGCCGGGCCCCGCACGCCTCGGCGTGCCCGGCCAGCGCCTCGCTCGCCTCCGGGTGGCCCACGTTCAGCTCGCCCGGGACGTCCGGGGCCAACATCTTGTACGGCAGCGACGCCGCCTCGGCCTGCTCCGGCGTGACCGTCTCGTCGTAGGGGACCAGCGCCTCGGTGTACTCACCTCCGGCTGCGAGCAGCACGTCCTCCAGCTCGAGGGCCTGTACTTCCCTCACGCCCCAGGGCGCAACGGTCTCCCCCCGGATCTTGTCCCGGTAGCGCTCCTGAGCCTCGAGGATCAGTACCGAGCGGCCGGCCTGAGCCATGCGAGCGGCCAGCGCCGAACCGGCGATGCCTCCGCCCACGACCACCAGGTCGAAGCTGCGCTCCACGACGTCGGATGCTCCCATTCTGCTCGCCCCCCTCTCCCCGCCGGGCGGCTCCCCGGCCAGCCAGAAGAATGCCAGATCACGCGCCGGTCAGCCGGCACTCCCGGGTAGAGGTGCGCCTATCGGCTGGGTAGAAAGGTCCCATGCCGGTCCGCCCTCACGTGGTCATCGTCGGCAGCGGGTTCGGAGGTCTCAGCGCGGCGGAGAAGCTGGCCGGGCAACCGGTGGAGGTCACCGTGGTGGACCGGGACAACTACCACGGGTTCTGGCCGTTGCTGTACCAGGTGGCCACCGCCGGCCTGGGCGCCGACGACATCGCCCGGCCCATCCGGGCCATCCACTCGCCCCACCCGAACGTCAGCGTGCGGCTGGGCTCGGTGGGCGGCATCGATCTGGACCGGCGCCGGGTCCTCGTGGAGGGCGGCCCGGACCTGGCCTATGACTACCTGATCCTGGCCGCCGGGTCGTCGACCACCGACTTCGGCATCCCCGGCGTGACCGAGCACGCCTTCCCTCTCAAGACCATCCCCGACGCCCTGCGGCTGCGCAACCACGTCCTGGCCGAGTTCGAGAGGGCCGACGCCAGGGCCGCGGCCGGCACCGGTCCGGCACCCGACGCCGGGAGCGGGGACGAGGAGATCAGCTTCGTCCTGATCGGCGGCGGCCCGACCGGGGTCGAGATGGCCGGCGCCCTGTCGGAGCTGATAGCCCACACCCTGGCCTCCGACTTCCCCCGGTTGGACCTGAGCCGGGCCCGCATCGTGGTGGTCGAGATGACGGACCACCTGCTCCCCGGCTTCTCGGAGCGGTCCCAGAAGCGGGCGCTCGAGACCCTCGCAGCCCGGGGCGTGGAGGTGCGGCTCAACACCCGCCTGGCCGAGGTGACCGCCGGAGGCGTGCGCTTCGAGGACGGCACCGGGATCAGCAGCTCGACGGTGGTGTGGACGGCCGGAGTGCGGGCCAACCCCCTCTCCGAGCACCTGCCCGGGCCGAAGGGCAAGGGCGGAACCGTCCCGGTCGAGGAGGACCTGTCGCTCCCCGGGCATCCCGAGGTGTTCGTGATCGGGGACCTGGCGGCGGCCACGAACCGGCAGGGGGACCAGCTGCCGCAGCTGGCCCAGGTGGCCATCCAGGGCGGGAAACGGGCCGCCGACAACATCGGGCGCCGGCTGGCCGGCAAGCCCCCCCGCCCGTTCCGATACCACGACCACGGCATCATGGCCACCATCGGCCGGCGCCAGGCGGTGGCCGAGCTGCCCGGCGGCATCGCCTTCGGGGGCACCCTGGGATGGCTGGCCTGGCTGGCGGTGCACCTGGTGTTCCTGGTCGGCTTCCGCAACCGGGTGGTGGTCATGGTCAACTGGGCGTGGAACTACCTGACCTGGGACCGGGCGTCGCGGGTCATCCTGGACGAAGGGTCCACCACCCCGTCCGGCCAGACCCGGGCCTGACCGGGCCACCCCGCCCCCGACCCGACCCGGGAATCCCCGGGGGGTCGGGCCCCGTCAGGGGGCCGGGGTCGGCGCCGGGGCCAGCTCGGAGCGCAGATCGGAGATCTCGTCGCGCAGCTTGGCGGCGTACTCGAAGCGCAGGTCGGCCGCCGCTTCGCGCATCTCCTCCTCCAGGGTGGAGATGAGCCGGGCCAGCTCGTCGCGGGGCAGCTCGGCCAGGTCGCTGCGGGCCCGGTCCCGCCTGCGGCTGCGCCGGTCCTGACCCGGCACGGGAGCCCCCTGCTCCTTCCGGCCACCCAGCATGACCAGGATGTCGCTGACCGCCTTGCGGACCGTCTGGGGGTCGATGCCGTGCTCCTCGTTGTAAGCCTGCTGCAGGGCCCGGCGCCGGTGGGTCTCGGAGATGGCCTTCTGCATGGAGTCGGTCATGCGGTCGGCGTACATGATCACCTGGCCGTCGACGTTGCGCGCCGCCCGGCCGATGGTCTGTATCAGTGACGTCTCGCCCCGCAGGAAACCCTCCTTGTCGGCGTCGAGGATGGCGACCAGCGACACCTCGGGCAGGTCCAGTCCCTCCCGCAGCAGGTTGATGCCGACCAGCACGTCGAACTCGCCGAGCCTCAGGTCCCGGATGATCTCGATCCGCTGGATGGTGTCGATGTTGGAGTGCAGGTACCGGACCTTGAGCCCCATCTCCACCAGGTAGTCGGTGAGGTCCTCGGCCATCTTCTTGGTCAGGGTGGTGACCAGCACCCGGTCGCCCCGCTCGGTCCGGTCCCGGATGAGGCCGATGAGGTCGTCGATCTGGCCCTTGGTGGGCTTCACGATGACCTCGGGGTCGACCAGGCCGGTGGGCCGGACGATCTGCTCCACCACCTGCGACGACTGCTGTATCTCGTAGGGGGAGGGGGTGGCGGACAGGAACACGCACTGGTTGACCCGCTCGTAGAACTCGTCGAAGCGCAGCGGCCGGTTGTCCGCCGCCGACGGCAGCCGGAAGCCGTGCTCGATCAGGGTCTCTTTCCGGGAGCGGTCACCCTCGTACTGGCCGTGCAGCTGGGGGACGGTCTGATGTGACTCGTCGATGACCAGCAGGTAGTCCTTGGGGAAGAAGTCGAGGAGGGTGTGGGGCGGCTCCCCGGGCTGGCGGCCGTCGATGTGGCGGCTGTAGTTCTCGATGCCGGAGCACACCCCCACCTCGGCCAGCATCTCCAGGTCGTAGGAAGTGCGCATGCGCAGCCTCTGGGCCTCGAGCAGCTTGTGCTCCCGCTCGAAATAGGCGAGCCGCTGCTGCAGCTCGGCCTCGATCCCGACGAGGGCCCGCCGCATGCGCTCCTCCCCGGCCACGTAGTGGGTGGCCGGGAAGACAACAACCTCGTCGAGCTCGGCGATCTGCTCGCCGGTGAGGGTGTCGACGGCGGTGATGCGCTCCACCTCGTCCCCGAACAGCTCGATCCGCAGGGCGTGCTCCTCGTAAGCGGGGTGCACCTCGATGGTGTCGCCCCGGACCCGGAACTTGCCCCGGATGAGGTTCTGGTCGTTGCGGTCGTAGTTGATATCCACCAGGCGGCGCAGGATCGCCCGCTGGTCGTGCTCGGTCCCCCGCACCACGTGCAGGATGCGGTTGGAGTACTCCTCGGGCGAGCCCAGGCCGTAGATGCAGCTCACCGAGGCCACCACGATCACGTCCCGGCGGGTCAGCAGGGCCGATGTCGCCGAATGGCGCAGCCGGTCGATCTCGTCGTTGATCGAGCTGTCCTTCTCGATGTAGGTGTCGCTCGAGGGCAGGTACGCCTCGGGCTGGTAGTAGTCGTAGTAGCTGACGAAGTACTCCACCCGGTTGTGGGGAAAGAACTCCCGCATCTCGCTGGCCAGCTGGGCGGCCAGCGACTTGTTGGGGGCGATGACGAGGGTCGGGCGCTGCACCTCCTGGATGGTCCAGGCGATGGTCGCGCTCTTGCCGCTGCCGGTGATGC
>DASSZD010000010.1:0-3716 GCA_035702985.1 Acidimicrobiales bacterium
TGGCCGCAGCGGTCGTCCTGGCCGCCGCCGGCGAGGCCTACAACATGACCCGCACGGCCGGTTTCCGCCCGGCCACCCTGCTCGGCCTGGTGGCCACGGTGGGCTCGGTGCTGGCCGCCTACTGGCGCGGCACCGAGGGCATCGCGGTGGTGACCGTGCTGCTGTTCGCGGGGGCCATCTTCTGGTTCGTGCTCGGAGTGGAGGAGGCCCGGCCCCTGGCCAACGTGGCGGTCACCGTCATGGTGTTCGTGTGGGTGGCGGTGCTCGGCTCTTTCACCTCCGTCATGCTGCGCATGCCCCACGGCAAGGGCCTGTTCCTCGGCACCGCGGTGGTGGTGGTGGCGGCCGACATCGCCGCGTTCATGGTCGGGCGGAGCATCGGCAACCACCCGATGGCGCCCGACATCAGCCCCCACAAGACCTTCGAGGGCTTCGTCGGCGGCATCGCCGGGGCGGTCATCATCGGCATCATCGTCGGCAAGACCCTCGCCCCGTGGGGCGGCATCAAGCACGGCCTGGTGCTGGGCCTGGTGATCGGACTGGTGGCCCCCTTCGGCGACCTGTTCGAGTCGCTCATCAAGCGGGACCTCGGGGTCAAGGACTCCGGGCACCTCCTGGGCGGTCACGGCGGCCTTCTGGACCGCTTCGACTCGCTGCTGATCGCCCTGCCCGCGGCCTGGTTCGTCGCCACGCTGTTCCACCTCTGACCGCCATGCGGCCCACCTCAGCATGAAGCCCGCCGCGGCGTGAGAACGGTCAGCCTGGTCGGCTCGACCGGATCCATCGGCACCCAGGCCATCGACGTCGTGCTGTCCGACCCCGACGCCTACCGGGTGGTGGCCATCGGCGCCGCCCGGTCCGTCGACCTCCTGGCCGAGCAGGCGGCCCGGCTGCGCCCGGAGCGGGTGGCGCTGGCCGACCCCGAGCGGGCCGGCGACCTGGCCGGCCGGCTCCCGGAGGGGACCGAGCTGCTGGTCGGGCCGGAGGCGCTGGCCGAGATCGCGTCCGACGCCGACGTGGTGGTCAACGGCGTGGTCGGCTTCGCCGGGCTGCCCGTCACCCTGGCCGCGCTGCGGGCCGGCCGCCGCCTGGCCCTGGCCAACAAGGAGTCGCTCATCGCCGGCGGCCCGGTGGTGCAGGTCGCCCGGGCCACCCCCGGGGCCGAGATCGTGCCCGTCGACTCCGAGCACTGCGCCATCCACCAGTGCCTGCGCGCCGTGTTCGGGGAAAAAGAGATGGCCTCCCTGCCGCAGAACCCCGGCCATCCCCTCCGGCGGATCGTGCTGACCGCCAGCGGGGGGCCGTTCCGGGGCCGGACCCGTCAATCCCTGCAGGAGGTGACCCTCGCCGAGGCGCTGGCCCACCCGACCTGGAAGATGGGGCCGAAGATCACCGTCGACTCCTCCACCCTCATGAACAAGGGGCTGGAGGTCATCGAGGCCCACGAGCTGTTCGGGGTGGACTACGACCACGTCGACGTGGTCGTCCACCCGCAGTCGATCGTGCACTCCATGATCGAGACCACCGACGGGGCCACCCTGGCCCAGCTGTCCCTGCCGGACATGCGTCTCCCCATCGGCTACGCCCTGGCCTACCCCGACCGCTTGGACACGGCGTTCGGGGCCATCGACTGGACCGCCCTCGGCCCGCTCGAATTCGAGCCGCCGGACCGGGAGGCGTTCCCGTGCCTCGACCTGGCCTACCGGGCCGGGCGCGCCGGCGGGGGGGCGCCGGCCTGGCTCAACGGGGCCAACGAGGTGGCCGTCGCCGCCTTCCTCGAGGGCCGGATCCGCTGGGTCGACATCCCGGAGGTCATCACCGCCGCCCTCGATGACTACAGCGGCGGGACGCCCGGTAGCGTGGACGACGTGCTCGAAGCCGATCGCGCCGGACGGGACCTGGCCCAGCGGGCGACCGAGCGGCTGGCGCACCTGGCCCCGTGACCCGCATGCCGCCCGGAGTGGCCCCCTCGCCCGAGGACCGCCCGGGGTGGCGCGAGAGCATCGAGGCCGACCCGCTCGGGCTGGCCACCCGCCGGCCCCCGGCTCCCGAGCCCGAGCGGTCGCCGGGCCTGTCGCCCCGGGGCGAGATCGCCCGGCTGGTGGCGATCGTCGCCGCCGTCGTCGCCCTCGGCTACGCCAGCGGCTACGGCGAGACGGTGCTGCTGATCCTGTTCCTGATCCTGTGCATCGTGGCCCACGAGTTCGGCCATTTCATCGCCGCCAAGACCGGCCGGGTCAAGGTCACCGAGTTCTTCGTGGGCTTCGGCCCCCGGCTGTGGTCGGTGAGGCGGGGCGAGACGGAGTACGGCGTCAAGGCGCTGCCGCTCGGGGGCTACTGCCGGATCGTCGGCATGAACAACCTGGAGGAGGTCGACCCGGCCGAGGAGGATCGGACCTACCGCCACGCCCCCATGTGGCGCCGGCTGCTGATCGACGTGGCGGGGTCGTCGGCCCACTTCGTCATCGCCCTGCTGGTCCTGTTCGCCATGTTCTTCTGGACCGGGGACCGGGGCAACTACCTGACCACCGCCCCGGCCGACAATCCGATCGCCCAGATCGTGCAGTTCACGGGGGCCGGCAGCCCCGCCGAGCAGGCCGGCTTCCGCCTCGGGGACCGCATCGTGGCGATCGACGGTCACCACTTCTCCAGCTGGGAGCAGCAGGCCTCGTACATCCAGCACCACCCGGGCGTCCGCCTCGACGTGACCGTCGAGCGCTCGGGCCGCACGGTGCACCTGTACCCGACGCCCGTCGCCGCCGACACGGTCCACACATCGGGGCCGAGCTCGCTCCCGACCGGCAAGGTCGGGGTGCTGGGTGTCGGCATCAGCGACGTCATCCACTCGTCGTTCACGGCTTCGGTCAGCCAGGCCGGCGGGGCCTTCGTGTCGGTGGGGGCCCGGACCCTCGACGCCCTCGGCCACCTCGTCACCCTGCAGGGGGTCACCTCCTACGTACACATGGTGACCAACCAGAAGGCCGCCGCCACCGATCCCAACCGGCTGACAACCGTGATCGGGTTGCCGAGCGTCCTGCACCAGGCCGGCGAGAGCGGCCTGCCGACGGTGCTGTGGCTGCTGGCCGTGATCAACATCTCGATCGGCATTTTCAACCTGGTCCCCCTCTTCCCCCTCGACGGCGGCCGGGTGGCGGTCGACCTGTACGAAGGGGTGCGCAGCATCCGCCGCCCCTACCGGGTCGACACGGCCAAGCTGCTGCCGATCATGTACGCCGGGCTGGCGCTCATCCTGTTCTTCGCCGTCGGCTCGATGTTCATAGATCTGCGGAACCTGGCTTCCTAGGCGCCGGGGGTACCCTGGGGGCGATGCCTACCGTCTCGTCCCGTTACCCCCGCCGGCCGACCAGGCAGCTGATGGTGGGCTCGGTGCCCGTGGGCGGCGGCGCCCCCATCACGGTCCAGTCGATGACGATCACCAAGACCGCCGATGTCGAGGGCACCCTGGCCCAGATCTACGCCCTCAAGGCGGCCGGCGCCGACATCGTCCGCTGCACCTGCAACGAGAAGGAGGCGGCGGAGGGCCTGGCCCGCATCGTCCCCCGCAGCCCGGTCCCCATCGTCGCCGACATCCACTTCCACGTGGAGATGGCCCTGGCCGCCCTCGATGCCGGCGTGGACTGCCTGCGGCTCAACCCCGGCAACCTGCGCAAGCCGGAGGAGATCAAGCTGGTGGCGCGCGAGTGCAAGGACCGGGG
>DASSZD010000038.1:0-12167 GCA_035702985.1 Acidimicrobiales bacterium
CGGAGGCCCGGGAAGGGCGGTTCCCGGCAAAGGCGGTGGTTGTCCGGGTCGTCGGGGTACCATTGTCAGGCTTGCGCCGATGTGCCACATGAACATGTTCCGACCGGTGAGACCCCATGGATGACTGCCTGGAGCTGGAGAGCGACCCCCAGATGGTCATCGTGGCGCGCCAGTTCGTACGGGACCGGCTGGCCTCGTGGGAGGCGACCGACCACCTCGAGGCGGCGGTCCTGGTGGCCAGCGAGCTGGTGACCAATGCCGTCCTGCACGCCCGCACCGCCATCCAGCTGAGAGTGACGGTAGACGGGCCCCGGCTGCGGATCGAGGTGTTCGACGAGAACTCCCGGCTCCCGGTGCAGGCCGCCTGCCCGCCGGACGCCACCAGCGGCCGGGGCCTGGCCCTGGTCTCGACCCTGGCCACCACATGGGGCATCGACAACCGGGGGGACGGCAAGGTGGTGTGGGCGGAGTTGGGGCCGGCCGACGTGGACACCCCCGACGACTGCCTGGACCTGTCCGGCGTGGACACGGTGGAACAGGCGTTCGAGAGGATCGACCGCGACGACCCCGACACGGCCAGCCGCTAAGCCGGGGCCCGGCGCCGGACCGGCGGTGGTGATCCGCTGATCGGCTGATCCGTTGATTGGCGGCCCAGGTTCCGTCTCTCGACGGCCGCCGCCATCCGGTCGGGAAAAAGGTCCGGCGTACCGGCCAAGGCGCTGTCCCCACCTCCGCCCCATCGCGGCCGGGTCGTGGCCGAAGGCGGGCGCGCCCTCGCCGTTCAACGCCGGGAGGGCCACCGTCACCACCCTGCGTTGCCACCGGCCCCCCGGTGGGTATAGCCGGACCACAACACGAGGCTCCCTCTGTCGCACGAACCGGAGGTGGGGAGATCCGATGACCACACTCGTCGATGGCTTGAGCACCCGTCCCAGCGGCGGGCGAACCAGTCTGGTACCGGCCCGCATAGACCGGCTGCGCTGGTCGCGTTTCCACACCCGGCTGGTGGTGGCCCTCGGAGTGGCCTGGATCCTCGACGGTCTCGAGATCACCATCGCCAGCAACTCCACCTCGCTGATCTCCGGCAAGTCGGCGCTGCACATGTCCTCGGCGTCGGTGGCGTTCTCGGTGGGGACCATCTACCTGCTGGGCGAGGTGTTCGGCGCTATCTTCTTCGGCCGCCTGTCCGACAAGTGGGGTCGGCGCAACCTGTTTATGATCACCCTGGGGGTGTACCTGCTGGGCGGGGCCCTCACCGCCTGCACCTTCGGCCATTCGGAGGGGTGGGTGATCTGGCTGGACGCGACCCGGTTCATCGCCGGGGCCGGCATCGGCGGCGAGTACGCCGCCATCAACTCGGCCATCGACGAGCTGATCCCGGCCCGGTACCGGGGTCGGGTGGACATCGCCGTCAACGGCACCTACTGGGGGGGCGCCCTCATCGCCTCCGTCCTGTTCCTCGAGGTCGTCAAGGCCCTGCCCTCGTCCTACTCGTGGCGCATCGCCTTCTTGCTGGGCCCCGCCCTCGGTTTCATCGTGCTGTTCGTCCGGCGCAACCTGCCGGAGAGCCCCCGGTGGCTGCTCATGCACGGCCGGGTTGAAGAGGCGGAGGCGGCGGTCAAGGAGATCGAGGACCACGTCAAGGCGACCGGCGGCGACCTGGCCGAGGTCGACAGTTCCAAGGCCATCGAGGTCCGCGAGCCGGACAGCATCGGGTTCTTCGCCCTGGCCCGGACGTTGGCTGTGACCTATCCCAAGCGGACGGTACTCGGCGCCTCGCTGATGATCACCCAGTCGTTCCTGTACAACGCCATCTTCTTCACCTACTCGCTGGTGCTGACCAAGATCTACGGGGTCGGATCCGGCTCCACCGCCTACTACTTCATGGCGTTCGCGGCCGGGAACTTCCTCGGCCCCCTGCTCCTCGGGCATCTCTTCGACAGCATCGGTCGCAAGAAGATGATCGCCGGCACCTACACCATCGCCGCCGTCCTGCTGGCGATCAGCGCCGGTCTGTTCCGGGCCGGAGCGCTGGACGCGCTGACCCAGACCGCCTGCTGGTGCGTGATCTTCTTCTTCGCCTCGGCCGGAGCCAGCGCCGCCTACCTGACGGTCAGCGAGATCTTCCCGGTCGAGGTGCGGGCCAAGGCCATCGCCGTGTTCTTCGCCGTGGCCCAGTCGTTCGGCGCCTTCGGCCCGTGGTTCTACGGGAAGCTGATCGGCAACGGGCACGACCACTTCGCGCTGTTCATCGGCTACATGATCGGCGCCGCCGTGATGTTCGTCGGGGCGGTGGTCGAGATGTTCCTCGGGGTGTCCGCCGAGCGGCAGTCGCTGGAGGACGTGGCCCTGCCGCTGGCCCTACAGGGCTCGCCGTCGGGTCACCTGTCGAACCTCACCGGCGCCCCCCGGCCCCCGGCGGCCCGGTCGGTGCTCGACTACGGCGCCGGGGTGGACACCCGGCCCTCCGACCCCGACCGGCCGGATCGGCCCCCGCGTACCGACCGGTAGCCGGCGTTCGCCCCACCTGCTCGAAGGGTGTCCAGCACCCCGCTCAGGGCAGAAACCCACCCCCTCGACCCGGCCGGCTCAGCCCCCACACCCCGGCCGGGCAACCGACCATCGGCCCTCCGGCTCGAGGGGTGCCGAATATCCCGCTCAGGGCAGAAACCCACCCCCTCGACACAGAACGACCGTCCCAGCGAGCCGGCGGTAGCCGGCCCTCCGGCTCGAGGGGGTGCCGAACATCCCGCTCAGGGCAGAAACCCACCCCCTCGACCCGGCCGGCTCAGCCCCGCACACCGGCCGGGCACGGCCCCGCAGACCGGCCGGGCACGGGCACCCACACCGACCGGGCACCGACCGGGCACGGGCACGGGCACGGGAACTAGTGGCCCAGGGTGGGGCGGGTGGCGCCGACCATGGGCCCGAAGTACCGGTAGGACTCCACCCGCACCGACGCTCCCGGATGGGGGGCGTCGACCATACGACCGTCGCCCACGTACAGGCCCACGTGGGTGACTCCGGCGCCGAAGAACACAAGGTCGCCCGGCTGCAGGTCACTCGTGGGCACGTGCGGGGAGGCGTCGAACTGGGCGGCGCTGGTGCGGGGCAGGCCGATGCCGGCGGTGGCGTAGGAGTACATGGCCAGGCCGGAGCAGTCGTAGGCGCCGGGGCCGGCGGCCCCGTACGAGTAGGGCTTGCCGACCTGGGCCAGGGCGGTGTCCACCGCCTGCTGGGCCAGGCGGGCCTCCCGTTCGGGGGCCAGCTCGGATGCGGGCACCGGTAGCGGGCTCTCGGCGGGGGCGGCCCCGGGCCGGAACGACCACAGGGTGCCGTCGCCGACCGCCACGTCGTAGCCGTCCCCGTTGGCGGTGACCGACACGGCCGGAGCCTGGATACGCCCCGACGCCGAGCCGGCGAAGACGGCCGAGCCGAACGGGAAGATGCCCCCGTCCGCCGCCACCAGCCAGTAGCCCTGCCCGTCCGGGGCGGCCGCCATCCCCACCACGGGCTTGTTCAAGCGGATGCCGCCGGTCGAGCCGAAGAAGCCGGCGTCGCCGAAGGTGAACACCCCGCCGTCGGACGCCACCAGCCAGTACCCGCCGCCATCGGGCGTGGCCGCCATCCCCACGATCGGCTGGTTGAGCCGGATGTTGCCGGTCGAGCCGTAGAACGGGGCGCCCCCCCGGCTGAATATGCCCCCGTCTCCGGCCACCTCCCAGGCCCCGCCGCCGGGCCGGGCGGTCCAGCCCAGCACCGGCCGGGCCAGGCCCGGGATGGACGGCCACGATCCCCGGAGGGTCCACAGCGATCCGTCCGGTTCGGCCAGCCCGTCGGCTGCGGGCGGCACCGGAACGGCCACCAGCACCGGTGCCGACCCCGACGCCGGAGCGGGCGGCGCCGCCGACGCCGCAGCCGCCGTCGGGGGGTGAGCCGCTGCCGGGACCGGAGCGGCCGGCGCCGCCAGGGCCCGAGCCGCCCCCAGCACCGGTGCCGCCTGGGCCGGAGCGGCCGGCACGCCGGGGCTGGCCCATGCCGGGGACCCGCAATATGCGAGGCCGCACATGGAGGGCGCCAGGGCCAGGGCCAGGCCGGCCGGGATGGTCGATTTGCGGGTGTGCTTCCGTCGTCGCACGGGGGTCCTTTCCGTCGTGGCGCGACAGAAGAAACCGCATTGAGCCCGCGACGAACCGTCGGTCCGGTGACCCAATCTGCAGCTTCTCCGCCGCACCGGCACCGCCCCGAGACCCGTCAAGGCCTCCGAAAAAGGGGCAGCGCCTCTTACGCTGAACTGGTCAGTTGAGTAAAGCCGGATAGGCGGCACGTAGCCGCATTTTCAGACCCTAATTGGGCGTCTGTTGTGCGTTTGTTGCGTTTAAGTTTTCTACAGCTGTCAAAGGGATGGCCGGCGATCGCTCCAGGGCATGGCCTGTTCCAGCTGGGCGGCCACCCTCAGCAGGACGGCCTCCTCCCACGGGCCGGCCACCAGCTGCACCCCGACGGGCAGGCCGGTGCCGGGGTCGGTGCGGGTGGGCAGGGATATGGCCGGCTGGCCGGTCATGTTGAACCCGGAGGTGAGCACGGCCATCTGGAACACCTGCATGGCCGGGGCGCCCCCCTGGGTGCGGCCGTGCACGGCGTCGAGCACCTCGCCGGCAGCCGGCGGCAGGATGGTCATGGTGGGGGTGAGCAGGACGTCGAACTCGGCGCCCCACCGGGCCACCAACCGGCGGCTGAACCGCTGCAGGTCGTGCACCGCCTTCACGTAGGCCAGGCTGTCGATCTCCTGGGCCCGGGCCCGGTTGGCCTGGATGTGGGGCTCGGTACGCTCCCAGTCGATGCCCTCGTAGTCAGCCAGACCGGTGTTGACCACGGCCATGAACGCCCCCAGGAACTCGTCCGGCACGTCGTAGTCGACCGGCTCCACGTGGTGGCCCAGGCCCTCCAGCACCGACGCCGTGGCCGAGGCGGCCGCCGCGCACACCGGGTCGATGGGCAGCCCGAACGGGGCCCGCTGGAGCAGCCCGACCCGTAGCCGGCCCGGGTCGGCCCCGACCTCGTCCCGGAACGGGCGCTCGGGGGCCGGGGCGTTGTACCAGGCCCCCCGGTCCGGCCCGGAAGCGAGGTCGAGGACTGCGGCGGTGTCGGCCACGTCACGGGTGACCACGCCCTCCACCGCGCCCCCCTCCCAGCTGTTGACCAGCGTCGGCACCCGGCCCCGGCTGACCTTGAGCCCGACCAGCCCGCAGCAGGAGGCGGGGATGCGGATGGAACCGCCTCCGTCGTTGCCGTGGGCTACGGGAAAAAGCCCGGCCGCGGTGGCCGCCGCCGCCCCCCCGCTCGACCCGCCGGGGGTGTGGTCGAGGTTCCACGGGTTGCGGGATATCCCGTAGCGGAGGTTCTCCGAGGCGGTGATGGGGCCGAACTCGGGGGTGTTGGTCCGCCCGGTCAGGACGAAACCGGCCCGCCGGAAGGCGTCCACGATCAGCTCGCTCTCGCTGGACGCGCCCTGGGGGGCGGCGCGGGAACCGTAGGTGACCGGCCATCCGGCCACGGGCGTCAGGTCCTTGATGGGAATCGGGACCCCGTGGAAGGGCGGCAGCTCGTCGGGCCGCCCTTTGACCACATCCTCCTCGGCGGCCCGGGCGGCGGCGCGGGCCTCGTCGTCGTTGCGCCAGATGACGGCGTTGACCCGGTCGTTGACCTGGTCGATGCGCTCCAGGCAGGCGTCGAGCAGCTCGACCGGGCTCAACTCCTTGGCCCGGATGGCGGCGGCCAGCTGGCGGGCCGTGCGGAATGTGAGTTCAGGGTCACCCATGGACCCGAAACTTAGGTCTTCGGGACCAGGTGCAGCAGCACCTCGATGGTGCCGGTCGAGCCCAGCTTGGCCACCGCGAAACTGGGGTTGGGGATGTGCCAGCGGCTGTAGGTGACGGGGATCTCGGCGTTGACGTCGATGGCCCCGTCGAGGCGCTCGGCCCGGAGGGTGAAGGTGACCGGGCGGCTCACCCCCCGCAGCGTCAGGTCCCCGGTGGCCGGCACCGAGACGGTCCGTCCCACCGGCGGCACCTGCCCCAGCTGGACGGCCCTGGTCAGGCGGAAGCTGCCGGTGGGATGGTTGGCGGTGTCCATGATGAACCCGTTGAACTGGGCGTCACGGGACCGGGTGTCGGATCGGATGCTGGCCATGTCCACGGTGAAGTCGGCGGCGGTGACCTCGGTACCGGAAATGACCATCCCCCCGGTCACTTTCGATGTGCGGCCCACCGCCGTGTGCGACTGGCCGAACAGCTGCTCCTCCACCCGGTATCCGGCCTGCGAGCCGGGGCCTACGGTCCACGTGCCGCTGACCGGTCCGGGAGCCACCGACGTCGGCGCCCCCTTGACGGCCGGCAGCGCCAGCTTGGAGGGGGTGGGGGACTCGACCACGTTGAAGAAGATCCACGGGCCGCCGACCAGCACCACACCGGCGGCGACCAGCGCCACGATGGCCCACTTGAGCGGGACGGGCCGCCGGGTCCGGCGGGGCCGGGCCGGGGCGGGGGGCCGGTCCAGGTCGCTTCGCTGCACCCGTCCAGTATCCACCCGGGCCGGCGCTAGCGGCCAAGCGCCCCCCGGGGACTAGTTATACCGGCGGTCCGAGAATGCCCCGAAAGGGCCATACCCGAGGGGCGGACCGTTCCCTACCATCGCGGCCACACCCCGATCCGCAGCAGGGTCGCAGATGCAATGGAGCATGTACGAAGCCCCGGGGTGCGGTTCAGTCATCGGGCAGAGGGGCCGGTCTCGGGGGGACCGGCCCCTTTCCGTACCCTTGAACCATGACCAACCGTGGGATCGCTGTCGTAACCGGGGCCTCGAGCGGGATCGGGGCGGCCGTCGCCCGCCGCCTGGCCGCGGAGGGATTCGAGGTGGTGCTGGGCGCCCGGCGGGCCGGACGGATCTCGGCCCTGGCTGCCGAGATCGGGGCGGGGGCGCGCGGCGCCGTCCTGGATGTCACCGACCAGGAGTCGGTCGACCGGTTCTGCTCCGAGGTCGGCCCCGAGTGCCGGCTGCTGGTCAACAACGCCGGCGGGGCCCTCGGCCGTGAACCCGTCGCCGAGGCCGACGACGACAAGTGGCGCACCATGTACGAGACCAACGTCATGGGCCTCATGCGCATGACCCGGGCCCTGCTACCCCGCCTGCTGGCCTCCGGCGACGGCCACATCATCAACATCGGGTCCATCGCCGCCTTCGAGACCTACGCCGGCGGCGGGGGGTACAACGCCGCCAAGCACGCCGTGCGGGCGGTGAACGACGTGCTGCGCATCGAGCTGGTCGGCCGACCGGTGCGGGTCACCGAGATCGACCCGGGCATGGTCGAGACGGAGTTCTCGCTGGTCCGCTTCGACGGAGACCAGGACCGGGCCGACGCGGTGTACGAGGGGATGAAGCCGCTCAGCGCCGACGACGTGGCCGACGTGATCGCCTTCGCCGCCACCCGGCCCAGTCACGTGGACATCGACCAGGTGGTCGTGCGCCCCCGGGACCAGGCCCGGTCGTGGCTGGTGCACCGCCAGGACGGCTGACCGGCGCCGGCGTTCGGGAGGCGGGGCGGGGCGGGGCGGGCGTCTAGGCGACCGGGTGGCCGGGCCTCCGCCGGCTGCCAGGTAGCCGAGCCTCCGCGGGCGTCGAGGTGGCCGGGCGTCCGCCGCCGTCCGCATGGCCGGCCGTCTAAGTGGCCGGAGTGGGGCGACCGGCGGTGCGCAGCGGGCACAACTCAACGTGCCAGCCGGTGACGGCGATCGGCTCCATGTGGGCGATTCGCCCGGCCCCGGTCGGGCAGGCCGGCAACGGGCCGGGGTCGGCCCGCAGGATCCCCTGGACGTGGACCGTCCACCCGGAGGACGTGGCCGGGTTGATCGACTCGACAGCGAACGCCACCACCACGTCCTCCAGCACCGGGTGGAAGGGGGCGTCGGGTCCGAGGCAGATGACGATCAGGCCGTCCTGCACGTAGTACTGCACCGGCAGGACGACCGGCAGGGCCCGGGCCGAGAGGGCCACGAAACCGCACGCCGCGCCCTGCAGCCTGTCCCAGCACTCTGCCACCGACATGTCGCCGGTGGCCGGGATCCTGCGCACGGCGGCCTCCTCTGCTCGGCTCGGACCTCGATGGTTACGCCGGGCCGGGAGGCGACACAGAGACCAAGGTCCCTCTTGCCTGCTACTTCTTCACATGCGGGCCGGATCCGGCGAAAGCCATCCGGCGCAGGTCCTGGATGACCAGGTCCAGCTCCACCACGGCCGCTCCCCAGTGGTCGGCGCCCTGCCCGGCCGGGATGCGCCGGGCGGCGTGGTGGAGTTCCAGGCTGGCCCGGCTGAGGCGCTGGATGGCCTCGTCGACCACCGAGGCGGTCAGCACCACCCCGACCGGTGTGGGGCCCTCGGGGCCGGGCCCGTCGTAGGACATGCCGGCCAGGGCGATCAGCGCCCGGTGCACCCCCTGGCTGGCCTCCCCCAGCTGTATGGCCGACGGGGCGGCCCGGTCCGGGGGTCCTCCCGCCTGGTCGCCTGTGGCCGACCGCCAGAGGGCGTCGATGGCCCGGCTGGCCTCCTTGAGGAGGGGCAGCACGCCGTCATCGGGGACCGGTTCGCTGGCCGGCCCCCCCGACCTCCACAGGGCCACGGCCGCTCCGAGCACCGAGCCCCAGTCGTCGAAGCGGGGGTATACGGCCAGGTCGTACCAGCGGGCCTCGGCCGGGCTGTCGCAGGCCAGGGACAGGCTCCTCGGTGTCAGGAGGTCCCCGTCCAGGGCCGAGCAGATGGCGGCCCCGACGCTGGTGGAAGCCGGATCGCCGGCGGAGTCGCAGATCTCCAGGTACGACCGGCCCGGCCCGCACCGGTCGGGGTCGCCGCCGTTGGCCACGCAGAACAGGTTCCACTCCCCGTTGACCGACACGATCGTGCCGTCCCGGTCCAGACGGGCGATCTCCACGAAGGGAGCCGGCGTGGCCGGGCCCGCCCTTCTACGCGTGCCGATAGTTGACTGCACCGCAACCCCCCTCCGGGCCGACCGCTCGTACGCGGCTCGGCCTCATCGGGTCCCTGTCCCCAAGTTTGACCCATTGGTGGGGCTATGTCGAGCGGAGAGGGGGGGATTTGAACCCCCGGACCCGGTCTCCCAAGTCAACTCATTAGCAGTGAGTCCGATTCGGCCGCTCTCGCACCTCTCCTCGGCCGGACACTGTAGCGCGCAGGCCGGTTCCGCCCCGGCCCGCCATGGCCGTCCGGAAACGGGGAAGCGGGTGCACGCATATCAATCGGAACGGCGGGCCGGCCCGGGGGCCCGTCGACGGCCCGGTCGGCTCAGGACATGCGGGCGGCGGCGGCCCGGCAGTCGGGGCAGCGGCCCCGGAACACGATGTCGGTGTCGAGCAGCTCGAACCCGTGCTGCTGGCCGGGCGGCAGCGCCAGGCCCTCGGTGCCCACGGGAGTGACGTCGCGCAGGGCCCCGCAGCCGACGCAGTACAGGTGGTGGTGGGCGGCGGTGGTGTTGGGGTCGTAGCGCTTGGGGCCGTCCCCGGTGGAGATCTCGAGCACCTCGCCCATGCCCACCAGCTCGTTGAGGGTGTTGTACACGGTGGCCAGGCTGATCTCGGGCAGGACCCGCTGAGCCCGGCTGTAGACCGCGTCGGCCGTCAGGTGGATGTGCTCACCGGCCAGCACCTCGGCCACGGCCCGTCGCTGGGCGGTGAGCCGCCAACCCCGGTCCCTCAGCCTCTGGACCAACTCGCTGATGGTTGCCTCCTCGGACTCCGCTGCCAGGAGGTTATCCGGGACGAAGTACTGGACGGGTTCTCACTCTTGACTCATTCTAACCCGGTGGGTAGCGTGCGGACACGGAGGCAGGGGGGCTGCGTGGACGGCTCTTCTGGGCGCAGAAAGCCGTTGGACGGCAGAACAGGAGATGGAGCGACGTGTCCGAGCGCGGCAGCGACAGCGAGAACCCGGCAATCCCACACCCGACCCCGGCGGCCCACCGGCCCATGTCCAACCAGGACTGGTGGCCCAACCAGGTCAACCTGCAGCCCCTCCGCCAGCACGCCCGGACATCCAATCCGCTCGGTGAGGGGTTCGACTACGCCGAGGAGTTCAAGACCCTCGATGTCGAGGCTCTGCGGCGCGACGTCATCGAGGTGATGACCACCTCCCAGGAGTGGTGGCCCGCCGACTACGGCCACTACGGGCCGCTCTTTGTCCGGATGACCTGGCACGCGGCGGGCACCTACCGCATCCACGACGGGCGGGGCGGGGGAGGGACCGGAGCCCAGCGGTTCGCCCCCATCAACAGCTGGCCCGACAACGCCAACCTGGACAAGGCCCGCCGGCTGCTGTGGCCGGTGAAGCAGAAGTACGGCCGGAAGATCTCCTGGGCCGACCTGATCATCTTCGCCGGCAACTGCGCCTACGAAGCGATGGGGTTCCAGACCTTCGGCTTCGGGTTCGGCCGGGAGGACATGTGGGAACCCGACGAGATCTTCTGGGGCCCGGAGGACACCTGGCTGGGCGACGAGCGCTACAGCGGCGAACGGGACCTGGCCAACCCCCTCGGCGCGGTGCAGATGGGCCTGATCTACGTCAACCCCGAGGGCCCCAACGGCCACCCCGACCCGCTGGCCGCCGCCCGGGACATCCGCGAGACGTTCCGGCGCATGGCCATGGACGACGAGGAGACGGTGGCGTTGATCGTCGGCGGCCACACCGTGGGCAAGACCCACGGCGCCGTCAGCGCCGAATACGTCGGGCCGGACCCGGAGGGCGCCCCGATAGAGCAGCAGGGCCTGGGCTGGCGGAACACCTTCGGCACCGGCACCGGCGACGACGCCATGACCAGCGGGCTGGAAGGGGCGTGGACCACCGAGCCCACCAGGTGGGACAACGGGTTCCTGGACAACCTCTACAACTACGACTGGGAGCTCACCACCAGCCCGGCCGGGGCCAAGCAGTGGACCCCCACCGATCCGGCCGCCCGCACCACCGTGCCCGACGCCCACGACCCGTCCAAGCGGCACGCCCCGATGATGCTGACCACCGACCTGGCCTTGAAGCTGGACCCCGTCTACGGGCCCATCTCCAAGCGTTTCCACGAGCACCCCGAGGAGCTGGCCGACGCCTTCGCCAGGGCCTGGTACAAGCTGCTGCACCGGGACATGGGCCCGGTGTCGCGCTACCTCGGCCCGTGGGTGCCCGAGCCGCAGCTGTGGCAGGACCCCGTCCCCGCCGTCGACCACGAACTGATCGGCGGAGAGGACATCGCCGCCCTCAAGGCCCGCCTCCTGGCGTCGGGGCTGTCCGTCCCCCAGCTGGTCTCCACCGCCTGGGCGGCGGCTGCCAGCTTCCGGGGTACCGACAAGCGGGGCGGGGCCCACGGGGGGCGGATCCGCCTGGCGCCCCAGAGGGACTGGGAGGTCAACGACCCGACCGAGCTGGCCAAGGTGGTGCAGACCATCGAGCAGATCCAGCAGGACTTCAACCGTTCCCAGTCCGGAGGAAAAAGGGTGTCCTTCGCCGACCTGGTCGTCCTCGGTGGCTGCGCCGGGGTGGAGCAGGCGGCGCGCAATGCCGGTCACGACGTCAAGGTCCCGTTCACGCCCGGGCGCGGCGACGCGTCACAGGAGCAGACCGACGTGGAGTCGTTCTCGGTGCTCGAACCGGCGGCCGACGGGTTCCGCAACTACCTGCGGGCCGGGGAGAAGCGGCAGCCGGAGAGCCTGCTCGTGGACCGGGCCGACCTGCTCGGCCTGACCGCCCCGGAGATGACCGTCCTGGTGGGCGGCATGCGGGCCCTCAACGCCAACTTCGGGCAGTCCGGCCACGGGGTGCTGACCGACCGGCCCGGCACGTTGACCAACGACTTCTTCGTGAACCTGCTCGACATGGGCACCGAGTGGAAGGCGGCGGCCACGGCCGAGAACGTCTACGAGGGCCGGGACCGGGCCAGCGGTCAGGCCCGCTGGACGGCCACCGCGGTGGACCTGGTGTTCGGCGCCAACTCCCAGCTGCGGGCCATCTGCGAGGTGTACGCCGCCGGCGACGGGCAGGACCGGTTCGTGGCCGACTTCGTGGCGGCGTGGGACAAGGTCATGAACCTCGACCGCTTCGACCTCCGCTCGGCCTAG
>DASSZD010000082.1:0-18839 GCA_035702985.1 Acidimicrobiales bacterium
TGGTTGCTGATGATGGTCGGCGTGTAGGAGATGGCCGACAGGTTCATGCTCATCCGCGGGTTCCTCTCACGTCTGTCATGGCGCTCACACCGCCGCCATCAGGGCCTGCATGGCCGAGTCCACGGTCGAGATGACCTTGGCGGAAGCCTGGTAGGCCTGCTGGAAGTTCATGAGGCTGACCAGCTGCTGGTTGGGATCCACGCCGGTGACGGCCTGCAGGTTCTGTTGGGCGGCGTTGGCTATACCGGTCTGGGCCTGCACCTGGTTGTTGACCGAGCTGACCTGGTCGCCGACCTGCTGGACCAGGTTGCGGTAGGCGGCGTCCGGGCCGGTGGCGGAGTCCCACATGTTGGCGATGGCCTGGGCGTTGGACCCATCGTTGACCGGGGCCGTGGAGGTGCTGGACGCGGCGGCGATCAGCGACGGGTCGGAGACGATGGACTGGTTGACGGTCCAGTTGCCCGTGGCGTCGGTCTGGAACAGCGGGTAGGCGCTGCCGCTGGCCCCGGTGGTGGTCACCCCGTTGCCGAGAGCGGTGTTGACCGAGTTGGCCAGCGCACCCTCCACGGTGGCGAGCTGGGCGCGGTACCCGCTGCTGCCTCCGATGTAGGAGTTCATGCCGGCCAGGAGCCCGGCCGCGGTCCCGGCGCTGGCCGGCAGGGTGACACCGCTGGTCTTGGTGACCAGGCTCTCGGGAGTGCCCAGCACCTGCTTGAGCTGGTCGTACCAGCCGCCGGCGACCAGGGTCACCCCGCCGACCTTCACCTGGAAGGTGCCGTCGGCCTGGGTCGATCCGGTGGCCCCGATGTCGGTGGCCAGCTTGCTCATCAGCTGGTTCCTCTGGTCGATGAGCGAGTTGGGTGATCCGCCGCCTTTCTGGGCGGCGTAGATCTGGGAGTTGATGGTCGCCACCTGGCCGAGGAGCTGGTTGGCCTCGGTGACCAGGTTGCCGAGCTGGGTGCTGGCGTTGTCCGAGGTGGTCTGCAGCTGCTGGTTGGCCTGGTTGAAGTCGGTGACCAGGTTCTGGGCCAGGTCGACCACCTGCTGGCGGGCGGCCGGGTCGGTGGGGTTCTTGGCGATGTTGTCCCACGCCTGCCAGAAGCTGGACAGGTCGGCGGACACCCCGCTGGACGACGGTTCCTGGAACGCCAGCTGGGCCTGCTGCAGCATCTGCTGCAGGGCCGAGCTCTGGGCCACCGCCCCCTGGCTCTGCTGCACGCTGTTCACCAGCAGGGTGTCGTTGGCCTGCGACACGGAGGTGACCCTGACCCCGTCGCCCACCCCGAGGACGTCGCCTCCGGGGTTGGTGGTCAGGTTCGCCGTCTCGGCGACGTAACCGGGGGAGTTGGCGTTGGACAGGTTCTGGGCGATGGTGTCCATGGCCGTCTGGGCGGCGTCCACCCCCGAGGCGGCGATGTTGAGACCGATGTTGGGCATGGTCGGCTACGCCCGGGCGTCGAAGCTTCCGCCGGTCAGCGTGGCGGAGCGGGCGGTGGTTCCGTTGGCGTCGTAGGTGGGGACGGTGCCGAGCAGGGCCAGGGCGTCGTTGGTGGCGGCCAGACCCTGGGCCAGCAGCTCCCGGTTCTGCCGGGAGCAGCGCCGCACCTGGTCGAGGGCGTCACGCAGGCTGCGCTGGCGCTGCAGCAGCACCTGGCAGGTCAGCTCGTCCTCGACGTGGTCGGCCAGAGCGGAGATGTTGGACCGGGGAGGCAGGCCGTGGGCGGCGTGCACGGCGGCGGCCAGCTGCTCCCGTCTCTGGCCGATGCCGGTCAGACGGGTGACGGCGGCTTCCACCTCGGCGGTGCAGGCGGCCAGCCACCTGTGCTCGCCGGCAACGAGGACCAGGTGCTGCTCCCGCAGTTTGAACAGCAGGTGCTCGAGGGCGCCCTGCTCCTCCGCCAGGCACTCGATGAGAGGCCGGCAGTCGCGGTCCCCGAGGGGGAGGTCGCGGGCGGATTCGGTCATGACTGTTCCCCGTTCATCGATGAACCCCTCATTGCAGTACGAACCCGGTGAAGTAGATGGCGGTCACCTGCTGGGCCGCCCCGTCGACGGTTCCGGCGATCTTCTGGCAGTCCTGCAGGATCTCCTGCTTCACGTGCTCCCTCGCAGCGGCGGGCAGCAGGCCCTGGTAGGTCTGGGTCGACAGCACCCCGATGGCGGCGTCGTCGAAGCGGGGCAGGTCCGAGCTCATGGTCGACGGGGCGGCCACGCTGGACAGCTGCAGCGATATGGACGCCTGCACCAGATGTCCGTCGGACATGTTCACGGTCAGCTGGTCCAGCGGCAGGATCTTGCCCATCGGGACCTTCTGGCCGGGCTTGTAGTGGGGGGCCAGCAGGATTGCCTTGGCCTCGTACCCGCCGATCAGCAGCACCAGCACCGCGATGATGATGAACAGCTTCTTCTTGGACTTCTTGGGCGGATCCTGGGGATCCTCGTCGGCCTTGGGCTGGGATTTGAGGGCGGCAGCGGTCGTGCTCATGGTTGGCTCTGTTGGGATGAGAGGATGACGATGTCGATCCGGCGGTTGTTGGCCATGTTCTGGGGGGTGGTGTTGGGCGCCACCGGGTGGGTGTCGCCGTATCCGGTGGCGGACAGCCGGTTGGGATCGATGCGGTCGGTGTTCTCCAGGCGGAGCACCACGTTGACCGCCCGGACGGCCGACAGCTCCTCGTTGGAGCTGTACAGGCCGCCGGTCACCGGCTGGTTGTCGGTGTAGCCCTCGACGTTGACGTTGTAGCTGTCGGTCCGCAGCACCGTGGAGACGGTGTCGACCACCTGGTTGCCGAGGGGTCCCAGGTCGGCGGACCCGGTGGCGAAGAAGACCTTGTCGGCGAGTATCTGCACCACCACCCCCCGGGTGGTGTTCTGCAGGCTCACGTAGCCCTTGAGCCCGGCCTTCTGCAGGGCGTCCTCGAGCTGCTTCTCGACCTGGGTCAGCTGCGACGCCGGGATGGTCGAGGCGGTGGTGGTCGGCCCGGCGGCGGAGGTCTGGTGGGCGGGCGGCGAGGTGGGGGTGATCGGGCTCTTGTAGGGAGGGGTCATCTGCTGGCCGGCGCTCTTGGTGAGACTGGTCTCCTGCAGCAGCCCGCTGTGGTTGGGGAGGATGCCCGGCTTCGGGTCGAAGCTCTCCTTCAGGCCCAGGGCCAGGGCCAGGAACTTCTTCTGGTTGATGGTCGAGATGGCGAACAGCACGATGAACAGCGCCAGCAGGAGGGTGATCATGTCCGCGTAGGTGAGCAGCCACCGCTCCTCATTGGCGTGGGCCTCCTCGTGTCCGCCGTGCCGGCGCGATCGCCGGCTCATGCCGCATTCGCCTCCACCTTGGCGCTGGGAGGCAGATGCGACTCCATCCGGGCCCGGATCATGCGGGGGCTGCTGCCGGCCTGGACGGCCAGCATCCCGTCCACGATCATGCGCTTGCGCTGCACCTCCAGCTGGGATGCCCGCTTGATCTTGTTGGAGATGGGCAGCCAGAACACGTTGGCGGCCAGCACCCCCCAGAGCGTGGCGGTGAACGCCGAACCGATGGCCGCCCCGATGGTCGACGGGTCGTTGAGGTTCTGCAGCACGTGGATCAGGCCCACCACGGTGCCGATGATGCCCAGGGTGGGGGAGAAGCCGCCCAGGTCGGAGAAGAACTTGGCCCCCACCTTGTTGTGCTCCTCCAGCGAGGCGATCTCACCCTCGAGGATGTCCTGCATCTCCTCCGGGTCGGTTCCGTCCACCGCCAGTTGCACGCACTGCTTGAGGAACGGGTCGGTGACGTCCTGGGCGGCCGACTCCAGGGCCAGCAGGCCGTCCTTGCGGGCGACCGAGGCGAAGTTGAAGATGTGCTCGATGTCCTCCTCGGCGCTCGGGTCGGGGACCCCGAAGGACGATTTGAGGACGCTCTTGATGTCCTTGATGTCGCGCTTCATGAACCCGCCCAGGCCCACCGCGATGGTGCCGCCGAACACCAGCAGCAGCGGGGCCGGCTTGAACAGGACGGCCGGGCTGGAGCCGTCCATGATCATGGCGACCATGATCGCGGCGAGGGCCCCCGCCACGGCGATGGGGGTGAGCCGGTCGAGCGGCGTGACCTTCACGGTCGCTCCTCCAGTGGGTGGTGGTCGCCGCCCGGGAGGAGCCGGAGGCGCTGGCCGTCGGGCGGCAGCTCCATCTGGTGGGCCAGCAGCAGGGCCCGGGCCTTGACCTCGATGCTCTTCTCGATGATGTCCTCGAGCGACTCCTGGACCAGGTAGCGGGCACCGTTGGTGAGCGTGATGACGGTATCGGGGGTCTCCTCGACCTTCTCGATCAGGTCGATGTTCAAAGCGATGCGCTTCCCGCTCCCGAAGTGACTGAGCGCGATCATCCGGTGTCCTCCTGAGGCCGTTTCACGTGTAAACCGCCGCGAACCGATTGTCGGTTGCGTAACCGGCAGGCTTGAGGCGGTGCGTAGCGACGAAAGCACCGAACGTTGGGGCAGGTACATGGCCGGCGCCGTTCAGTCGGTCTTCTCGTCGGGGGCGACGGCCGCCGGGGCTCTGCGCTCCTGGCGGCCGCCCTGGAGGACCCTGGTCATGTGGGCCCGGCGGGACTGCTCCGAGTAGGTGGTCATCACCCAGCTGAGCATGGACCCGAGGATCCAGCAGCCGAGCAGGGCCAGCAGGAAGCGCTCGGCGGCGGCCGACCCGTTGATCTGGCCGGACAGCAGCCCGGGCACCATGGGCAGGCAGACGGCGGTGGCGGCGGCCAGGACCAGCTCCGGGTGGCGGACCTTCACCGGCGGGGATCCTGACCCGGGCCGGGGCCGCCGCAAGCGGCGTCTGCCGCCGCCGGGTCCGGGGCGATCCGGTCCAGCACCGTGGCCGCCCACCTGGCGGCGGTGGCGGGGTGCTGGCCCAGCCGGCTCACCGGCACGTCCAGGTCCAGGATGCGGGCCGGGGAGACGGTGGTGTCGATGTTGTCCACCACCAGGTCGTCGAGTCCCCCCAGGGCGGCCACCCAGGCGTCCATGTCCTCGGTCTTGTGCATGGCGTCGACCACGCCCACCACGCAGGTGGGGCGCAGGGCGTGGATGATCCGGCTGGCCCACGCCGTGCTGGTGGCGCCGACCGCCGTCTCCACCGCCACCACGCCCACCCGGCCCCGCCGGAGGCCGGGAGCGATCTCCTGAGCGTCCTCCACGCTGTGGATCGCCGGCCCGGCCAGCCGGTCGGGCGTCCGCGGCGGCCGGGCGTGCACCACCCCGCCCGGGTCGGCGCCCACCTCACCGGCGATCCGGCTGGCTTCGGCGGCGGCCCGCTCGGCGGGACCGACCACCACGATCAGCGCCCCGCTGCGGTCGGGGAGGCGCGGCGCGGCCGGGACGGAGTCGAAGAACTCCAGGATGGCCATCTCGAGGTCCCCCCGGTCGGCGGCCGCCTCCACCGCGGTCACGCTCTCGGAGTCGAAGCCGACCCGGTGGAGGGCCAGGCGGCGCTCGGTGTCCGCCGCGTTCCGGGTCGGGACCGATCCCTTGGTCTCCTCGGCGGGGGCCGGGACCGCCTCCACCGGGTGGGTGGCCGGCGCCGTCCAGGGGGTCTCCTCCCCGGGCTCCGACCGGCCGCCGGCCAGGACCCAGACCGGGTCCTCGTCCGCGCCGTCGGTACCGGCGTCCCCGGGCGATTCCGCGGAATCGCCTGCCGGCGGGGCGGCGGGGGGAATCCGCTCCTCGAGGTCGGCCCGGGCGGCGCTGGGGTGGGGGGGCGCCTCCGCCGTCAGGCCGGCCCCGTCGGGCGCCGGTGCCACCTCGGGATGCGGTGCGGCGGGCGCTTCGGGAGCCGGAGCGGCCAGGTGGGTGGCCGCCGGCGGCGGGGGGGGAGGCGGGGCCAGGAGGTCGGCCCTGGCCACCGAGGGCCACACCATGGGCACGGCCGCCGGGCCGTCCACCATGTCGGCCACCCGGCGCAGGACCGATTCGAACGACGGTTCCTCCGCGATGGCCGGCGCGGGGGTCATGCCCGGGGCCGGGGCCGCTTCGACCGGGGCGGGAGCGCTCAGGGAGACGAAGGAGGGAACGAAGGAATCCTCGGTTGCCTCGGCCAGGGAGGCCAGGTGGTCGGCTCCTGTCAGTTCGTCGCCGGCCAGGTCGGTGCTGGCCATGTCGGCGGTGACCCGTCCGGCCGGCATGGTCCGGATCTCCGGCGCCGGCACCGGCCTGGGAGCCGGGTCGGACACGGTCCGGCCGGCCGTGGGGGCCGCGGGGGTGGGCCGCGGTCGGGACGGGCGCGGGGCGGCGAGGGCGTCGCCGACCGGCACCGGCCGGGACGTCCCGGCGGCCGGTCGCCCCTGCACCGCCGGCGCCGGCGGGGAGCTGCGCCGGGCGGTGGGCGCGGACGCGGCAGCCGCCGGCCGCGTGGGCCCGCCGGCCGGGGAGGCCGGGGCGGCGGCGGTGTAGTCGGCCAGTGAGGACTGCCGCCCGTTGGCCGGGGGTCGGTGGTCCCCGGTGGTCGGCCCGTGGACCCCGGGGGAGGGCGGCCGCCGCTTGGAGCCGGCGTAGTGCAGCCCGGCCGGGCGGCCCACCTGCCTGCGGGGGGCGGGCGGGTCCTCGGATGCGGTGAGGGCCCGCATCTGTGCCGTGTCGGCATCCCCCGGATCTCCCTCCACGACCAGCCGGTACTGCTCGCGCTGGAAGAAGCCCATCACGCCGCCGGAGCGGAAGGTCTCGGCTTTGGCGATGGTGGGCTCGGTTCCGTAGGTGGTGCGGATCTCGTCCAGGAGGACCCGGATGTCGGAACCCTCAAACTGTTTCTGCTGCGACACTTACCACTCCCATGCGCTCCACCCGGACCTGCGGCCCGAGCTCGTTGATGGACAGCACTGCGATCCGCCTGCTTCCCGCCGCGACCAGCTGCTGGAGCGGCACCCGTAGCCGGGTGGCGCAGATGAGCACGGCGTCCCGGCCGGTCTGCTCCACCCTCGACGCCACCGCCAGCACCTCGCGCACCAGCGCCTCGGCCAGCCCGCCGTCGATGGCCAGATAGGGGCCGTGGTCGCCGGTCTGGACCGCCCCCAGCAGCTGGCGTTCCAGGGCGGCATCCAGGGTGATGGCCGCCACCGAGCCGTCCTTGGCGTACTGGGCGGTGATGGCCGGCCCCAGGGACTGGCGGGCGGCCTCCAGCAGGGCGTCCGGGTCCTTGGTCTGGCGAGCCTTGACGGTGACCGCTTCGACGATGCGCACCAGGTCCCGGATGGCGACGCCCTCGTCCAGCAGGCTGCACAGCACCCGGTGGATCTCGGTCAGGCTGAGCTGGGCGCCGGCCATCTCCTCGAGCACGGCCGGGTCGTTGGCCTTCATACGGTCCAGGAGCTGGCGGACCTGCTGCGTTGACAGCAGGCGGCCGGCGTAGCGGGCCGAGATCTCACCCAGGTGGGTGGTGATGACCGACGAGCGGTCGATGACGGTGGCCCCGGCGATCAGCGCCTGCTGGCGGGACTCGGCCGGTACCCACTTGGCCGGCAGACCGAACACCGGCTCGGTGGTGGCCTCGCCGGGCACGATGTCGAGGCCGTCGCCGATGGCCAGCACCCTTCCGGGGGGCGCCGACCCCCGGGCCACCTCCACCCCGTTGATGCGGATGGTGTAGGCGTTCGGGTCGAGGTTGACGTTGTCCCTGGTCCGCACGGACGGGATGATCAGGCCCTTCTCCACCGCCAGCTTGCGGCGCAGGCCCTTGACCCGGTCCAGGAGGTCCCCGCCCCGGTTGGTGTCCACCAGGTCGATGAGGCTGGTGCCGATCTCCAGCTCGAGCGGCTCCACCTTCATCTCGGCAGCCAGAGCCTGCGGGCTGTCCGGGTCTATGTCGGCGGCGACCGGCTCGTCGGCGGGGGCGGCTTTCTTGGCCGCCTCGGCGGCCTCATGGCTGGCCGCCGCCCGCCGGCCGGCGAGCAGCAGGCCCCCGGCGATGAGCAGGAAGGCCACGTGGGGCAGGCCAGGCACGATCCCGAGCAGGCCCATGACCGCCCCGGCCACCGTGATGGCCCGGTGCTGCCGGCGGATCTGGCCGATGACGTCGGTGCCGAAGTCCTCGTCGTCGGTGGCCGCCCGGGTGACGACCAGGCCGGTGGAGATGGACAGCAGCAGGGCCGGGATCTGCGACACCAGGCCGTCGCCCACGCTCAGCAGGCTGTAGCGGTGCACCGCGTCGGTCATGGACAGGTGCTGCTGGACGATGCCCACCGACAGGCCGCCGATGAGGTTGATGGCGGTGATCACCACGGCGGCGATGGCGTCGCCCCGGACGAACTTGGAGGCGCCGTCCATGGCCCCGTAGAAGTCCGCCTCGTCGGCGATCTCCTGCCGGCGCCGGCGGGCCTCGATCTGGTCGATCAGGCCGGCGTTGAGGTCGGCGTCGATGGCCATCTGCTTGCCCGGCATGGCGTCGAGGGTGAAGCGGGCGGCTACCTCGGCCACCCGGCCGGCGCCGTTGGTGACCACCACGAACTGGATCACTATCAGGATCAGGAACACGACCAGGCCGACGACGATCTGGCCGCCCACCACGAAGTTGCCGAACGCCGAGATCACCGATCCGGCGAAGCCGTGCAGGAGCACCAGCCGGGTGGCCGACACGTTGAGGGCCAGCCGGAACAGGGTGGCGACCAGTAGCACCGACGGGAACACGGAGAAGTCGAGCGGCTTCTTCACGTGCATGGTCATCAGCAGGATGATCACCGCCGCGCTGATGTTGGCGCTGATGAGGATGTCGAGCACGATGCTCGGCATCGGCACCACCAGCATCACCACGATGGCGATGACCGCGGCGGGAACGCCTATGAGACCGGAACGGTTGCGCACGGATACCTCAGGGCTGCTGAGCTGACAGGGTCGGATCTGGTTGGACCGTCCGTGGCCCGTCTGGCTCGCCTTCCTGGCGGCGCCTCAGTCAGAGCTATCGGTCCGGGCGGCGGAGACCTTGAGACGCTCGTGCCGTAGGCAGGGTCGTTTGCCCCGGCCTGGCCCTCCGCCGCGAGCAGAGATACCTACAGCACGTCTCTGCGGATGCCGATTGTCCCTATTGGTGAGTCCGGAGCCAGCAGGACACAGGCTGAACATAGGCGCCGGATCTGTCCGTAAAGAAGGCTGGGTGAGCGTTGATCTGCGACGGAATGTTGCAGACGTCGTGGCAGACGCACGCTCGCTGCCGTTTCCCGATGGTTCCGTAGAGGAGATCCTGGCCTCTGATGTCCTGGAACACTTCAACCTGAGCGAGTCCTTCGGGCTCGTGGCCGAGTGGCGTCGCGTCCTACGTCCCGGGGGGGTCCTAACGGTGCGGGTACCGAACCTGCAGGAGCTCTCCCGGATCATCCTCGAGGAGAACAGCGATCAGGCGATAGTGAACATCTACGGCGGTCACCGGTGGGGTCCCGCCGGGGCCTGGGACGCCCATCACACCGGGTGGACACCTGCGAGCCTGGAGAAGTTGCTCCTGCATGCCGGCTTCTCCGTCGAGTCCAACGATCTCGCTCCGAACATGACGGTGACGGCGCGGGTTGCGCCGAACGAGGTCCGGGTGCGGAGATTGGGACTGCCTCGGTCCGTCACCGTGATTGTCCAACCCGGCGGCGACTTGCTGGGCCTGTTGCGGTGTCTGGTGGCGCTGTCGACTCACCCACCCTGCGAGGACTTCCAAACCGTCCTGGTCGACGATGGTACTGACGTGGCGGTATCCAGCCTGCTCGCCGGGCTCGAGGGAGATGTGGTGATCGTTGAGTCCGGGGCCGCACGCGGTCCGGCTCAGCAGGCGAATCTGGCGGCGTCCTTCGCGTCGGGAGAGGTTCTGTTCTTCCTCGACGCCGCGGTGGAGGTGACCGCCGACTGGGCCAGACCCCTGTTGCGCCGGCTCGAGACTGAACCCGATGTGGGGATCGTCATCCCGGCCGTGGGTGACCCGAGGATGAAGGGGGGCTGGTCCCTGGGCGGTTACGTGACGACGAGCCCGACGGACGAGATGCTCATGGTCGCCCCGGTCGACGGAGAGCTGTGGACCGGTGGGCAGGCATCCCAATATCTGGTGGTCCCAACCGAGGTGATGGCCGTCCGGAGAGCGTGTCTGAGGAGCGTTGGAGGCTTCGACGACGGGTTCTTCAGCGCCATGGACCGACCGGCACTCGCCGCGGCGGCTCGCCAGCTCGGTTGGTGGACAGCCTGTGAACCGGGCGTCGGGATGAGAATCCACGCCGGCTCAGTGCACGAACCGGATCTCCGAGCCTCCTACATCGACCGGGCCCGGTTCACCGAGCGCTGGGGCCAGTTCCTCGAATCTTGTGAGGGGTACCTTGGTGGGCCCACTCTCCGGAGCGAATACGGGGATGTCGCAGCCGCGGTGCAGTTGATGCCAGCGGCTGGCTGAGCGCCACCCCTGTCTCGAGTCCACAGAAGAATCCGGCAGGCGGGAGACGGCTCGCTGCTCGGGTTCCCGTCCCGACGTCAAGCCGACTCGGACAACTGGACGGAGTCGGCCGCGATCCGGGCCATCGTCGGCGGGATGCCCATCACGGCCCGGAGGCGTCCGGCAGCCCGTCCGGTCGCGATGTCCCAGGTGAAGCCCTCAGCGATGCGGCGGCGAGCCGCTGCTCCTCTGGTTCTACGCGCGCCGTCATCCTCTACGGCTCGGCGCATCAGATGGCGCAGGTGATCCCGGTCGGGGTCAGCCCACCAGAAGCCCGCCGGACCGGGGGTCCAGTCCACCAACGTTCCCGGGATCTCGGTCGCCTCGACGAGCCATCCGGTCGTGTCGTCGCAAAAGTCCAGACAGGCGCCGCTGCCGGTCACGATGACGGGGATCCCGCATGCCATGGCTTCCGCCACGGGCAGCCCGAAACCCTCGCCTCGGTAGGGGTGCACCAGGACGTCACAGCTCCGGTACAGCATCGCCAATTCGTCCCGGCTGAGGTGACGGTCAATGATCTCGATGGCCGGTCCCAGCGGGTCGGAGGCAGCATCGAGAAGCTTCCGGCCCATGCTGGACCGGCTGTACACACCGTCGAATCCGAAAGGCTTTACGACCAGACAGACATCATCGTTCGGGCCGAACTCTTCCCGGTAGGCGTCCAGGAGCAGGTCGAATCCCTTCCGGTAGATCGCACCCCCCACGAACAAGAGCCGCCGGGAATGTGTCTTGGCGAACGTCAGTCTGGGGCCGTCAGGGGTGAAGGTGTCTACGTCCACGCCGTTGGGTATGACGGCAACCTTGTCGGCTGGTATTCCGCTGCGGATGTACCCGTCTCTCACCCAGGAGGTCGGGACCCAGATCTCATCGACATCGTTGTGAAGCGCGGGGATCCATTCGGCCGGTACCCCGCCATACTCCCACGGCAGGATCACCACCAGCTTCCCCTGCATGGGAGCCGAGAGATCGGCGGGCCAGAAGTGTCTCACCTCGACAGATATCGGGCCCGACCCCCGGCCCAGGCCGGCGCCAGGGACCCCCGCCAGGATCGACATGTTCTCCCGTGGAAAAGGAGGGACCTCGGTGGTGACAGCCTCCAAACCGAGAGCAGGGTCCAGGCTCAGGCGGGCCACCAGTTCCCGGTTGACGTTGGCGAGGCCGTGGTCGGAGTAGATGTCTCCGCACCACCGGATCCGTTCCTTGGACAACCGGACCGATGGGTCCGCCCCCGACGATTGGCCGGACGCCGCCCGGGTGGACTTGCGGGTGTCACCGGTGATTTCAGCGAGCCTGAGAGCGGCGCTGCGGGCGGCGTGTCGCCACTGCCACCGCTGTTCTACATCCCGCCGGGCGGCCTTGCCAAGCTGACGGCGAAGGGCCTCGTCGGTGGCTGCCCGTCGCAGAAGTTCGGCCAGATGATCGACTGACGGCTGGGCCCAACGTTGCCCCCGGTAGAAAGCGGCGTCCATCCGATCGTCAACTTCTACCAAGCCCTCGATGTCCACCAGCAGGCTGTTGCCGTCGTCCATGAATTCGGTGTTTCCACCCCAGCGGGTTCCGATGACCGGAAGGCCGCACGCCATCCCCTCCAGCAACGGTCGTCCCCAGCCTTCGCCGCGTGACACTCCAACGAAGACGTCGGCGGCGGCCATCAGCCTCGGCATGTCGGGGGCCGACAGCTGCCGCCCCCACACAATGATGGGCGCCACTGCCGCTCGGTCATACCCCGCCTCGTTCAGTTCCTGCTCGATGAGCGCTTCGACTCCTTGAGTGCTGTCCCCGGCGAACTTGGACCTCGTGAAGCAGCGCAGGACAAGGGAGACATCGTCGTCGGGTCCGAAGGCCTGCGCCCACGCCTTGAGGAGCACGTCAGGAGCCTTGCGATGACTCCACTCGAAGACGGCCAGGAACGTGACCCCCCTCCGGCCCGGCACCTCGAGGGGTTTGAGATCGGGTCGGAACAATGCGGCATCGACACCTCCGGGCACCACGAACGTAGGCGTGTGCACTCCAGCAGCCTTGAAGGTCTCCACATTGAAGCTGGCGGGCACCCACACCTCGTCGAGGAGGTTGATCCGTTCCGGCCAGCCTGGAGGTAGGCCGTCGGTTTCGAACATGGTTCGGCCGATCACCAGCGAGGATCCCCCGGGGCGATGCATGGCCGATCCGGGCAGGTGGATAACGGTGGTAACCGGCGGCGTCGTCTTTCGGCCGAGCAGCCGGCTCAGGGTCTTGGCGAGGTCAGGAGTGTCCCGAAGCAGATCGACGAACGAGCTCGAGTCGTCACCGCTGCTGCGGATCGCGATAGGGACCCCGTCCCTGTCGAGCGACCGGACGAAGCCGCGCGCTTCTTCTCCGTACCCGGAGTGGTTGAAGAACGGAGCCAGCCAGAGAAGGGAGCCGGGTAGAGATCCCCTATTGCGGCCGGCGGTCACCCGCCCGGACGGCTTCTTGCCGGCGCCCCGCTTGCCGGACGTCATCGGGCGCTGCTCAGGCTCGATTCGCTGGCTGCGCACAGGTCGGGGCACAGCTGCGACGCTTCGGCCAGGATGATCGTGCGGTCCTGAGCGGAGGAGTCGGAAAGTGCCCGGCTGAAGAGGCTGGCGGCCCGGGCATCCCCGAATGCGGCGTGGGCAGTGGCCGCCGCCCGGGCCCGGTCGGCCGGCGCGGCGTCCGATTCGGCCAGCCTGATGAGGGGGCAGGCCGATCCGTAACCGGCGGCCCGCAACCGGGCCGACCACATCAGGGCCCGATCGACGGGAAGACGGAGGCCCAGGCTGGACGCAGTGGCCAGGACCGTCTTCTGGTCCACATTTCCGGCCAGGCACGCCTCCAGGACGCTGTCCGCGAATTCGGGCTGCAACTGGAGGACCTGGGCCAGGAACAGATGGGTCCGGTCGGCCGGGATGGCCGCCGCCAGGTCCCGCAGATCCCGGCCGGACTCCCGCAGGTACTCGACCACGGCTCCCAGATGGGTGTCCAGAATCCCCTCCTCGGAGAGGCAGCAGAGCAGGGTGTCGGCAGCCTCGCTGAACCGGCCGAGGCCGGCCAGCGCCTGCGCCCGCTGGGCCGCCAGGGATCCAGTGGTGGTGGCGAAGCCATCGGAGTCGGTCACATCTGGTTCCAGCCGGTCCAGCAGCACGAGCGCCCGGTCGAACTCCCCTCGAGCCAGGCGGACGGGGACCTCGACCCGGTCGATGGCACTGGGCTCGGCGCCCTCGTCGGCGAACCTGGCGCACCACTCCAGCGCTTCGTCCAGGCGGCCGGTGGCCACGCTGGCGTCGATGGCGGTGCTGACCGCCAGGCGCCGGGTGATGCTGTTGCCCCCCAGGCTCAAAGCCTCCTCGATGCGGCTCAGGGCCTCGTCGATCCGGCCGGAGAGGAGAAGCGAACGGGCCAGGGATGTCAGCGAGTAGCTCCGGTCCCAGCCGTCGTTCTGCTCGATCTCGGCCTCGGCGACCCGGAGGTTGCGCTCCGCCTTGTCCCGCGACCGGAGCATGGCGTCGAGATACCCGGTATGACGCAGATGGGCCACGCCGCCCATCTCGTACTGGCGGATGGGGCCGTGATCACCGCGACGGGCAACCTGCTCGTGGAGGCGTCCGGCCCACTCGCACCGTCGTCTGCGGAAGAACCGGCTGGCGTGGTGGATCGACTGCGATCCGACCCCGGCGCCGGTGAGGTTCTCGATGCGGACGGACCATCCGTCCTGGTCCAATGGGGTCCCGGCCAGGAACCGGCGCAGCTCGCTGTGGTCGTCGCAGCACAGCGTCTCGTCGGCGTCCAGCCAGGCGATCCATTCCCCCTGACAATGCTGGAGCGCGGCGTTGCGGGCCCTCGAGAAGTCGTCGTCCCAGAACCCTTCGATCACGGTCGCCCCGTTACTCCGCCCGATCTGCACCGTATCGTCGGTCGAGCCGGTGTCGTAGATGACCACCTGGTCGACGACGCCCTCCAGCGACCGCAGGCAGTCCGGCAACCGCTCGCGCTCGTCCTTGGTGATTATGCATGCCGAGAGGAGGGGAGCGGGATGAGCCGTCACCGCATCCGCTCCGTGGAGCCGGGCGAACCGGTGACGGCATTTCTCCTTCTCGTCGAACCAGTCGGTGCCGTTGGCGGCGAAGGTGACCTGCCCGGCGTGGTGGACGAACGAGCCCGGGCGAATCACCAGTGTGTGGCCACTCTGCACCAGGCGCTGGCACAGGTCGTCGTCGTCGTAGCCGCCGGAGTGGTATCCCTCGTCGAAACCGCCGATTTCCTGGACGGCGGTGCGGCGGGCGGCCAGGCAGAAGCTGTTGAGACGCTCGGTGCCGATCTGCTCGTGGCGGTGAGCGTGAGCCCAGGCCCGGGCGAACCGCCGCATGTCCCCGCCGTCCCCGTAGCCCGCTCCGGTCGCCCACTGGGAACCGGGCGCGTTGTTGGACACCGGACCCGCCGCCGCCACGGCCGCATCGGAAAGCGCTTCGACGAGAGGCTCGATCCATCTGCCGAGCGGGATGGTGTCGTTGTGGAGGAAGACGACGATCTCGTGCCGGGCCCTGGCCAGGGCGGCGTTGCAGGCGGCACCGAAACCCCGATTCTCCTCATGACGGATGTATTCGATCCACGGGTAACGGGCGGGTGCGGAAGTCGTCGCGTCCGAGGATCCGTTGTCGACGACTATGACCTGGTCCCGGATACCCATGGTCTGGCGGAGGGCGTCCAGGCAACCTCGGGTTGTCTCCCAAGAGTTCCAGACCGGCAGGGCGATCGTTACCGGGGTTCTCGGCATGGCCGACGTATCGACGCAAAATCGGTCCAGCTTGACGTATACGGGAAACGTCCCGGCGCGCCCGCTCGCCAGACCGAGGCTCCACCGGGCGGCAGATCGGACATAAAGGATCGCAGGGAACGTTCGGCCAGGAACGCTAAAGGCGACGCACGCCGCTACCGAAGCTGAAATCGCCCATCAAAACCGAGTCGATCGGTGGGCACCTATACGGGCCCGAAGGAGTCGGGTCCGGCTCCAAGGAGGAACGGATGTCTTCTCTCGTAGTCAACAACAACCTTCAGGCACTCAACGCCTACAACAACCTGAACCAGACGGATCAGGCCATGACCAAGGCCATATCCGAGCTGTCGTCCGGGCTGCAGATCCAGACTGCCGCTGACAACCCGGCCGGCTATGTCATCGCCGAGGGTCTCCAGGCCCAGTCGAACGGTTACACCCAGGCCATCAGCAATGCCCAGAACGGCGTGTCGCTGATCCAGACGGCCAGCGGCGCCCTCAACCAGGTGGCGTCGATCCTGCAGACCATGAACTCGCTGGCCCTGAGCTCCGCCAACGGCGCGACCAACGACACCCAGTCGCTGAACGCCAACGACCAGGAGTTCCAGGCGCTGGTCAGCCAGATCAACCAGATCGCCGACACCACCCAGTTCGGCACCACCAAGCTGCTCGACGGCAACTTCTCCAACCAGGTGCTCCAGGTCGGGGCGTTCGCCACCAACCAGCTGCAGCTCAGCATCTCCGGGGCGTCCGCCGGCGCTCTGAGCATCGCCGGTCTGCAGATCTCCACGTCCGCCCTGGCTTCGCAGGCCGTGGCGTCGATCCAGGCCGCCATCAACACGGTTGCGTCGATCGAGGCCAATGTGGGCGCCACGCAGAACCAGCTGAACGCCATCGTGGCCAACCTCACCGTCGGTCAGCAGAACCTGCAGGCCGCCTACTCGGGGCTGGTGGACGTCAACTTCGCCCAGGAGACGACGACCTACAGCACGGACCAGATCCTGATGCAGTCAGGCGTAGCCATGCTGAGTCAGGCTCAGCAGTCCCCGTCGATGGTGCTGAAGCTACTCCAGTAACCGTTCCAGGACGAGCGAAGACCAGGCCGGTCCCGGGTCAGCCGGGACCGGCCTTTCGCTCTTGGTCAGAGACGAAAGGAGGGTAGAGGTTCATGTCACTTAGCTCCTCGGGGACCAGCGGGACCCCGCCGGTGGTGTCGTACGGGATGGTCTCGGGCATCAACACCCAGCAGATCATCCAGGCGGAGCTGCAGCCGTTCGAGATCCCCATCAACAGCCTGCAGGCCGAGCAGTCGACGCTCACGGCGAACATCGGCGATTACCAACAGATCTCCTCGGACATGGTCGCCATGAAGAGCGCGGCGGACACGCTGGCCCGCAGCAGCGGCTGGAACGCCCGTAGCGCAACCTCCTCCGACTCGGGGGTGGCCACCGCCACGGCAGCAGCCGGTACGCCCCTCGGATCGGTCCAGTTCAGCGTCCTGCAGCTGGCCGCAGCCAACTCGCTGGTCTCGTCGGGCACGGCGTCTTCCACCTCCCAGATCATCACCGGCTCGTCGAGCCTGCTGCTGTCGGAGGGGGCCAGCCAACTGGGGTTCGCCACCCTCTCGGCCGGCACCGGAGTGGCCATGGGCGACCATACCGTCTCGGTCACACAGTCCTCGCAGGCGGCCACCCTGGCGGGCAACACGGACCTGCAGTCCCAGACGTCCGGCATCAACATCACCAGCGGCAGCAACGACACCCTCAACGTGACCGTGGGCACCACCGCCTACAGTCTGGTCCTGGCCGGGAGCCCCGCCGGCGGCTACAGCGGCTCCCAACTGCTCAGCGCAGTCAACTCGGCGATCAGCGCGGCCGGGGCGGCGGGGGTCCTACAAGCCGGCTACGACAGCTCCGGTCATCTGGTTCTGGCCACCGTCGACCAGGGATCCACCCAGAGCCTTCAGATCAACAACGGCAGCGCCCTGTCCACCCTGGGACTGTCAGCCGGTACGGCCACCGGAGTGGACGCCGTGGTCAACGTGGACGGCACCGCCAACACCATCTCCACCGTGGCGCCGGGGGCGGCCCTGACCCTCAACGGACCCGCCGGCGAGACGATTTCCGCCACCCTGGGGGGATCGTCTGGAGCGGCCGCGGTGGGAAGCTCGCTCATCACGGCTGGTTCGGTCACCGCCCACCAGGTGTCAACCGGCAGCGGGTCGCTGTCTGACGTGGTCAACGCCATCAACTCAGCGGGAGCAGGCATGGTGGCGTCGGCGGTCCAGACCGGGACCAACCAGTACGTGCTCCAGGTCTCCTCGTCCAGCACGGGTACCGGAGGGGATCTGTCCATCGACCCCACCGCCTTCGCCGGCTCCCCCCTGGGATCGTTGAAGACCGCAGTAGCGGGCCAGGACGGCGAGATCCAGGTAGGCGGTCCCGGTGGCTACACGATCTCCTCCCAGAACAACACTTTCACCGGGCTGCTACCGGGCCTCAGCATCACTGCCCAGCAGGTGAGCAGCAACCCGGTGACGGTCACGGTCGGTTCGGACGCTTCGGCCATCGCCGGCAGCGTCAAGAGCCTGGTCGACGATGCCAACACCGTCCTGTCGGACATCCAGAAGTACGCCGGCTACAACCAGGCCACCAAGAAGGGCGGCCCTCTCATGGGATCGGCCATCCTTCAAGGCCTCACCAACTCGGTGCTGGGTGCCTTCGCTTCGGCGGTGGGGACCTCGAATGTGGGGAGCGCAGCCAGCGTCGGGATCAAGATCGACAACGGGCAGATCAGCTTCGACCAGACGGCCTTCCAGAGCGCCTTCAACGCCGATCCCAGCCAGGTCCAGAACCTGTTCACCCAGGGCGCGGGCTTCACCCCGAACTCGGCGGCCTACACCGGCCAGGTCCAGTTCAGCTACGCCAGCAACACCACGGCGGCCGGCTCGTACGACGTGAGCATCAGCCAGGCGGCGACCCAGGCCAGCGCATCCGGGTCGACCCTGTCCACCGGTTCGGTGGGGTCCGGGGAGACGCTGAACATCGCCATGGGATCGACCAGCGCCACGTTCACCACCTCGTCGGGGCAATCCCTGGCCAGCATCGCCAGCGGACTCAACTCGGCCTTCGCGGCCCAGGGAATGGGACTGACCGCCCGCGTGAACGGCAACGCCCTCCAGTTGATCGCGTCCGGTTACGGGTCGGCGTCGTCGTTCACCGTCACCAGTTCCAACCCGGCCGCGGCCGGCTCGCTGGGCCTGACCGGCGGAGCGGCGTCGCAGACATTCTCCGGGATGGACGTGGCCGGGACCATCAACGGTGTGGCAGCCACCGGAAGCGGACAGTTCCTCAGTGCCCCGGTCGACGACCCCACCCTGGGGGGTCTGTCGCTGCAGGTGACCGCTACCAGCGCCGGCGACCTGGGGACCGTCAAGTACGCCCCCGGCCTGGCCCAGGCGTTGTCCAACCTGGCCTATCAGAGCGCCGACCCGGTGCATGGATCCATCACCCAGACGGTCCAGGGGCTGCAGAACCAGAACGTCTCGATAACTCCCCAGATCCAGATGTACCAGACCATCGTGGACGAGCAGCAGAAGCTGCTCATGGCCAAGTACGCCACCATGGAGGCCACCCTGGGGGGACTCAAGA
>DASSZD010000120.1:0-19600 GCA_035702985.1 Acidimicrobiales bacterium
CTCCTGACGGCGCCGGAGGGCCAGCTCGGCAGGATCGTTGTCGGGGTCGAGGGAGCCCTTGTCGCCGTCGGCGCAGATGCAGACGTGCACCACCGAGCCGGCCGCCGCCCACCGGGCCAGCGTCCCGCCGGCCGCCACGTCGGGATCGTCGGGATGGGCGTAGACCGCCAGGGCCACGGCGGGAACGTCGAACACCAGGCCGGCCACGGTCAGGGCGCTTTGCTGATGAGCCGGCAGGCCAGCTCGATGCCGGCCTCGTCCACGTCGGCGTGGGTCACCAGCCGGACCCGCCCGGGCCCCACCGTGCCGGCCCGGACCCCGCCGTCGGCCAGGTGCTCCAGGAGTGCAGCCGGGTCCGGCGGGGAGAAGGTGACGATGTTGGTATCGACCGCCGCCGGGTCGGCGCCGATGTCCGGCCACCGCTCGGCCACCGCCCCGGCCAGGGCCCGGGCCCGGGCGTGGTCCTCGGCCAGGCGGTCGATCCGGCCCAGGGCCACCAGCCCGGCGGCGGCGATGACGCCGGCCTGGCGCATGGTGCCCCCGAGGCGCTTGCGCTGAAGCCGGGCCTCCTCGATCACGTCGGCCGGCCCGGCCAGCAGCGACCCCACCGGCGCACCGAGCCCCTTGGACAGGCAGCACATCACCGTGGTGGCGGCCGCCGCCCGCTCGGCCGGCGGGGTGGCGGTGGCCACGGCTGCGTTCCACAGGCGGGCCCCGTCCATGTGCACCGGCACCCGGCGGCGGTCGGCCACCTCCGCCAGATCCCCCATGCGCGCCTCGGGCCACACCCGGCCCCCGGCGGCCATGTGGCTGTCCTCGACGGCGATGAGCTTGACACGGGGCTGGTGGTGGAAGCCGGATTCGATGACCTCCTCGACGGCCCCGGCGGCCAGCCACCCCTCACGGTCGTCGAGGGTGAGGAAGGTGACACCGGCGTTGATGGGGCCGGCCCCCTCCTCGTAGACCACCACGTGCTGGCGGGCTCCAACAGCCACGGCGTCGCCGGGGCGGGTCAGGGTCCGGAGCGCCACCTGGTTGGCCATGGTTCCGGACGGCACGAACAGGGCGGCCTGCTTGCCGAGCAGCTCGGCGAAGGCATCCTGCAACCGGTTGACCGTCGGGTCCTCGCCGTACTCGTCGTCGCCCACCTCGGCGTCGGCCATGGCCCGGCGCATCTCCGGCGTGGGGCGGGTGACGGTGTCGGAACGCAGGTCGACCAGCACCGCCCCACCGTACGCTACAACTGGCTGATGACCGAAAACGCCCCCCGACCTTTCACGTCATGGGAGCCGGCCGAGGCCTTCGGGCTGGACGGCGTCGGCGCCGAGGCCCCCGAACCGCTGGCCGTCGAACTGGCCGAAGTGGCCCTGCAGGCCGCCCAGCGAGCCGCCGTCATCCTGGAAAAAGGGGCGCCCGGCGGCGGCAGCCACGTCTCGGGTGTCGAAACCAAGATCTCGGCCACCGACATGGTCTCCGACGTGGACCGCGAGTCGGAAGCGGCGGTCACCGGTTTCTTGAGCAGGGTCCGACCAGACGACGCCGTCCTGGGCGAGGAGGGCACGTCGCGGCCCGGCACCAGCGGGGTGACCTGGGTGGTCGATCCGCTGGACGGCACCACCAACTTCCTGTTCGGGATCCCCCAGTGGTCGGTGTCGATCGCCGCCGAGATGGACGGGCGGCCGGTGGCCGGCGTGGTGGTGGACCCGTCCCGCCACGAGGTGTGGGCGGCGCTGGCCGGCCACGGCTCGTTCCTCAACGGCCGCCGCTGCCGGGTCCGGGCCGACCGGTCCACCCTGGAGACGGCTCTGGTGGCCACCGGTTTCGGCTACCGGGCCGAGCGCCGGCGCTGGCAGGCACAGGTGGCGGCGGGGGTCATCCCCGCCGTGCGCGACATCCGGCGGCTCGGGTCGGCCGCCCTGGACCTGTGCTGGACCGGCGGCGGCCGCTTCGACGCCTACTACGAGTGGGGCCTGAACCCGTGGGATCTCAGCGCCGGGGCGCTGGTGGCGGCCGAGGCGGGGGCGGTGGTCCAGGTCCTGGGCCACCGCCTGGTGGTCGCCGCCGCACCCCACCTGTTCGACCCGTTCCGGGAACTGCTCGAGTCGGTGGGTGCCATGGACGCGGCGCCGGGACCGGAACCGGAGGACTGGTAGAGGGTTCCTGTCAGAGGCCCGTGGTGGAGGGTACGGCCGGTCCCGTCCCTAGCCCCAGAAGATCTCGGCCACGTTGTGCAGCAGGTCGTGGTCGACGGTCTTCAACTCCCTGACCGCCTCGCTCAGCGGGACCCTCACGATGTGGTCGGCCTGTAGGGCCACCATCTCGCCGAAGGCGCCTTCGTGGACGGCGTCGATGGCGGCCACCCCGAAGCGGGTGGCGAGCACCCGGTCGAAGGCGGTCGGCGTCCCGCCCCGCTGGATGTGGCCCAGGATGGTCACCCGGGTCTCGAACCCGGTCCGCTGTTCGATCTCCTCGGCCAGGATGTTGGCTATCCCGCCCAGGCGGGGATGGCCGAACTGGTCCACCTCGCGCGACACCAGGGTGATGGTGCCCTCAGCCGGCACCGCTCCCTCGGCCACCACCACGATCGAGGCGAAGCGACCCTTGGCGTGCCGGTTCTTCAGGTTGCGGCAGACGGAGTCGATGTCGAACGGCTCCTCCGGCACCAGGATCTCCGCCGCCCCGCCGGCGATACCGGCGTAGGTGGCGATCCAGCCGGCGTGGCGGCCCATCACCTCGCACACGATCACCCGGTCGTGGGACTCGGCGGTGGTGTGCAGCCGGTCGATGGCCTCCACTGCGATCTGCACGGCGGTGTGGAAACCGAACGTCACCTCGGTGGCCGACAGATCGTTGTCGATGGTCTTCGGCACACCCACCACCGCCACCCCCTCGCCGGTCAGCCGGTTGGCCACCCCCAGGGTGTCCTCACCGCCGATGGCGATGAGGGCGTCGATGCGCTGGGACCGCAGGTTGTCCAGGGCCCGCGGCACCCCCTGGTCCACCTTGTAGGGGTTGGTGCGGGAGGTGCCGAGGATGGTGCCGCCCCGGGGCAGGATGCCGCGGCAGCGCTCCACGTCCAGCTGCATGGTGCGGTTCTCCACCACCCCCCGCCACCCGTCGAGGAACCCGACGAACTCGTCGCCGTAAGCGACCTCCCCTTTGCGGACAACCGCCCGGATCACGGCATTGAGCCCCGGGCAGTCACCGCCGCCGGTCAGCACACCTACTCGCATCCCCAATCCACCTCCACTTGCCGGCGCCGGCGGTAACAGCCGACGCGCCTAGAAGCTATCCCCGCCCGCCCCGGGCGCGGACCCGGGCTGTCCCGAGAGGCCGGCCGGGCCGGCGAAGGGGTATCAGGGCTCGAACCGCTTCGGCTCGGTCGACTTCAACAGTCCGGCCTCCCTCTCGAAGTCGCCCGCCGCAGAGAAGTCCTTGTAGACACTGGCGAAGCGCAGGTAGGTCACGTCGTCAACAGCCCGCAGCCGCTCCAGGACAGCCATCCCGACCTGCTCGGAACTCACCTCCGAGCCGGCCAGGCGCAGGGCCTCCTCGACGTCGGCCGCCAGCGCCTCGATGGCGGCCGACCCCACCGGACGGTTCTTGGCCGCCGCCCCGATACCGGCGACGATCTTGGTGCGGTCGAAAGCCTGGCGCTGCCCCGACCGCTTGACCACCATGAGCGGCACCTCCTCCACCCGTTCGTAGGTGGTGAACCTCGACCCGCATGTGAGGCACTCCCGCCGGCGCCGGATGGCCGATCCGTCGTCGGCGGACCGTGAGTCCACCACCTTGTCGTCGAGAGCGGAGCAGCGCGGGCAACGCACGCCCCGACGCTATCCCGCTCCGTCGGGCCGGCGCCGGTCCGGGACCGAACCGGTGGGCGACCATCGGGTGGTCATCGGGTGGTCAATCGGGGCCCCAGGCGGCCCTACCGGGAGGCCGGCGCTCCCCCTGGAACCGGGATCGGCTCCCCCGGGTACACGGTGGCGCCGCCGATCCGGGCGGCCAGTCGGTCGACCAGCGGCCGCACGTCGCCGTGCGGATCGAACCGGCGGGCGATCGACCACAGGGTGTCCCCAGGCCGGACCACGTACACCTCGGCCGACGCGGCCGACATCTGCCCCGCCTGGGTGGCAGCAGCACCGGTGGTGGCGAGGGGACCACCACCGGTGCCGGCCAGGGCCGCCTGCACCGTCACCAGCGCAGCCGCGACAGCGAGCAGCAGGAGGCCGACGGCCATCAGGCGGCGCCGACGGTAGACGGACGGGTGGAGGCGGGGCCTCGGCTGGGCCCGTAGCCGGGCGGCGGCGTAGAGATCGGCCCGGCCGGAATGAGAGGGACGGTTATCTGCAAGAACAGCGACCACTGGAGGACCTTCCTCTTCGATGAGACGAAACGACGTGTTGCGGCTCGGTGCGAGCAATCAGGCCCGGGTATCCCTCCAGCGAATCACCGCCCTACCCAGGTCGAACGCTTGTTCCCCACCATGAGACCACGAACGTGCGTTCGCTGTCAATGGGAAATTCGAACAGATGTTTGCCTCCGGGCAGGACATCGGGTAGCGTGAAATCGCGTAAGGGCTCCCGTCCGGGAGTTGCGGGGAGCGAAAGGAACGGACCTTGGCCGACACGGAGCTCACAGGTAAGCGGCGGGAGATTCTGGACTTCATCGCGGCCCAGATCCGGGAGCGGGGCTATCCGCCCTCGGTGCGCGAGATCGGCGAGGCCGTGGGGCTGACCTCGTCGTCCACCGTGCACACCCACCTGACGACCCTGCAGCGCCAGGGCTTCCTGCGCCGGGATCCCACCAAGCCGCGGGCCATCGAGGTGCGCTACGACGCCCTGTCCGGGGCGCCCATCGAGCGCCGTCCGACCCGCCACGTCCCGCTCCTGGGAGACGTCGCCGCCGGTACCGACGTGCTGGCCCAGGAGAACGTGGAGGAGCTACTGCCCCTCCCGGAGGACTTCACCGGAGACGGCTCGCTCTTCATGCTGCGGGTCCGGGGCGATTCGATGATCGAGGCCGGGATCCTCGACGGCGACTTCGTGGTGGTCCGCCAACAGGAGGAGGCCGACAAGGGCGACGTGGTGGTGGCCGGAATACCCGGCGACGAGGCGACGGTCAAGACCTACGGTCGGAAGGGGGCGAAGGTCGTGCTCAACCCGGCCAACTCGACCATGTCCCCCATGGTGTTCGACCCAGCCGACGTCCACGTCTACGGCAAGGTCGTCACCGTCCTTCGCCGGCTGTAAGCCCGGCTGGTACAGCGGGCCGATCGTGCGGGAGGGGATGCGGACTGCGGCCTGCGCCTGCGTGGCGCCGCTGTCCGGGAGGGCGGTGGCGCCACGGGGGTAAGGCCTGCTCAGGCGCCGGCGGCCAGAAGGGCGGCCAGGCAGGCCCGGGCCTTGTCCAGATCGGCCCGGGTTACCCGCTCGTCGGCGGTGTGGGCAAGCTCGGGGTCCCCCGGCCCGAAGTTGACCGCCGGCACTCCCCGTTCGGCGAAGAATGCCACGTCGGTCCATCCCAGCTTGGCCCGGGGCGGGGAACCGGTGGCGTCGAGGAGCTTCTCGAGCAGCGGGTGCGTCAGGTTGGGCGATGCCGCCGGGCTCGAGTCCACGACGGTGACGCTGTCCCCCACTGCCGGGTCCAGGGCTGGTTCCAGCCAGGCCACCACGGCAGACTCGGCGGCCGACTCGTCGCGGTCGGGTGCGAAACGGTGGTTGAGGAGCACGGTGGCCCTGTCCGGGACCACATTGGCCGCCACTCCTCCCTCCACGCCGACCGCCTGCAGGGCCTCCCGGTAGCGGCAACCGTCGATCACCGGCCGTCGCTCGTCGAACGCCGCGACCCGCTCCAGAAGCGGCCCCAACCGGTGCAGCGCATTCACCCCCATCCACGGCCGGGCGGTGTGCGCCCGGGACCCGGCCAGGGACACCTCCAGCTTGAGCACGCCCTGGCACCCGGCTTCGATCAGCGCCCCGGTGGGCTCCCCGAGAATGGCGGCGTCGGCCCGGAGCAGCGACGGATCGGCGGCCTCGATCTGGAGCAGCCCGTTGTGCTGGCGGGCCACCTCCTCGGCGGCATAGAAGACCCAGGTCACATCCACGGCCGGATCGTCGAGAGTGGCGGCCAGGTCGAGCATGACCGCCAGGCCCCCTTTCATGTCGGCGCTGCCGAGTCCCCACAGGCTGTCGCCGTCGACGCGGGCCCGCTCGTTGCCGTTGGCCGGGACGGTATCCAGATGGCCGGCCAGCAGTACCCGCCGGCCCCGCCCGAGTCCGGTGCGGGCCACCACGTTGTCGCCCAGGCGGCGTACGTCCAGATCCGGGATGCGGCGCAGCTGGCCTTCCACCCGGTCGGCCAGCTGCTTCTCGGCGTGGCTGACCGAGGGCACGTCCACCAGGGCGGCCGTGGCGGCGAGGAGATCCCTCATCGGCTTCCCGCCCGGCCGGCAGTCACAACAGGAGGAGCCATGGCCAGCGACGGTACCCCAAGGGGCCCCAGCAGCAGCCCGGTCGGTCGGCCGGAGGCCAGGTCAGCGCCCGTCACAGAGCGGCGACGGGGATCGCGACGGGGGTTGCGGCAGGACCCGGCGTGGCGGGCGGCACCAGGGGACGGCGCAGGACACGACTGAGGGGCGCTGCCGGGCGGAGCAGGACGGCCGGCTGGGCGGAGCAGGGCGGCCGGCCGGGCGGAGCCGGGCGGCCGCCCTACGGGACCCGGCATGCGGCCAGGCGGCCCGGTATGGGATCCGGCGGTCGGCGGTGGGGATTCGGGGCGGACCACAGATGACCTGAGGCATCCCGGGGAGGGCGCGGATCTGTGAGCCGATTTTTCAACTATGAGCCGTTTCAGGGGTTTACTTGCGTTTTCGGCTCACAATTCGAAAAGCGGCTCACAGATGGCGGTGGAAGGTTGACGGTACGGCGGGGACGGGGGGCCCGAAGCGTCGGTCGGCGACGGCGACGGGCGGGCCCCGGGGCTACACCCCCAGCCGGGCCGCCAGGAGGTGGAGACGCTCCATGGGAGCGACCATGGCCAGGCGGACGTAGCCGGCGCCGGCGGGACCGTAGAACGAGCCGGGTGAGACCAGCGCCCCGCCGGCGGACGCCATCCACGATGTCCAGGCCCACTCGTCGCCCCCCGGGACGGGGGCCCACAGGTAGAACCCCCCACCGGGGAGGGGGCAGTCCACCCCCACCGCCTGAAGCACCGAGGCGGTGAAGCGCAGCCGCTCCCGGTAGCGCTCCCGCTGGCGGTCCACGTGCGCCTGGTCCGACAACGCCGCCACCGCGGCCCGCTGCACCGGTCCGGGCACCATGAACCCGGCGTGCTTGCGCACCTCCCGCAGGTAGTCCACCAGGTCCGGGTCGCCGGCGTACCAGCCGACCCGCATGCCGGCCATGTTGGACCGCTTGGAGAGGGAGTGGACCGCCACCACCCCGCCCAGGCCGTGGGGCCCGGAGCCGTGACCGAGGACGGTGCGGGGCGGGCCGTCCCAGGTGAACTCGGCGTAGCACTCGTCACTGAACACCGGCACCCCGTGCTCCGCCCCCCACGCGGCCGCCGAGGCCAGGTCGTCGAGGCCGCCGGCCGGGTTGCCGGGCGTGTTGACCCACAGCATCAGGGCCCGCTCGACGTCGGCCGGGTCGATGGAGGCCAAGTCGATCCGCCACCGCTCGTCGACCGGGACCGGTACGGCCCGGAGGCCAGCCAGGGTGGCCCCCATCTCGTAGGTGGGGTAGGCCACCGCCGGGTACAGGACGGTGTCCCGGTCGGGACGGCGCAGCTTCAACCACTGGGGGGTGGTGGCCACGAACTCCTTGGTCCCGACGCACACGGCCACCGCGTCGGCCGCCACGGTGGCGCCCAGCCGGCGGGCGGTCCAGTCGCTCACCGCCTGCCGCAGGCCCATGGTGCCGATCGACGGCGGGTACCCCCGGGCCGCGCTGTCGGCGTCGGAGGAGGTCGAGACGTCGGCCAGGACCGAGAGCACCACGTCGGGGGGCGGGTCGGTCGGGGTGCCGATGGACAGGTCGATCAGCCCCCCCTCCAGCCGGGCCGCCGCCCGCTTGGCCTCGTCCAACCGGTCGTAGGGGTAGGCGGGGGGCACGAACGACCCCGGCACACCGGTGGCGGTCACAGCCCGGTCACAGCCCGGTCACAGTCCGGGTCACGGCCGGGTCACGGCGAACTCGCGAAAACGGGCCGCCCCGGCGGCATCCACCCTCACCCTCACATGGGCGCAGTCGGTGTCGTGGGTCTCGGTCAGCACCTCACCCTCCCGGTGGATGGCGGCCAGGACGTCACCGCGCTCGTAGGGGACGACCAGCTCCAGTACCGCGGCGGCCGCCCGCAGGCGGTCGCCGACAGCGGTGAGCAGGGCGTCGATCCCCTCCCCCGTCACGGCCGACAGCACCACCGACCCGGGGTGGCGCCCGGCCAGGCGGGCCGCCTCGGACCCGGCCGCGTCGGTCTTGTTGAACGCCAGCAGTTCCGGCACGTCACCGGCCCCGATGTCGCTCAGCACCGAGCGCACCGCCTCGATCTGGGCTTCGGGGTCGGGGCTGGTGCTGTCCACCACATGGACCAGCAGGTCGGACTCGGTCACCACCTCCAGGGTGGACCGGAACGCCTCGACCAGCTGGTGGGGCAGCTTGCGCACGAAACCCACCGTGTCGGACATCAGCACCGTCTCCCCGCCGGGCAGCTGCAACCGCCGGGTGCGGGGATCCAATGTGGCGAAGAGCCGGTCCTCGACCAGCACCCCGGCGTCGGTCAGGCGGTTCAGCAGCGTGGACTTGCCGGCGTTGGTGTAGCCCACCAGCGACACGGTGGCCAGGCGGCTGCGCCGGCGCGCCTTGCGCTGCAGCCGGCGCTGCTCGGTGAGCCGGCGCAGGTCGCTCTCCAGCCGGTTCATGCGCCGCACCAGCCGCCGGCGGTCCACCTCCAGCTGGGTCTCGCCGGGACCCCTGGTGCCGATACCGCCGGCCAGCCGGGACAGCTGGGTGCCCCGGCCCCGGAGCCGGGGCAGGCGGTACTGGATCTGGGCCAGCTCCACCTGGGCCTTGCCTTCCTGGGTCCGGGCGTTCTGGGCGAAGATGTCGAGTATCACGGCGGTGCGGTCGATGGCGGTCCGGCCCAGGATCTTCTCCAAGTTGCGGGACTGGGCCGGGCTGAGCTCGTCGTCGAAGACCACCGTGTCGGCGTCCACCGCCTCCGACAGGTCCCGCAGCTCCTCGGCCTTGCCCTTGCCGACGAAGGTGGCCGGGTCCGGGTGGTCGCGCCGCTGCATCACCCGGGCCGCCTCGTCGGCGCCGGCGGTGTCGATGAGCAGGGCCAGCTCGTCCAGGTGCAGCCCGGTCTCCTCCTCGGTCCCGGGGGGGACGGTGACGCCGACCAGGACGATCTTCTCCCGGAAGCTGCGTTCGATCAGGCTCACAGCGCCTCCCGAAGGCCGGCGCCGGTCACCTGCGGCTGCCGATCCGGCCGCCTCACAGGGGCGACCGGACCTGGCACTCGGCGATGAAGACGCTGGGGCCGGCCAGGGTGGCCGTGCCGTCGGGACGCAGCTCCACCGCCACCGCCCCGCCGGGCTGGTACACGGTGACGGCCCGTCCCACCCGGCCCCAGTGGTGCAGGGCGGCCGCCGCCGCGCACGAGCCGGTGCCGCACGCTCTGGTCTCGCCCACCCCCCGCTCCCACACCCGCATGGTGATGCTGTCGGGTTCGGGGCCCAGGGTGGCGAACTCCACGTTGAGCCCGGCCGGGTCGGACCGCTCCAGGGCCGGTCCCAGGGCTGCCACGTCGACGGTGGTCGGGTCGGGGCCGAGGACCACCAGATGGGGGTTGCCGACGTCGACCAGCAGCGAGCCGTGCCCGATGTTGCAGCGCTCGCCGCCGTCGGGGCGGACCTTGACCGCCCCCATGTCGACCACCGCCCACGCCTCGCCGGCCGCCGCCCCCCGGCGGATGGTGACCTCCCGCCGGCCGGCGGGGGTCATGACCCCGAACGGCCGGTCCGGCTCCACCCAGCCGGCGTCGAGGGCGGCGTGGGCCAGGCAGCGCATCCCGTTGCCGCTCATCTCGGCCTCGGACCCGTCGGCGTTCCACAGCCGGAACGACAGCTCCCGGTCCGGCCCCAGCCGGCGACCCAGGATGAGCCCGTCGGCGCCGATCCCGGTGTGGCGGTCGCACGCCGCCGCCGCCAGCTCCGGTCCGGGTTCGGCGGTGCCGGCGGCGTCGAGCAGGACGAGGAAGTCGTTGCCGAGCCCGTGCAGCTTGTGAAGGGTGATCATGGTTCCCTCCAGTTTCCCAGGATCTGCTCCGCAACGGCGAACGGATTGCCGGCGGCCCCGAACCACATCACCCGGGGGTCGCGCCGCCACCACATCCGCTGCCGGCGGGCGAATGACCGGGTGCGGCGGTCGGCCCGGTCGATGGCCTCGGTCAGGCCGACCCCCTCCTCCAGGTGGGCCAGCACCTCCCGGTAGCCGAGCGCCTGGCGGGCGGTGCGCGACAGGCCGCCGGGCCGCCGGACCAGCGCCTCCACCTCGCCCACCAGCCCGGCGTCGACCATGGCGTCCAGCCGCCGGCGGATCCGGCCCGCCACCACCGCCCGGGGCAGCCACACCCCGGCGATACGCCACGAGGTGGGCGGAAACGCCGTCATCCCCGGTCCATAGGAGGAAAAAGGGCGGCCGCTGCCCAGCGACACCTCCAGGGCCCGCACCACCCGGCGGCGGTTGTTCGGCTCCATCCGGCCGGCCGCCACCGGGTCGATCCGGGCCAGGCGCCGGTGCAGGGCGGCGGTGTCTGGTTCGGCCTCCAACCCGAGGCGCACCTCCGGGTACCGGCCGGGCGGGTTCAGACCGTCCACCACGGCCTGGAAGTACAGCCCGGTCCCCCCGACCAGGAGGGCCCGGCGGCCGCGGTTCTCGATGGAGGCCACGGCGCGGCGGGCGGCGGACGCCCAGCGGGTCAGGCTCCACTCCTCGCCCGGCTCGGCCAGGTCGATCAGGTGGTGCGGGATCTCCGCCTGCTCGGCCGGGGTGGGCTTGGCGGTCCCGATATCCATGCCCCGGTACACCTGCATGGAGTCGACGGTGACGATCTCCACGTCGCCCAGCCGGCGGGCCAGCTCGAGGGACAGCGCCGACTTGCCCGAGGCCGTGCAGCCGACCAGGGCCAGATGTCTCAGCCGGCCACCACGGGGATGCGGGTCCGGTGGGTGGGCCGGCCCGTCACCGCGACCAGCTCCCCCTCGAGGAAGTGGGGAGCCCCCCGGGTGATACGCACGTCGGCCCAGGAGCCGGCCGGCAGGCTGCCCGGCCGGGCCGGGATGTGCACCAGCTTGCCCTGCCCGGTGCGGCCGCTGACGGTGCCCGGGTCCCGCTTCGACGGTCCCTCGATGAGCACCTCCTCCACCCGGCCGGCCCGGGCCTGGTGGCGGGCCAGGGCGGACCGCTCCACCACCACCCGCAGCCGCTCGAACCGCTCGGCGACCACCTCGGCGGGGACGAACAGCTCGGTCCACTCCGCCGCCTCGGTGCCCGGACGGGGGGAGTAGATGAACGTGTAGGCGCTGTCGTAGGCCGCCTCCGCCACCACCTCCAGGGTGCGCTCGAAGTCGTCGTCGGTCTCGCCGGGGAACCCCACGATGATGTCGGTGGTGACCGCCAGGTCGTCGACCGCGGCCCGGGCCGCGGCCAGCCGCTCCAGGTACCGCTCAGCGCTGTAGCCGCGGTGCATGCGGGCCAGCACCCGGTCGCTGCCGGACTGCAGCGGCAGGTGCAGGTGGGGGCACACGGCCGCCTCGGTGGCCATGGCCTCGATGGTCTCGGGCCGCAGGTCCTTGGGATGGGGGCTGGTGAAACGAACCCGGCGGATGCCCTCCACCCGCCCCACCGCCCGCAGCAGGTCGGCGAAGAGGGGCCGGGCCCGGGGCCGTTCGGCGGCGGTCCAGTCGGGTCCCACCCGCCCGGCGGCGCCACGCCAGGCCGGATCGGCCCTCAGGGCGGTGGTCAGGTCCCGCCCGTAGGAGTTGACGTTCTGCCCCAGCAGCGTGACCTCGACGGTGCCCTCGGCGGCCAGGCGCTCCACCTCGGAGACCAGCTCCCCGAACGGCCGGCTGATCTCCCCGCCGCGCACGGACGGGACGATGCAGAAGGCGCAGTTGTTGTCGCAGCCGACCTGGATGGTCACCCAGGCGCTCCAGCCCTGGTCCCGCCGGACCGGCAGGGCGGACGGGAACTCGGCCCCCTCGTCGCCCGGTCCGTCGAGGATCTCGAACACCGGGGCGCCCCGGTCGCGGGCCGACGCCAGCAGCTCTGCGGCCCGGCCGGTGTTGTGGGTCCCCCACACGGCGTCCACCCACGGGGCCCGCTCCTGGATGGCCTGCCGGTCCTTCTGGGCCAGGCAGCCGCCGACGGCGATCTGCAGGTCGGGCCGGCGGTCCTTGAGGGCCTTGAGGTGGCCCAGGTGGCCGTACAGCTTGTTGTCGGCGTTCTCCCGGATGCAGCAGGTGTTCAACACGATCACGTCGGCGTCCTCGGGCCGGTCGCAGGCCACCATGGCGTCGCCTTCGAGAAGGCTGGCGATGCGCATCGAGTCGTGCTCGTTCATCTGGCAGCCGAACGTGCGCACGTAGTAGCGGCGCGGGGAGTCTGCGGACACGACCCCTGATTCTAAAGCGGTCGGTCGGCGCTCAGACCTCGGGCGACGCCAGCCGGCCATCCAGCGCCGGCTCTGCCGGCCGCAGGCCCACGGCTCCGGTCGCCGGCGGCGGCGATGAGCGGGGCACGCAGGCTTCCACCTCGAGGCGGATGGCGGTGCGGCTCTCGCCGTCGATGCGGATGTCGGTGAACGTGGGCCGGCAGCTCAGGTCCTGGCCCGAGGGGGCCATGTAGCCGCGGGCGATGGCCACCGCCTTGATGGCCTGGTTGAGCGCCCCCGCCCCCACCACCTGGATCTCAGCCGACCCCCGGACACGGACCACCCCGGCCAGAGCGCCGGCCACGGAGTTGGGATTGGATTTGCTCGAGACCTTGAGAACTTCGATCAACCTGACAACTCCCCAGCGCCGGCCCGTGACGAACCGCAGCGACCGCCCGCTGCACGGCCTCGTTCTCAACGTTCGTCCCGGGGCACACCGATCCCTTCCCCCGGGTCGAGAAACCGGACAAACCGGCCGGGGCCGCAGCCAGTAGCCCACGGCCGGCTCATCCGGTCGACTCAGTCGTCGAGGCTTATGGGCTCGTCGTCGTTGGGGTCGGCACCCAGTGGGGCGTCCTCCCCGGGGGTCAGTCCGACCCGCTGGCGGACCTTCTCGGAGATCTCGATCATCACCTCGAGGTTGTCGGCCAGGAAGGCCTTGGCATTCTCCCGGCCCTGGCCGAGTTGTTCGCCCTCGTAGGTGTACCAGGCTCCGGATTTCTTGACGATGCCCAGATCGACGGCCACGTCGATGAGCGACCCTTCCCGGCTGATGCCCTTGCCGTACATGATGTCGAACTCGGCCTGCTTGAACGGCGGGCTCACCTTGTTCTTCACCACCTTGACCCGGGTCCGGTTGCCCACCACCTCGGCCCCGTCCTTGATGGACTCGATCCGGCGGATGTCGAGACGGACAGAAGAGTAGAACTTGAGGGCCCGGCCGCCGGGAGTGGTCTCCGGGCTGCCGAACATGACGCCGATCTTCTCCCGCAACTGGTTGATGAAGACGGCGATGGTGTTGGACCGGTTGAGCGTGCCGGTCAGCTTCCGCAACGCCTGGGACATGAGGCGGGCCTGCAGGCCGACATGGGAGTCGCCCATGTCCCCCTCGAGCTCGGCCCGCGGGGTGAGGGCGGCGACCGAGTCGATGACGATCACGTCGAGTGCGCCGGAGCGGATGAGCATGTCGGCGATCTCCAGGGCCTGCTCGCCGGTGTCGGGCTGGGAGATCAGCAGATCGTCCACGTTGACCCCGATGGCCCGGGCGTAGACGGGGTCCATGGCGTGTTCGGCGTCGATGTAGGCGCAGACCCCACCGTTGCGCTGGGCTTCGGCCACCACGTGCATGGCCAGGGTGGACTTACCCGACGACTCCGGGCCGTAGATCTCCACGATGCGGCCCCGCGGCAGGCCGCCGATACCGAGCGCGATGTCCAGCGACAACGCCCCGGTGGGGATGGCCTCGATCTGCATGTCCAGGTTCTCGCCCATCCGCATGATGGCGCCCTTGCCGAACTGCTTCTCGATCTGGCCCATGGCCATCTCGAGGGCCTTGTCTCGTTCCACCGCAGCTTTCCTCTCGCTCACTCAGTCGGTCTCTCGATCGGTATCGATCTGTTCGGCTAGACCCTACGAAGGGGGTGTGACGGTCACCCTATCCCCAAACACACGTTCGATGGTGGATACCCGGGGTGGATTTCCGGGAACCTGGGACCACCCCCGGACGTATGAGAGATCGTGAAGGCAGACCGGCGTGCACGTTGAGCGCTTAGCCTTGGGCGTGTGGGGTGAACGGCCGGCCACGGTCACCTGGAGCGATGTGTACCGGGCGGAGCGTGACGGCCTGGTCCGCCTGGCGTACCTGATCACCGGTTCCCGGGCCGTGGCCGAGGACCTGGTGCAGGACAGCTTCATCAGGGTCATGAGCCACCTGCAGCCGTCCGACCGGCCGGGCCCGTACCTGCGTCGCAGCGTGGTGAACGCCTGCTACTCCTGGCACCGCCGGGACGGGCGGCGGTCGGCCCGCCACGTTCCCGACCGGGAGGAGGCGGCGGCCGAGGACGGCAGCGACCTGGAGATGTGGGAGGCCCTCGACCGACTGGGGCCCCGGCGGCGCACCGTCCTGGTACTGCGCTTCTACCTGGATCTGAGCGAGGCCCAGGCCGCCGAGGTCCTCGGGTGGCGGGTGGGCACGGTCAAATCGACCACCCACCGGGCCCTGGCCGATCTGAGGAGGATCCTGGAGACATGACCGACGACGAGCTGACAGAGGCCCTGCGCCGGATGATGCAGAGCCGGGCGGGGCGCCTGCGCCCCGCGCCGGGACACCCGCCGGGGCCGGGCGAGATGCCCGCCCCCACCCCCCGTCCCGATCCGTGGTTCCGCCGGCCCCGGACCCTGGTCGCGCTGGCCGCGGCGACGGTGGTCGTGGCGGCGGCGGCCACCGCCGCAGCGGTGACTGGGAGCCACACCCACTCCCCCGCCGTCCGCACCCGCACCGCCACCGCCCCCACGGTCACGGTCACCCCGCCGCCGGCGCCCACCGTCGCCCCCACCACGACCACGCCCCCCACCACGGCGGCACCGACCACCACCACGACCGTCCCGGCGGTCCCGGCCGGCTTCGTACCCCTGTCCGTGACCTTCGTGTCGGCCTCCACCGGCTGGACCCTCGGCGACACGCCGTGCCGGACCGGCCGCTGCGCGGTCTTGGCCCGCACCACCGACGGCGGGGCCACCTGGTCCCCGGTGGCGGCCCCGACGCTGGGCACCACCCCGGTGGCCGGGTCGGTGAATGTCCGCTTCGCCGACGGCCGGGACGGCTGGATCTACACCTCCGACCGGCTGTGGAGCACCCACGACGGGGGCGCCACATGGCAGCCGCAGCCGGTTCCGGGCGGTCAGGGTGCCTCCATCGGGGACCTGGAGGCGTCGGCCGGTGTCGCCTACATGGTGGTGTTCCGCCCCGGCACCGGCGGGGAGGGGATCTACTCGACCCCGGCCGGCGCCGACACGTGGACGGCCTCGCCGCTGGCGCCGGGCTTCGGCGCCGGGCCGGTCCCCCACGCCCAGATCGTGCTGCAGGGCCCCACCGGATGGATCCTGACCGTCAACCGGGTCGTCGTGTCCGGAGCCCGGAACCTGTCGGGAGCAGGCTGGGAGGCCTGGACCCCGCCGTGCTCGAAAGCCAACGGTCCGGCCTCGCTGGCGGCCGCGTCCGGGACCGATCTGGTGGCATGGTGCGACGAAGGAGTGTGGGGCCCGCCCGACCCCGGCACCGCCACGGGCCAGACGTGGCTGTGGCGCTCCAGCGACGGGGGGAGCACTTTTTCCCGGGTGGCGACCATACCGGCACCGTCGGTCCCGGCCTTGAGCGCCGCCCCCGGACAGCCCCTGGTCCTGGTCGCCGCCACGCCGGGCCGGATCCTGCGCAGCAGCGACGGCGGGGCGTCGTGGTCCACCGTCTATCAGGTCAGCGGGGGCAGCCTCGCCGCCTCCTATGTGGGGTTCACCACCGCCACCCAGGCGATCGCGGTGGTCGGCGACTCGTTGCTCATGAGCCGGGACGGCGGCGCCACCTGGAGCCCGGCCAGGTTCTAGATGTCGACGTCGGCGGCCTCGGGGCGGGTCGCGTCCCCCGGCCCGGGCAGGCGGTCGAAGGCGGCCGGCGGATCGCTCCACGGCACCTGCGCCCCGTCGCCGGCGGCCTGGATGGCCCGCCACACCCGCTCGGGGGTGCACGGCATCGGGATGTGACGGACGCCGAGGTGCGACAGGGCGTCGATGACGGCGTTGTGCACCGACGGGGTGGAGCCGATGGTCCCGGACTCGCCGATGCCCTTGGCTCCGAGCGGGTTCCGGGACGTGGGCGTCTCGGTGTTGTACGTCTCGAACGGGGGCAGCTCGGCGGCGCTCGGCATGGCGTAGTCGGCCAGGTTGGCGGTCAAAGGGTTGCCGTCGGCATCGAAGACCACCTGCTCCCACAGGGCCTGAGCCATTCCCTGGGCGATACCGCCGTGCTGCTGGCCCGTGACCAGCAGCGGGTTGACGATGCGGCCGCAGTCGTCGACGGCCACGTGGCGCACCGGGCGCACGTAGCCGGTCTCGGTGTCGACCTCCACCACCGACACGTGGGCGCCGAAGGGGAAGGTGGCCCCGCCGACCTTGAAGTCCACCGCGGCGGACAGGCTGCCGTCGGGAGCGGCGGTGGCCAGCTCGGCCCAGGTCAGGGCCCGGGCCGGCACGCCCGCCACCCCCACCCGCCCGTCGTCGTGGACGACGATGTCGTCGGGGCTGGCCTCCAGCTCGGAGGCGGCCAGCTCCCGGGCTTGGCGCAGCACGTCCTCGGCGGCGCTCAGCACGGCGCTGCCGCCGACCTGCAGCGAGCGGGACCCGCCGGTCCCACCTCCCCGGGGCACGGCGGCGGTGTCGGACTGCACGAAGCGGATGTCGTCGATCGGGATGCCGAGACGGTCGGAGACGATCATGGCGAACGCGGTGGCGTGACCCTGGCCGTGGGCGGACGTCCCGACCCTGATGGTGGCCGTCCCGTCGCCCGAGACCTCCACCGCCCCGAACTCCTCCGGGCCGCCGCCGGCGGTGATCTCGACATACACCGAAACACCGACGCCCAGCTGCCACCGGTCCCCGGCCTGCCGGCGCCGGGCCTGCTCGGCCCGCAGATCGTCGTAGCCGGCCCGGCGCAGCGCCTCGTCGAGGGAGAGGCCGTAGTCGCCGGTGTCGTAGGAGGTCCCCATGACGGTGGTGTAGTCGCGGTCGAACGGGGCCAGCAGGTTGCGGCGCCGCAGCTCCACCGGGTCCACGCCGAGCTGGACGGCGGCCAGGTCCATCATGCGCTCCAGGAACTCGGCCGCCTCCGGCCGGCCGGCGCCCCGGAAGGCACCCATCGGAGTGGTGTTGGTGACGGCGGCGGCCACGTCGTAGCGGATGCGGGGGATGTCGTAGACGCCCTGAGCCATGCTGCGGGTGGGGCCGATGGCCAGGGCACCCCCGAACCCGGCGTAGGCGCCGGCGTCGCCGAGGACCCGGCAGCGCATGCCGGTGAGCCTGTGGTCGGAATCGAAGCCCATCTCGATCCACTGGACCTGGCCCCGGCCGTGGGGCATGGCCACCAGGTTCTCTGACCGCTGCTGGACCCAGGTCAGGGGGCGGTCCAGGAGGCGGGCGGCGGCTATCACCGCGGCGTGCTCGGCCCCGAGCCCGGCCTTGGCCCCGAATCCGCCTCCCACGTGGGGGGCCACCACCCGGAGCTGGTCGGGAGCGAAGCCCAGGACCTTGCCTATCGAGCGGGCGAAGCCGTGGGGCATCTGGGTGGACACGTAGACGGTCATGGCGTAGCCGTCCGACGCCGGGTCGGGGTCGTGACCGGCGGGGATGGCGGCGACGGCGTCGCCTTCCATGGGCACCACGGCGACCCTTTGATTCTCCAGCCGGGCCCGCACCACGTGGGCCGCCCCCTCGAGCGGGTCGCCGGCGCCGGCCATGCCGGCCACCACGTTGGTGCCCAGCTCCTCGAACTGGAGCGGGGCGTCGTCGCCCACGGCTCGTTCGACGTCGGCCACCGCCGGCAGCGGGTCGTAGTCCACGATGACGGCCTCGGCGGCATCCTCGGCCTGGGCTTCGGTCCCGGCCACCACCATGGCCACCGGTTCGCCCACGAAACGGACCTTGCCGGTGGCCAGCGGCGGGCGGGCGCACGCCTGGTTGAGGACCATGAACCCGTGGAACGGGTCCACCCCCAGGTCGGCGGCGGTGAGCACGGCGATGACCCCGGGTTGCTTCCGGGCGTCGGAGACATCGATGCTCCCGATCCGGGCGTGGGCCACCGGGGAGCGGACGAAGACCACCCGGGCCATCCCCGGAACCCTCAGGTTGCCGACGTAGGTGCCCCGACCGGCGAGGAGGTCAGGGTCTTCGACCCGGCGGACACGGTTACCCAGGATGGAGCCGACCATGGGCGGCAAGCTACCCCGCCGGCGCGCCGGAGCGGTCGTGGTTTCGTAGCGGTCGCGGGTTTCGTAGGGGGTGGGCGGCGGGCGGCAGCTGGCGGCGGCGGGCGGCGGTGGGCGGCGGTGGGCGGCTGGGGCCGGCGGCGGGCGGCGGCGGGCGGCGGCGTTACGGTCCAGCCGGGGTCGAGGGGGTGAGTTACTGCCCCCTGGGGGACACACCACACCCCTCGAGCCCCGAACACCCCCACCGGCCACGCGGTGCTGCGGCACCAGCCCGGGTCGAGGGGGTGAGTTACTGCCCCCTGGGGGACACACCACACCCCTCGAGCCCCGAACACCCCCGCCGGCCGACCGCCGTCAGCCCCCGACCGCCGTCAGCCCGATTCGTCCGGCGCCGACGGGGCCGGAGGTATAGGCCAGTGGCGCAGCACGTCGTGGCGGGCACCGCCGGGACCGAGCTGGCTGCGAACCAGAGCTATGCAGTCCACCTGCCAGCGGACCGACAGGTCGGGGCGGGGAAGGTGCCGCACCGCCGCCGGGCGACGGGCCCGGGCCAGGGTGACGTGCCCCCGGAAGGGCCGGCCGGGGCCCGGGGCCCCCGTATCGTCCTGCTCGTCCGGGAGATTCCGGCCCAGACCGCCAGTGGCGGCGTCGACGGCCGCCGCCAGCGCATCGAGGCCGGCCACCGGAACCACCCACAGCCGGCCGCCCATGGCCCGGGCGGATGGCCCGGCCACCGCCACCGCCGGAGGCCATCCGGTGGCCCCGACGGTCCACCGGTCCAGGGCGGCGGTCAGAGCGTCGGGGTCCGCAGCCGCAAAGAACTTCAAGGTCACGTGCCACTGCTCCGCCGGTGTCCAGCGCAGGCCAGGGCGGGGCGGTCGCTCCGCCGCCAGGAGCCGCCGGGTCAGTTC
>DASSZD010000163.1:0-3536 GCA_035702985.1 Acidimicrobiales bacterium
CCCGGGCCCGCCGCGACCCCGCCGGTTAACCTGGGACCGGATCGCCGGCGACTCGGAGGGGGGGCGGACGTGGCCGATGCCGACATGGTCATACGGGGCGGGACCGTGGTGGACGGGACCGGCCGGCCCGGGTACCGGGCCGATGTGGGGGTGACCGGCGGGCGCATAACCGCCGTCGGCGAGGGCATCTCCGGTAGCCGGGAGCTGGACGCCTCCGGCCAGGTGGTGACCCCCGGGTTCATCGACATCCACACCCACTACGACGCCCAGGTGTTCTGGGACCCGTGGCTCACCCCGTCGGCGTTCCACGGGGTCACCACCGTGGTGGCCGGCAACTGCGGGTTCTCCATCGCCCCCACCCGGCCGGCCGGGGTGCCGCTGCTGGCCCGCACCCTCCAGCACGTCGAGGACATGAGCCTGGCCACCCTCGAAGCCGGGGTGCCGTGGGACCGCTTCGAGACCTTCCCGCAGTATCTCGACGCCGTCGAGGCCGGGGGAGTGGCGCTCAACTACGCCTGCTACGTGGGCCACACCGCCGTGCGCCTGTACGTCATGGGTGACGACGCCTACGAGCGGCCGCCCACCGACGCCGAGCTGGCCGCCATGCAGGCGGCGGTGGCCGACGCCATGGCCGCCGGGGCCATCGGGTTCGCGTCCAGCTCCTCCCCGACCCACAACGGGGACCGGGGCCGGCCGGTCCCGTCCCGGGTCGCCACCCTGGACGAGCTGCGGGCCCTGCTCGAACCGGTGCGCCGGGCCGGCAAGGGGGTGGTGGCGCTGCTGCCCGGCGGGGTCATCAAGCACCCCGAGGTGTTCGCCCTGCAGAAGGAGGTCGGCCGCCCCGTCACCTGGACCGCCCTGCTCACCGTCCAGGGCTTCCCGTACCACCGCAAGGTGGTGGCCGAGCATGACGCGGCGTGGCGGGACGGCGTCGAGGTGTGGCCGCAGGTGTCCTGCCGGCCGCTGGTGTTCCAGATGAACCTGGCGGAACCTTTCACCTTGAACATGCGACCGTCGTTCGCCGCCCTCATGGACCGCAGCATCGAGGACCGCATGGCCGCCTACCGGGACCCGGCGTGGCGGGCCGCGGCGTGGGATGAGCTGCAGAGCGGCACACCGTTCAACTGGAAGGCCCTCTCGGTGGCCGAGTCCGACTCCCGGCCCGACCTGGTCGGCCGCCCGGTCATGGCCCTGGCCGACGAGCTGGGGTGCACCCCCCTCGACGTGATCCTGGACATCTCCCTCGCCGATGGGCTCCAGACCCGATTCTGGTCCGTCCTGGCCAACGACGACCCCGACGGGATCGCCTGGCTGCTGCCCCGCGACCACGTGCTGCTCGGCCTGGCCGACTCCGGGGCCCACGTGTCGCAGCTGTGCGACGCCTGTTTCGCCACCGACCTGCTCGGCAACTGGGTCCGGGGCCGGCAGGTGATGCCCCTGGAGCGGGCCGTGCACAAGCTGACCGGGGAACCGGCGGCCGTCTACGGTCTGACCGACCGGGGTGTCCTGGCCCCCGGCCGGGCCGCCGACATCTGCGTGTTCGACCCCGACACGGTGGCGCCCGGGCCGCTGCGGCGGGTCCGGGACTTCCCGGCCGGCGGCGAGCGTCTCACCGCCGACTCCCCCGAGGGGGTCACCCACGTCCTGGTCAACGGTGTGCCCATCCGGGCCGACGGCGCCGCCGACACCGGCGGCCTCGACTCCCGGCCGGGACGGGTGCTGCGCTCCTAGCCCCTAGCTTGGCGGGGATGAAGTGGACGGTCCACGGCGAGCGCAGCCTGTACCAGAGTGAGTGGGTGGGCCTGAGCCTGGTGGACGTGGAGGTCCCCGGCCAGGAGCGCTTCGAGCACCACGTCGTCAGGGTCCCCCACGAGGCCGCCGGGGTGGTGGTGCACGACCCGTCCCGGGGGGTGCTGCTGCTCTGGCGGCACCGTTTCATCACCGACACCTGGGGCTGGGAGGTCCCCGCCGGGCGTGTCGACCCGGGGGAGACGCCCGCCGAGGCCGGCGCCCGGGAGGTGCTGGAGGAGACCGGCTGGCGGCCCGGGCCGTTGACCGCCCTGGTCACCTACCAGCCGACCAACGGGCTGTCCGACCAGCGGTTCAACCTGTTCACGGCGGCCGGCGCCGTGCACGTGGGCCCGCCGGCCGACCCGGCCGAATCGGAACGGGTGGAGTGGGTGCCGCTCGACCAGCTCCGCCGGATCGCCCGCACCGGGCGCATGCTCGACGGCCTGTCGCTCACCGCGGTGCTGTACGCGCTGGCGTTCGGGCCGCCCCGCTGACCGGAAAATGACCGGCGCCCGGCCGGTCCGGTTGCCACACTCTGACGGGTGCGCCGGGTCCTGAGAGCCGTCATCGCCGACGTGGGACCCCTCCGGCGCTCGGCCGACCTCCGCTACCTGTTCGCCGGGCAGCTGGTGTCCATGACCGGCTCCATGCTCACCGCCGTGGCCATCCCCTACCAGGTGTACGAGATCACCCGGTCGTCGCTGCTGGTCGGCCTGGTCAGCCTGCTGCAGCTGGTGCCGATCCTGGCCCTCGGAGCGTTCGGGGGCGCCCTGGCCGACGCCCTGGACCGGCGGCGGATGGTCCGCCTGACCGAGGCCGGGCTGGCCGTCTGCTCCGCCGTGCTGGTCCTGAACTCGGCGCTGGGCCGGCCCCGGCTGGCGGTGGTGCTGGCCGCCGCCGCGGTGATGGCCGCCCTGGATGCCCTGCAGCGGCCGTCGCTGGACGCCCTGCTGCCCCGGGTGGTGGACCCCGCCGACCTGGACGCCGCCACCGCCCTGAGCTCGGTGCGCTCCACGGTGGCCATGGTGGCCGGTCCGGCCCTGGCCGGGGTGGTGATCGCCACCGCCGGGGTGGTGACGGTGTACGGGCTGGACGTGGCGTCATTCGGGTTCTCCCTGATCATGCTGTGGCGCATGGAGGCGGTGCCGCCGCCGCCCGACGCCGGCCGGGTCAGCCTGGCCGGCATCGCCGAGGGATTCCGCTACGCCCGGTCCCGCCCGGACCTGACCGGCACCTACGCCATCGACATGGCCGCCATGTTCTTCGGCATGCCCGAGGCCCTGTTCCCCCAGCTGGCCACCCACCTCGGGGGACCGGCCGCCCTGGGCCTGCTGTTCACCGCCCCGGCGGCGGGGGCCCTGGCCGTGTCGGTGACCTCCGGCTGGGTGCCGGCGGTGCGGCGCAAGGGGCTGGTCCTGATCGGGGCGGCCGCCGGATGGGGGGCCGGGATCGTGGTGCTCGGCCTGGCCGGCCGGTTGTGGCTGGCGCTGGTGGCTCTGGGCTTCGCCGGCGCCATGGACATGGTCAGCGGGCTGATGCGCTCCACCATCTGGAACTCCACCATCCCCGACTCCCTGCGGGGCCGCCTGGCCGGCATCGAGATGCTCAGCTACACGTCCGGCCCGCTGCTCGGGAACTTCGAGGGGGGAGTGGCGGAGGCGGTCGGCGGCCTCCGTTTCGCCGTCACCTCCGGGGGCCTGGCCTGCATGGCCGCCACCGCCGTCATCGCGCTGGCCGTGCCGGCG
>DASSZD010000196.1:0-2010 GCA_035702985.1 Acidimicrobiales bacterium
GACTGGCCGTAGGCCTCGTAGCTGCCGTAGACCATGCCGACCAGCCAGCCGGCGATCAGCGCCCAGCGGTGGAACCACCGGGTGAACAGGCCGATGGCCACGGCCGGGAACGTCTGGAGGATCCAGATGCCGCCCAGCAGCTGCAGGTTGATGGCGTTCTGGGTGTTCATGCCGAGCACGAACGCCAGCGCCCCGAACTTGACGACCAGCGACACCAGCTTCGACACCCGGGCCTCCTCCAGCGGGCCGGCGTGGGGCCGGAACAGATCCCGGTAGATGTTGCGGGTGAAGAGGTTGGCGGCGGCGATGGACATGATCGCGGCCGGGACGAGGGCCCCGATGGCCACCGCGGCGTAGGCCACACCGGCGAACCAGCTCGGGAACATCTGGCGGAACAGCAGCGGGGCCGCCAGCCGGCTGTTGGTGGTCTTGACCCCCGACGCGATGGCCATGTAGCCGAGCAGCGCCACGAAGGCCAGCACCAGCGAGTACAGCGGCAGGGCCACCGTGTTGCGCCGCACCGTCTCCCGCTCCCTGGTCGCCAGCACCCCGGTGATGGCGTGCGGGTACATGAACAGCGCCATCGCCGAGCCCAGGGCCAGGGTCCCGTACGCCCAGTAGGTCTTGGAGGTCGGCAGCAGGGCGAAGGTGGTCGCCTTGTGCTTGGCCGCGGCCGCGGCCGCCACCGCCTTGGAGTGGTGCTCCACGGCGGAGAAGATGTGGCCGTAGCCGCCCAGGCGGATCGGGATGTAGGTGATCGCCACCAGCACCACGATGTAGACCAGCAGGTCCTTGACGAAGGCGATCAGCGCCGGCGCCCGCAGCCCGGACGTGTAGGTGTAGGCGGCGAGGATGACGAAGGCGATGATCAGGGGCAGGTCCTTGACGAACCCCGACGACCCGTTGCCGACGCCCATGACCTGCAGGACGGACTGGATGCCGACCAGCTGGAGGGCGATGTAGGGCAGCAGGGCCAGGATCCCGGTGAACGCGACCGCCAGCCCCAGACCCCGGGACCCGAAGCGGCCGGTGGCGAAGTCGGCCGGGGTGACGAACCCGTGGCGGTGGGCCACCGACCACAGCCGCGGCATCAGCACGAACACGATCGGCCACACCAGGATGGTGTACGCCACCGCGAACCAGCCGGAGACCGCACCGGCGGCGTACATGGCCCCCGGCACGGCTACGAACGTGTAGGCGGTGTAGAGGTCGCCGCCGAGCAGGAACCACGTGACGAAGCCGCCGAAGGACCGGCCACCGAGGCCCCACTCGTCGAGCGAGTCCAGGCTCGACACCCGCCGCCAGCGGGCGGCGGCGAAGCCGATGACGGTCACGACGACGAAGATGGCGACCGCCACGCCGAGGGCGGTGGAGTCGAGCTTCACGGCCGCACCCCCGTGGTCATCTGCCCGGCCCGGCGGCGGGGCACGGTCACCAGGAGCATGTAGGCGATGAACTGGCAGATGGCGTTGATGACCAGCCAGAGCATCGAGTACCAGTAGAAGAACGGGATCCCCCCGAGGGTCGGGGTGAGGTGGGCGTAGCTGGGCACCCACAGCAGGGCCACGAACGCCGCCGCCAGCAGCAGGGCGCTCACGACGTAGGAGACCGGTGCGTCGGCCACCCGGAGTGGCCGGCCCGGAACAGCAGAGGCGCTGTCGGTCAAAGTTGCATCCCCCCTTGTTGCCGGAACTCCGCCGTCGAAGTCCCGTCGCGGCACTCATTATCCACAACGCGGCGGCCCGGCGGCCGGTTAACGCCGATAACTATTGCGCCCGGCGGGCCGCCCACCACTCGTCGAGGCGGCGGCCGGCCTCCTCCTCCCCGAGGGGACCCTCCTCCAGGCGCAGCTCCAGCAGGAACGAGAGGGCCTCGCCGACGTCGCGGCCGGGGCGGAGGCCGAGGCGGTTCATGACCGCGTTGCCGTCCAGCTCGGGCCGGATGGCCTTGAGCTCCTCCTGCTGCTGCAGCTCGGCGATGCGGGCCTCGAGCTCGTCCATACGCCGCGAC
>DASSZD010000019.1:0-38922 GCA_035702985.1 Acidimicrobiales bacterium
ACCGCCTGGCGGCCAAGATCGCCGCCATGGCGGCCGCCGCCCGGGGCCTGGACGCGGTGGTCTTCACCGGCGGGATCGGGGAGCGCTCGGCCGCCATCCGGGCCGAGACCGCCGGGCGGCTGGCCTGGATGGGCTGCTCCGTGGACCCGGCCGCCAACGAGGCGGCCGGGTCCGAAGACTGCGACATCTCTGCCCCCGGGTCCCGGGTGGCGTCCCTCGTGGTCCACGCCCGCGAGGAGCTGGTGGTGGCGGAGGCCTGCCGAACGCTCCTGGCCTAGCCCTCGGTCCCGAACCGGCGGGCGAGGAGGGCGGCGGCGGCCGCCGCCAGGCCCAGGCCGGCGGCCACCGGCCCGGCCGTGCGCAGCGCCCGTTCGGGGGCGTCGGGCCGGGGTCGGCGGTCGCCGAGGGTGTCCTCCACCGGCTCCCCGCCAGCGGTGGGCCGCCCGTCGCGGGCCAGGGCCATCACCTCGGCCAGGTGCAGGGCCCGCCGGCCGGTCCCGGCCTCGGCGATCTGGGTCTTGCAGGAGAACCCGTCGGCCACCACCACTGTGGTGGCGGGGGCCTCTCGCACGGCCGGGAGCAGGGCCTGGTCCCCGCAGTCCATCGAGATGTCGTACTTGCCGTTCTCGAAGCCCCAGGAGCCGGCCAGCCCGCAGCAGCCCCCGCTCAGGGAGTCCACCTCGACGCCCATCCGCTCGAGCACCTTCTGCTCGGGCGATACCTGCCCGGTGGCCCGGCCGTGGCAGTGGCCCCACAGCAGGGCCTGACCATCCAGCTCGGGGACCTCCACGTCGTACTTGTCGAAGAACTCCCCGAAATGCACCGCCAGCCGCTTCAGCCGCTCGGCGTCGTCGTCGTGGGGCAGCATCTTGGTCAGCTCGTCCTTGAACACGGCCAGGCAGCTCGGCTCCATGCCGACGATGGGCGTGCCGGCCCGGATGTGGGGACGCAGGACCTCCAGCACGTCGCGCAGGTACCTCTCCGCCACGTCGAGGAACCCGTAGTCGTAGAGGGGCCGGCCACAACAGACGTGGCCTTCGGGCATGATCACCTGCCATCCGGCCGTCTCGATGGCCTCCACGCAGGCCACCCCCACATCGGTGTGCATGCGGTTGTTGAACGTGTCCGGGAACAGCACCACCGGCCGCCCCCCCGGGTTCTTGGTCCCGCCCCGCCGGCGGAACCAGTCCTGCAGGGTCATCGGGGCGAACTCGGGCACCGACCGGCGCTGGTCGATACCGCCGGCGAAGCGCACGATGGAGCGCAGCCCCGGGGTGCGGGTGGCGAAGTTGGCCAGCTCCGGGATCCTCGACGCCAGCCGGCCCGCCTGGTCGATGAAACCGATGGCATAGGCGTAGCGGGGCCGCACCCGGGTCAACGACTTGAAGTGGTGGTAGAGGAACTCGGCCTTGTAGGTGGGGATGTCCACGTTGACCGGGCAGTCGTTGGTGCAGCCCTTGCAGGCCAGGCACAGATCCAGGGCGTCGTACACCTCCTTGGACTTCCACCCGTCGGTGATGACCTCGCCCCGCAGCATCTCGAACAGCAGCCGGGCCCGGCCCCGGGTGCTGTGCTTCTCCTCCCGGGTGGCCCGGTAGCTGGGGCACATGGTCTGGCCCCCCTCGGGCACCCGGCACTTGCCCACCCCGACGCAGCGCAGGGTGGCGTGGGCGAAGTCCCCGCCGTCCTCCTTGTAGGCGAACTTGGTCTTCGGCCGGGGCGGGTTGTAGTCGACCCCCAGCTTGAGGTCCTGGTCCAGCCGGAACGGGTCGACGACCTTGCCCGGGTTCATCTTCCACTCCGGGTCCCATATCCGCTTGAACTCCCGCATGGCCTTCATCAGCTCCGGCCCGTACTGCTTCTCGAGCAGTTCGGCCCGCTGCTGACCGTCCCCGTGCTCGCCGGAGAGGGTCCCGCCGTAGGAGACCACCAGGTCGGCGGCTTCCTCCATGAACCGGCGGTAGCGCTTCAACCCGTCCTGGTGGCGCAGGTCGAAGCTGATACGGGAGTGGATGCACCCCTGGCCGAAGTGACCGTAGAACGCCCCGTGCAGCCCGAACCTGGCGTACAGGGCCTGCAGATCCTTGAGGTAGGCCCCCACCTTGGAGGGGGGCACCGCCGAATCCTCCCAGCCCGGCCAGTGGTCCCCGCCGTCAGGCGGGAACGCCGTCGACCCGAGGCCGCCCTCCCGGATGGTCCACACGTCCTCGGAGTTGCCGCCCTCCTGGGCGCTGCGCATGACCGCGTACCGGCTGTGGTCGTATCCCTGGCTGTCGAGCCAGGCGCAGAAAGCCTTCACCTTCCGGGTGGTCTCGGCCTCGTCGTCGGTGCCGAACTGCACGAGCAGCCAGGCGTTCGACCGGTCCCGGGCGGGCAGCTCGTCCAGGTCGGACAGGTTGAGCCCCAGCAGCTGCTGGTCCTGGATCAGGATGTGGTCGATGCCCTCCAGGCCGATGGGCTTGAACTGGTCCACGATCTCCTGGACGTGCTCCCCGGCGTCCTCCACCTTCGGGTAGGCGATCACCACGGTGGTGCGCTCCATCAGCGAGGGGATCAGCTTGAGCTTGGCCTGGAGCACGGTGGCGCACGTGCTCTCGGTGCCGACCAGGGCCCGGGCCACGTTGAACCCCTTCTCGGGGAGGAGCTCGTCCAGGTTGTAGCCCGACACCCGCCGGGGCAGGGTGGCCACGTCCGGGAAGCCGGCCCGGATGGCGTCGGCGTAGCGGTCCCGCAGGTCGCGCAGCTTGGCGTAGATCTCGCCCTTGCGGCCGCCGGCGGAGATGATCTGGTCCAGCCGGCTCTCCTCGTCGACGCCGACCCAGAACCGCTCCCCGTCGTAGGTGCAGACCTCGAGCTCCTCGGTGTTGTCCGACGTGCGGGGCCCCGGGCCGTACAGCTGCGCCTGCACCGAGTGCACCCCGCAGGAGTTGTTGCCCAGGTTCCCGCCGATGGTGCAGCGGGAGTGGGAGGACGGGTCCGGCCCGAAGATGTAGCCGGTCCGGCCGATCTGCTTGTTGAGCTCCTCGTTGATGACCCCGGTCTCGGCGGTCACCACCTTCTGGCCCAGGTCCACCTCGCCGATCCGGGTCAGGTACTTGGAGTGGTCGATGACCACCGCGTAGTTGACCGTCTCGCCGGACAGGCTGGTGCCCCCGCCCCGGTTGCCGATGGGAGCACCGAAGCGGGAGCAGATCCGGTGGGTGGCCACCACGTCGTCGAGGGTGCGCGGGACGACCACGCCCAAGGGGACCTGGCGGAAGTTGGACGCGTCGTTGGCGTACATGGCCAGCGAGGCCCGGTCGAAGCGGACCTCGCCCTGGACCGCTTCCTCCAGGGCCTTGCGCAGCCCGGCCACGTCGACCTGGGCCCGCCCCACCAGACCCACGGCCATGGCCGGGTCCGGTTTGACGGGGATGGTCCGGACCGACGCGTCTGCGGGGTTCTCGGCGGTCTGCATCAGTCGTGCTCCCCGGGGATGACGTCCTTGACGTGCTCGGCGAACTCGGACCACTTCCCCTTGAAGCCCTTGACGGCGATGCCGGTGGCGTCCTCGTCGCCCCCAGCCAGTCCCTTCAGGGTCTTTTTCAACATCTGCGGTCGCACGTGCGGCGGGAGGGGCGGGATCTGCGGGTCGGTCACGAACTCGAGCAGGACCGGCTTGTCCGACGCCAGAGCCCGGTCCCAGGCCGGGCCCACGTCCTCGGGCCGGTTGACCTTGATGCCCTCGAGGCCGAGCAGCTTGGCGAATTCAGCGGCCGGAACGTAGGGAAGCGTCTGGGTGTACGGGTTCTTGGGGTCGGCGCTGAGCACCCGCTGCTCGTAGGACACCTGGTTGAGGTCCTCGTTGACCAGCACCGCGAAGATGAGGGTGGGGTTCTTGGCCAGCAGGTCCTGGCGGTACCGGCTGACGGTCAGCAGTTCGTTCATGCCCAGCATCTCGAACGCCCCGTCCCCGGTGAAGGCGATCACCGGCCGGTCCGGGAAGGCGAACTTGGCGCCGATGGCGTAGGGAACCCCCGGCACCATGGTGGCCAGGGTGCCCGACAGGGAGGACTGCATGCCCTCCCGTATCTCGATGTAGCGGGCGAACCAGTTGGTCGCCGACCCCGAGTCGGAGGTGAATATGGCGCCGTCGGGGATCCGCTTGTTGAGCTCCCAGAACACGTACTGCGGGTTGATGGGATCGCCCTTCTGGTGGGCCCGGTCCTCCAGGACCCGCCGCCAGGTGGCCACCTCCCCTTCGATCAGCTCCCGCCAGCTGCGGTCCTGCTTGCGGTCGAGCATGGGTATCAGGGCCTCGAGGGTGTCGCGCGAGTCGCCGACCAGGGATACGTCGTTGGGGTAGCGCACGCCGATGAGCGACCCGTCGATGTCGATCTCCACGCACTTGGCCTGGCCCTCCGGGGGCAGCCATTCGGCGTAGGGGAAGGACGTCCCGATCATGAACAACGTGTCGCAGTTCATCATCATCTTGTGCGAAGGCTCGGTGCCCAGCAGCCCGATCCCGCCGGTCACGAACGGCAGGGTGTCGGGCACCGCGTCCTTGCCGAGCAGGGCCTTGGCCACCCCGCAGCCGAGCAGTTCGGCCGCCTCGACCACCTGGGCGGCGGCTTTCTTGGCTCCCTGGCCGATGAGCATGGCCACCCGCTCGCCGGCGTTGAGGATGTCGGCCGCTTGACGGAGCAGCGTTTCGTCCGGCACGGCGTGGGGCTGGTTCCAGCCCACGCTGGTGAACACGCTGCCGTGCTGGCGGGGCGGATCGGAGTACTCCTCCTCCTGCACGTCCTCGGGCACGATGACGACGGCCGGCCGGCGCTCGGTGAGCGCGGACTTGATGGCCCGGTCGAGCACGTGGCGGGCCGAGTACTGGTCCATGACGGTGCTGACGAAGCCGCCCACGTCCTTGAACAGCACCTGCAGGTCGATCTCCTGCTGGTAGTGGGCGCCGACCGAGTGCCGCTTCTGCTGGCCGATGATGGCGATCACCGGCTGGTGGTCCAGCTTGGCGTCGTACAGCCCGTTGATCAGATGGATGGCCCCGGGACCCGAGGTGGCCATGCACGCGCCGATGTGGCCGGTGAACTTGGCGTGGGCGCAGGCCATGAACGCCGCCATCTCCTCGTGGCGGGACTGGGTGAAGAAGGGGTCCTCCTCCACCTCCTCGAACGCCCCCAGGAAGCCGTTGATGCCGTCGCCGGGGTACCCGTAGACCCGGTGGATGTCCCATTGGCGCAGACGTTCGAGCATGTATGTGGCGACCGTGGGCATGGCTGTGACACTCCTTCGCGTTCGGTTCTCGCGCCGGCGCCGCTCGTCAACCGGTGCACGCGTGAGATACCCGGAGCGCGGCGGCCAAACCGTGGTGGCGCCGCCCCCCGGACCGCGGCCGGGGTCCGGTCAGGCGGTGACGAAGCCGAGCCGGCCGGAGCTGTACCCCGACACCGAGACGCTCATGGTGGTGTGCCAGCGCTCGCAGTCCCGCATGGGGGCCAGCAGCTCCCCCTCGGTGAGCACGTGGACGGTCTTGAGGACGCAACGCTCCCCCCGCCGGGACGCGAACCCGCCCAGGACGTTGGCCACCTCGAAGAAATTGGCCTCCATCACGTCGTCGAAGGCGTGGGATCGGGCCCACTGCTGCGCTTCCCCGGCCGGGATGCGGGCCAAGGCGCAGGCCAGCGCCGCCGCCAGTGGCATCTCCACCACCGCGTACACCCTGCGGCGGGTGGAGCCGGCCTCGTACTCGGCGACGGCTCTGGTCATGCTCCGCTGGGGGGCGGGGGAGGGGACCACGCTGACGGGCCGGCCCAGCAGCCGGGGCAGGACCCCGCCGAGGGTCCGCTTCTCGGATCGGGCCGGGCTGGGCCCGGGGGGCTCCTCGCCGAACGCCAGGGTGATGTGGCGGTCCAGTTCCTCGGCGGTGAAGGGCTTGGTGGCCACGAAGCTGGCCCCGGTCTCGAAGGCCCGGATCCTCACGCTGCGCGCCGTGTCGGAGGTGACGAAGCCGAACACCACGTTGTTGCCCCGGGCCCGCAGGCGCGACAGCAGCTCCAGGCCGCTCATGTCGGGCATGTGCAGATCCGACAGCACCAGGTCCACCGCTCCGGCCGCGGTGGCCTGCAGGGCGGCCGCGCCGCTGTCGGCGTCCACCACGTCCTCGTAGCCGGCCCGCCGCAGTTCCCGCCGGATGATCATCCGCATGGCCCGACTGTCCTCGACCACGAGGATCGCCATCTGTTACCTCCCCGAAGGGTCCGCCTGATCGAAAGGGTGCAGCACCAGAAAGTGTTGCGCCCTAACAGATCGACGCCGACCCGGCCCGGTTTGAGGATTTCCCCCCGGTTCGGGGGGCCCGGCATTCAGATCAAGCCAGACGGTGCCGAAATACCGGAAGGCCCGGGCGCCGGCCCGGTCGTGGGAGCGCTGGGTTGACCTCGGGCGAGACGGACGAAATTCTGAACGTGTTCCTGGCCGAGAGCCGGGAGAACCTGGAGGCCCTCTACCGGGGCCTGGTCGCCCTGGACGGGGATCCCGACGACCGGGCGGCGCTGGACGCCATCTTCCGGTGCGTACACACCATCAAAGCGACGGCCGGCTTCCTGGGGTTCCACCGGGTGGTGGCGCTCACCCACTCGGCGGAGAGCCTCCTGGCCGATCTCAGGGACGGGTTGGTGGAGTGGACGCCGGCCACCGCCGCCATCATGTTCCACACCGCCGAGGCGGTGCGGGCCGCCCTGCGCGACGCCGGCCCCGGGTGGGACGGCCCCGAAGGCGACGACCCGGGTGGGGGAGACGGCGGGGGGCCCTCGACGGTCGGCTCGGCCTGGAGCGGGCTCTCCCGCCTGGTCCAGGACCTGGCCTCGGCGTGCGGCAAGGACGTGGTGGTGGAGACCGACGGCGCCACCACGCCTGTGGACCGGGCCGTGGCCGAAGCCCTGGCCGACCCGCTGGCCCACCTGGTCAGGAACGCCGTCGACCACGGCGCCGAGACCCCGGACGAGCGGGTCCGGGCGGGCAAGGCCCCGCAGGCCCGCCTGTGGCTGCGGGCCCGTCGCGAGGGGGACCGGGTCCACCTCGAGGTGGCCGACGACGGCGCCGGCATCGACCTGGACCGGGTCAGGGCGGTGGCCGCCGACCTGCCCGGCGGCCCGGGCCGGCCCCGCTCGGACGAGGACCTGCTCGGGCTCCTCTTCCTGCCCGGCTTCACCACCGCCGCCGAGGTGACCGACATCTCCGGGCGGGGGGTGGGCCTGGACGTGGTCCGGTCCGGCGTCGAGCGCCTCGGGGGGACGGTGCGGGTGCGCAGCCGGCGGGGTGCCGGCACCACCTTCCACCTGTGCGTGCCGGTCACCGCCCCCCCGGCCTCCCTGGCGGCGCCTCCCGCCGGGACCGACGCCGCCCGGCGCTGAACGGGGCGCCCGTTCGGAGATATACCGGGCCGGTCCGCCGCCTCCGCCGTTAGACTACTTAGCCAGACGAAAGATTTCGTCCACCGGCTCGGGTGGCGAGGATGGAGGAACCCCCCATGGTGACCGTCGGTCACAAACAGGCCACCGCCGCCGGCGACGACGGGACGGGCGCCGACGGCTACAAGTGGGTGGCCCTGTTCAACGTCACCCTGGGCGTGCTCATGGCCACCATCGACTCGTCGATCATGCTCATCGCCATGCCGGACATCTTCCGGGGGATCAAGCTCAACCCGCTGGTGCCGGCCAACAGCTTCTACCTGCTGTGGATGATCCTCGGGTTCCTGATTGTCAGCAGCGTCCTGGTCGTCAGCCTGGGCCGGATGGGGGACATGTTCGGCCGGGTCCGGATGTACAACCTGGGCTTCCTGGTGTACACGGTCTCCTCCCTGCTGCTGACCATCGACTGGATGACCGGCCAGGCAGGAGCGCTCTGGCTCATCGTCATGCGCATCGTGCAGGGGATCGGGGCGGCGTTCATCATCGCCAACTCCGCCGCCATCCTCACCGACGCCTTCCCCACCAACCAGCGGGGCCTGGCCCTCGGGATCAACAATGTGGCCGGCATCAGCGGGTCGTTCATCGGGCTGGTCCTGGGCGGGGTCCTGGCGCCCATCAACTGGCGTCTGGTGTTCCTCATCTCGGTGCCCATCGGCGCCCTCGGCACCGCCTGGGCCTACCTCAAGCTCCGCGACACCGGCGTGCGGCGGCCGTCCGGCATCGACTGGTGGGGGAACCTGACCTTCGCCGTCGGCCTGATCCTGGTCATGATCGGGATCACCTACGGGATCGAGCCGTACGGCCACCAGACGATGGGCTGGACCAGCCCCGCGGTCATGGCCGAACTGGGCGCCGGGGTGGCCCTGCTGCTGCTGTTCGGGCTGATCGAGACCAGGGTGGAGAACCCCATGTTCCGGCTCCCCCTGTTCAAGATCAAGGCGTTCACGTTCGGGACCCTGTCCACGTTCCTGTCCGCCGTGGGCCGGGGCGGCCTGATGTTCATGCTGATCATCTGGCTGCAGGGCATCTGGCTCCCCGAGCACGGCTACAGCTTCAGCCAGACCCCCCTGTGGGCCGGCATCTACATGCTGCCGCTGACCGCCGGTTTCCTGGTCGCCGGCCCGGTGTCGGGCTACCTGTCCGACCGGTACGGGGCCCGCCCGTTCGCGACCGGTGGGATGCTGGCCGCCGCCCTCAGCTTCCTGCTCCTCGAACTGCTGCCCATCAACTTCCCCTACACGCTGTTCGCCCTGCTGCTGCTGCTCAACGGGATGGGCATGGGGGCCTTCGCCTCTCCCAACCGGGCCGGGGTGATGAACAGCCTGCCCCCGACCGACCGCGGCGCCGGGGGCGGCATGAACTCCACGTTCCAGAACTCGGCCCAGGTCCTGTCCATCGGGATCTTCTTCACGTTGATGATCCTGGGCCTGTCCAGCTCGCTGCCGGCCAGCCTGGAGCACGGGCTCACCGCCCACGGGGTGAGCGCCGCCACCGCCCACCAGGTGGCCCACCTGCCGCCGGTGTCGGTGCTGTTCGCCGCCTTCCTCGGCTACAACCCCATCCAGCAGCTGCTGCCGGCCCAGACCCTGCACTCGGTGTCGCAGGCCAACTACGCGGTGCTCACCGGCCGGTCGTTCTTCTCCGACCTGATCTCCCGGCCGTTCCAGTCGGGCCTGCACGAGGCGTTCCTGTTCGCCATCGCCGCCTGCCTGGTGGCGGCCGCTGCGTCGTGGTCGCGGGGGCGGCGGTACGTGGACGAGTCGGCCGGGTGACGGCCGCCGGCCGTCCCTCCGGCGGCCGGCGCCGGGTCGAGTCGCCGGGGGCCGGACTGGGTATGGAATAAGACATGGGAGAAGGGTTCCGGCCGGCCGACCACGCCATGGGCCTGGAGTTGCAACTGGAGGAGCTGCAGGAGCAGCGTCAGCGGGCCCGGGTGCAGGGTCGCTGGCAGGACGCCCGCCGCATGGAGCACGAGATCGAGCAGCTGCAGGCGGAGCTGGCGGCCACCGCCGAGCTGCTGGCCGTGCGCGGCCCCGATCCCGACCCGGCGCCGCGCCTGCACCACGCCGACGAGCTGGACACCACCGGGCCGGCCGAGTAGCCGCCCGGGTCAGCGGCCGCCGACGCGGTCTGCGCCCGTGGCGTTGCTGAGGTCGGCCCTGGCGTCGCTGTGGTGGCCGTTGGAGCAGCCGCCCTGCCATCGCATGGCCAGCAGGGCGGTGTCGTCACCGGCGCCGCCGGGCAGGAGGGTGGCCACCAGCCGGTCCAGGATCTCCTCCACGCTCGCCCCGTCCCGCCACCGGATGGAGCGCAACCGCTCCAGGCCCACGTCGATGGCCTCCCCGCGCCGCTCGACCAGGCCGTCGGTGTAGGCCACCACCACCGCCCCGTCGGGCACGACGGTGGTCAGCGGCTCGGGCCGGGCCCGCTCCACCCCGATCGGGGCGGTGGGCGTGAGCGGCACGAACGAGGCGTGGGAATCGCTCAGCAGCAGCGGCGGCGGGTGGCCGGCGCTGGCGACCACCATCCGGCGGGAGTCCAGGTCGACGGTGCCGACCAGCACCGTGGCGAAGGTGTCGTCGTCGAGGTCCTCCAGGTGGCCCAGCCGCTCCAGCAGCGAAGCCGGGTCGGCTCCCTCGGCCAGGTAGGCCCGGCTGGCGAAGCGCAGGGAGGCCATGGTGGTGGCCGCCTTCAGCCCGTGACCGCACACGTCGCCGACCACGAAGGTGCAGCGCCGGGGGCCGTTCTGGATGACGTCGTACCAGTCGCCGCCCACGTCGAGACCTTCGGTCCCGGCGATGTAGCGGGCTCCCACCTCGAGCCCGTCGAAGCGGGGCAGGTCCGGGAGAAGCGCCTGCTGGAAATCCGAGGCGATGGACCGCTGCTCGAGGTACAGCCGCTCGTTCTCCCGGGCCAGTTCCTCGGCCTGCGTCCGGCGGCGGCTGACGTACTCGGCCACCATCATCGACCCCACAGCGAACACCAGGCCGGCGCCCAGCACGATCCACGGCAGGGCCGCCGACAGGGCCCCGGCCAGGTTGGTGGTCGGGGTGCCGACCACGGTGATCGAGGTGTCCCCGAACGGGACGGTGGCGAGGGACCGCACCCCCCTGATGGGGGTCGGCACCGAAGATTCGATCAGCTGGGACGGCGCCGCCGACCGGCCCAGGTACAGGGCGAAGTTGAGATCGCTGAACGCCGAGGTGCGCGGCACGTCGAGGTGGTGACCGGCGGGTACGACGGTCTCGGCGTAGACGACCAGGTCCTGGTCCCCCGGGGGGTACTCGGCGAAGCCGATGCGCTGGGCCGGCCCGTCGGCCAGCAAGCCGGCCACGCTGAGCTGCGGTGACGGCGCGATCGACGTCAGGAAAGAGTCCGCCCGCCCGTCGCCGGCCAGGGCCGGCCGGGCGCCGACCAGGGCCTCCATGGACACGGCGGTGCCGCTCCGCCGCCACAGCGAGACCGACGCGAAGCCGGCGCGGCCCACGTGGGGGGTCATGAACTGCTTGAAGGCGGCGGTGGAGCCGGTGGCCCGGGCCACCTGCAGGCCGTCGACCATCTCGGTCTGGCTGGTCGGCAGCGCGGCGGCCAGGGCGGTGGCCGCCTGGCGTACCTGCAGGTTGACCAGGCGCTGGTCGCTGCCCCGGTTGACCACCTGGGCGATGAGGGCCAGCACCAGGGTGCCGGTGAGGATTATCAGGCCGACGACCAGGGTGGAGGGGCGGAGGGCCCCCCGTATCCTCCGGGTCCCGGTAACGGTCCCGTCCCCTACGGGCGGCTCAGCCGCCGCCGGGCCAGTCATCGGGTGCATTTTCTAGCGCAACCGGTCCCGGCCCCGCCGCTCAGGGGACGCCGGTGGGCGGGAGGGCCGGCCGCCGTGGGCGGCCCGGCCCTCCCGGTGATCCGGGGTGATGGATCAGGCGCCGGCCAGCTTGGCCATCTCGGCCTGGACCATGGCCTCGTGGGCCTCCTCGTCGGCCCGGGCCGCCTTGGGGGACCAGCGGCCCCGCATCAGCGGCACGGTGGCCAGGAAGAAGATCATCCCGCCGAAGCAGATCCAGTACCAGTCCTGCCACTGGCCCGGTCCCTCCTTGGCGGCCTGCTCGACGGCCGGGGCGTGGCCCAGGGTGGCCACCGCGCTGGCCGGCAGCTTGCTGGCGGCGATGAGGTTCTGCAGGGCCTGGCTGGAGCTCACGTGCAGGCCGGCGGAGATCTGGCCCACGGCCTGGCCGATGGCGGCGGTGTTGCCCGGGTTGGCCTTGAGGGCGGCCAGGGTGTCGGGGTGGACGGCCGACAGGGTGGCGACCTGGGTCGGGTACTTGGCGACCACCGCCTGCACCTGGCTGCCGTAGTTGACCAGCGGGGTCACCGCGTGGACCACGACCGGCAGGACCAGGTAGGCCACGAACACCACCACCCGCAGGATCCAGCCCCAGATGGCCAGTCCGGTGGCGGTGAGGGCCGGGTTGTGGTCCTCCACCGTCTCGGTGAAGCTGGCCATCCACGGCACGTAGGCGATGCCCAGGCAGAACGCCAGGGCGGCGGTGATGATGGCCAGGCTGTAGTAGCCGGTGTGGTGGCCGGCCTGGGCCAGGTAGACGACCATCATCACGGCGGAGGCGACGGCGCCGAAGGCCATGAACGGCTTGCGCACCCGGAGCTTGTCGGAGACCACGCCGAAGACCACCAGGGCGATCAGGTTGAAGCCCCAGTTCCAGTTGCCGATGCCGTTGGCGTCCTTGACCGAGAAACCGAACACCGTGCTCAGGTAGATGAGCCCGAAGCCGACGGCGGTGTAGTAGATGAGCAGGAAGATCGAGATCCCGAGCGCCGAGATCACCACGTCGGGCTTGATCAGCTGGCGGAACGGCGAACGGATGGCCGCCTCCAGGTCCGCCTCGGTCAGACCCTTGGCCTTGGCCTCGATCAGGGCCCGGTCCTGCAGGGACACCATCAGCTGGTCCCGCAGCCGCGGTGACAGCTCCCGCAGGCCGACCAGGGCCACGACGAAGACCACCAGGCCGACCACCCCGCAGATGCGGTACTCGTGGGTCCAGAAGCTCGGGCTGGGATTGGTGGGGACGGTGTTGCTGCCCACCACCGCCACGATCAGGCTGCCGAGCACCGGCCCGCTGGTCCAGAAGCCCATGGCGGTGGCCCGCCCGGTCTGGGGGGAGAAGTCCCGGATGAGCGCCGGTGTGGCCACCAGGCAGATGCCCTCCACCAGGCCCACCGCGAACGAGGCGGCGGTGAAGCCCCACTTGCCGGTCTGGGCCGGGATGACCCACACCACCAGGATCCCGGTGAGCAGGAGGCCGGCCACCACCAGGTTGGTGCGCCCCAGCCGGTCGGTGAGCCCGGCGAACAGCGACCCGAAGGCGCCGATCAGGTTGCCGATGGCCAGCGTCGTCACGAAGAACGAGAACGACATGTGCAGGTCCTGGAGGATCAGGGTGGATACCGACCCCGCCACGTAGAGCTCGTAGTACAAGGTCACGGTGGCCAGCACCGTGATGGCCAGGAATAGCACCCTGGGCCCGGTTTCCGGATACGCCTCGAGCTGGCGGTTCCACAGCCGGGACATGCCCGCCGCCGGTGCGTGGTTTGCTGCTTCAGTAGTAACTGCCACGAACTGCCGATCCCCCATGGAGACTCGATCGGGTCTCCGGCCCCTGCCGGCGATCGAGGTTATCGACGATAAGGCAGTTTGTGGCGCTTGTCATATCCGGCATTCCCGGATGAAGCACGCTATCCGGCCGATTCCGGCTGGAGACCCCGGGTGGCCGGGTCGGCCCGCTACCCGGCTGTGCTGCTGGAGGTCATGGCCTTCTTGGCGGCGGCCGCCTTCTTCGCCGCCGGGGCCTTTTCGGCGGCCGGGGCCTTCTTCGCCGCCGGGACCTTCTTGGCCGCCTTCCGGGCCGCGCCGGAAGTGGCCGGGGCGTCGTGGTCGTGCACGTGGGCCTCCCCGGCGTGCTCGTGCTCGAAGTTCTGGTGGGGGTGGTGGGAGTGCCGCAGCGCGGCGTGGTTGTGCTCGTGCTCGTGGCTGGAGCTGAGATGGTCGAACCCGCCGCCCCCGTTGTGGTTGTGGGTCACGTGGAAGTGCGGGTGCGTGTGCGTCAGCGCCTCGTGGCTGTGGTCCTCCCAGCCGCCGGTCCCGTTGTCAGCCACCTGTTCCTCCTGTGGGATGTGTTCGGTGCCGTTACTGCGATTTCGATACCCGCTCGCACCTGACCGGAACCGCGCCGGCTACCTGACCCGGTACCGCTCGGCGTCGGCCTGGCGGAGGGTCATGCCGTGGCCGGCCACCGTCTCGTCCATGACCATGGCCCCCTTCTCCACCGCCGGCAGGCCGTCGAAGAGCATGGGGTCGAGCCGGGCGTGGTCGTGGAAGTACTCGACGTGGCGCAGGTTGGGGACGGCGGCCGCCACCGGGGCGTGGATGTTGGGCCCGCAGTGGGCCGACACCTGCAGGCTGTGCCCGAAGGCCAGGGCGGCGGCCTGCAGCCAGCCGGTGTAGCCGCCGCAGCGGGTGGCGTCCACCTGCAGGCAGTCGACGGCGCCGGCGTCGACCATGTGGGAGAAGTACGGGAGGTGGTACCCGTACTCGCCGGCGGTGACGTCGCTGGCCACCTGGTCGCGGACCTCGCGCAGCCCGTCCAGATCGTCGGAGGAGACCGGCTCCTCGAACCACACCACGCCGGCGTCGTCATACATGCTCCGGCCGGCCCGCACCGCCTGCTTGCGGGAGTAGCCGCCGTTGGCGTCGACCATCACCTCCACTTCGTCGCCGACCAGGTCGCGGACCAGGCGGACCCGGGCCAGGTCCCGCTCCGCCCGCCGGCCCCACGACTCGCCGATCTTGATCTTCACCGCGTCGGCACCCAGGTCCCCGATCCAGTGCGCCACCTGCTCCTCGGTCCGGGCGTCGTCATAGGTGGTGAACCCGCCGCTGCCATATATCCGGACCCGGTCGCGGTGGCGGCCCAGCAGCCGGGTGAGCGACGTATCGAGCAGGCGGGCCTTGAGGTCCCAGAGAGCCACGTCGAGGACCGAGATGGCGTCGGCGCCCACCCCGGGACGGCCCAGGTTGCGGCACTGTTCCACCATGGCCTCGTTGGTGGCGCCCACCGCCATGGGGTCGGAACCGGTCACCACGTCTGCCAGGGTCTCCTCGATGACGGTCTGGCACGCCCCCGACCCGTAGGTCCAGCCGGTCCCGGTCCGGCCGCCCGCGCTGACCCGGGTCACCACCACGGTGGTCTTCGACCAGGTCAGCGTGCCGTCGGCCTCCTTCTGGTCGGTGGGCACAGAATAGGTGCGGGTGTCCACCGACTCGACCCTGATGTCAACCTGGCGTCCGCTCATGCCCGCCGCATACCCGGCGCCCGGTCGGCCAAACGAGGAGGTTTGACCGCCGCCGGTTCGGGTAGACACGGCCCCGCCCGGGGCCCTCCCCGGATCAACCAAGGAGGGGTTGTTGACCGAACACAGCGAGGCGGTATCCCCGGCCGGATCCGACGCCACCCTGCACCTCATCGACCGGCTGCTCTCCGACGTCAGGCACGGCCGCTTCGAGCGGTCCATGTCGGCGCTCACCGGCGTGGGGGCCCTGGTCACCGGGCTCGAGATCTACCTCGAGCACGACCGGGCCAGCTTCGGCAATTCCATGATGTGGATCCCGGTCGGGCTGACCCCGGCGCTGTCGGCCGCGGGTGTGGCCGGGGTGTTCTCGAAGAGGCTGGCCAAGACCGTCCTGCCCGCCGTGTCGGCGGCGGTGGTCATCAACAGCTTCCAGGGCCAGTTCCTGCACCTGCGGGGCATATCGCAGCGTCCGGGGGGCTGGAAGATGGCCCGGTACAACGCCGAGATGGGGCCGCCCATGTTCGCCCCGCTGCTGTTCGGTCTGGTGGGGGGCATGGGCCTGCTGGCCGCCATCCTCCGCCGGGAGGACTGATGACCGTACCCGGCGCCGGCGAGGCGCACTTCCCCGGCTACGACGTCCTCGACCAGGCGGACAAATGGGATGCGGTGACGGCCGGAGTGGTGCTCTCCCGGCTGGCCCCGCCGCCTCCCATCCGGTTCTTCACCGTCGAGGAGGAGCCGACAGCCCGGGCCCTGGTCGACCGGCTGCTGGCCCAGGACCACGACCCCAGGGTGCCGGCCCTGGAGATGATCGACCAGCGGCTCCTCGACGGGGAGGGCGACGGCTACCGCTACGACAACATGCCCGAGGACCGGGAGGCGTGGCGGCGCTCGGTGGCCGGGGTGGACCACGACGCCCGCCGCGACCACGGCCGGCCGTTCTGGGACCTGTCCCGGGACGAGCAGATCGACTGGATCGAGCGGTTCCAGCAGCTGGACGGCGAGTGGCACGGCCTGCCGGCCGGCCGGGTGTTCTCCCTGTGGACCCGCTACGCCTGCGACGCCTTCTACTCCCACCCGTGGGCCTGGAACGAGATCGGCTTCGGTGGCCCCGCCTACCCGCGGGGGTACAAGAACCTCGGGGTCGGCAAGCGGGAGCCGTGGGAGGTCGCCGAGCGCGACGCGATGGACCCGATCCCGTGGGCCGAACGGGTGGAGTCGGCCCGCAAGCGCCACGCCGGAGGAGCGGCCTGATGCCGTCGGTCAGGGACCGCAACGAATCGGCCTGGCTCATCCCCAACGACGGCACCCGGACCAACCACCGGCTGCGGGAGGACATGGCCCGCTACGGCCACGACGACGAGGTCGACGTGGCCATCGTCGGATGCGGGGCGGGCGGCGGGGTCCTGGCCCAGCGGCTGGCCCGGCGGGGCTGGCGGGTGGTCTGCTTCGACGCCGGGCCGTTCTGGGATCCCGACCGGGACTGGGTCAGCGACGAGGCCGGATCCCACCACATCTACTGGACCGAACCGAGGGTGATCGGCGGCCAGGATCCCGTGCCGCTCGGCTCCAACAACTCCGGGCGGGGCGTCGGGGGGTCCATGGTCCACTACGCCGGCTACGCCCCCCGCTTCCACCCCTCCGACTTCGCCACGCTGACCAACAACGGGGTGGGGGCCGACTGGCCCATCTCCTACGAGGACGTCAAGCCGTACTACCAGGCCATCGAGGAGGAGCTGCCGGTGGCCGGCCAGGACTGGCCGTGGGGGGACCCCCACAAGTACCGCTACTCGCCCCACCCGATCGGCGGTAACGGGATGGTCTTCGTGAAGGGCGCCACCGCCCTCGGCATCGAGGTCAAGGTGGGCCCGGTGGCCATCGTCAACGGCCGTTTCGGCAACCGGCCGCACTGCATCTACCGGGGCTTCTGCCTGCAGGGGTGCAAGGTCAACGCCAAGGCGTCGCCGCTCATCACCCACGTGCCCGACGCCCTGGCCCACGGGGCCGAGATCCGGCCCGACAGCATGGTCAGCCGGGTCGAGATCGGCCCCGACGGCCGGGCCACCGGCGTGGTGTACTTCCGCGGCGGGGTGGAGTACCGCCAGAAGGCCCGCATGGTGGTGGTGGCCGGGTACTCGATCGAGACCCCCAGGCTGCTGCTCAACTCGGCCTGCGAGCGCTTCCCCGACGGCCTGTGCAACGACTTCGACCAGGTGGGCCGCTACGTCATGGTCCAGGGCGCCCCCCAGACCGCCGGCCGCTACGAGGAGGAGGTGCGCGCCTACAAGGCCCCTCCGCCGGAGGTCTCCAGCGAGGCCTTCTACGAGGACGACCCGTCCAAGGACTACCGGCGGGGTTTCTCCATCCAGTGCGTGTCCCCTCTGCCCAACACCTTCGCCGAGCACGTGGCGGCCCAGGGCCACTGGGGCGACGTGCTGAGGACCTACATGGCCGACTACGTCCACTGGTCGACCTTCGGGGCCCTGTGCGAGTTCCTGCCCCAGGCCGGCAACCGGGTCACCCTGGCGGAGGAGACCGACCGTCACGGCCTGCCCGTGGCCCACTTCTCCTACACCATGTGCGACAACGACAAGGCCCTGATGAAAGCCGCCCGCAAGGTCATGGAGGACATACACCAGGCGGCCGGGGCGGACGAGGTCATCACCATCGAGCGCTACGCCCACCTGATCGGGGGGTGCCGGATGGCCGCCGACGAGCGCAGCGGGGTGGTGGACGCCAACCTCAAGTCGTTCGCCGTGGACAACCTGTACGTGATCGACGGCAGCGTCCTGCCCACCCAGGGATCGGCCAACCCGGCTCTCACCATCATGGCGGTGGCGGCCCGGGCCGCCGACCACCTGGCCGGGGCCAACCGGGCGTACACCACCGGCTGACCCCGACCGGGCCGGCGGCCGTCAGGCCGCCGGGTGCAGCACCACCTTGGTCCAGCCCTCCTGCCGCTCGTCGAACTTCCGGTAGGCGGCGGGAGCGTCGGCCAGGCCCAGTTCGTGCGACACGATGGCCCCGGGCCGGGCCCGCCCGGCGATGATCATGTCCCGCAGTTCCCGGTTGTAGCGTTTGACCGGGCACTGGCCGGTGCCCATGCGCTGGCCCTTGGTGAAGAACGTCCCGTAGTCGAAGGCGACCCGGCCCTCCTTGGCGTTCTCGGTGGCCGCCCCCTGGTCCTGGGGCATGTACACGCCGACCACCCCGATAGCCCCGGCGGTGCGCACCACCTTGACCAGGTTGTCGAGCACCAGCTCCGGGTGCTCCTGGCCGGTCGGGTCGTGGGCCTGGTAGCCGACGGCCTCCACCCCCCGGTCGACCATGCCGCCGTTGGCGTCCATGATCTGCTCCACCGGGTCACCGGCCGAGAAGTCGACGGGCTCCGCCCCGAACTGCTCGCCCAGGCGGAGGCGGTCCGGGTGGAAGTCCACCAGGAACACCCGGGACGCCCCCCTGATCACCGCGCTGTGGGCGGCCAGCAGCCCGACCGGGCCGGCGCCGAACACCGCCACCGAGTGGCCGGGGGATACGCCGGCCAGTTCGCAACCGTGGTAGGCGGTGGGGAAGATGTCCGACAGCATGGTGAAGTCCAGCTCGTGGTCGTCGCCGGGTGGCAGCTGCAACAGGTTGAAGTCCGCGTAGGGCACCCTCAGGCGCTCGGCCTGCCCGCCCCGGTACGGGCCCATGTTGGCGTACCCGTAGGCCGCCCCGTCCACCCCCTCGGTCGGGTTGGTCCGCAGGCAGAACGAGGTCCAGCCCTTGACGCAGTTGTCACAGCTGCCGCAGGCGATGTTGAACGGCACCGACACCCGGTCGCCGGGTCGGACCCGGGTCAGACCGGGGCCCACCTGCTCGACGATGCCCATGTTCTCGTGGCCGAGGACCTTGCCCTCCTCGACCGTGGTGCGGCCCTCGTACATGTGCAGGTCGGAGCCGCAGATGTTGGTCGAGGTGATCCTGACGATGGCATCGTTGGGCTCCTCGATGCGTGGTTCGTCCACCTCCTGGATGCCGACCGAGTACGGGCCTTTGTAGATGAGGGCTTTCACTCCTGGTTCCTCCTGTTCCGCCGCCGCGCCGATTCCGCCGGCGGGGCCGTCCTGCCCGCCGCGACGGGCGGATAAACGCCGGCCGGGCGGGTCTACGTTGGGGGGATGGGTACAGGTTCGCTCATGAGCGGCTCCGTCGGGACCGAGCGGGAGTTCAAGTTCGACGTCGGCGCCGACTTCGACCCGCCCGACCTGCGACCGCTGGTGGGGCGGACGGTCCGGCTCCCGGAGATCCACCACCTCACCGAGTACCTCGACACCGCCGACCACCGGTTGTGGGACCGGGGCATCACCCTCAGGTACCGCTCGGCGGCTCCGGCCGGCGGGGCCGAGGGGGACGCCGGCGGGGAGCCGGTGGCGGCCGCCGTGGGCGGGGCCGGCGACGGGCCGGACGGCGGCTCCGGCCGGTGGACCCTCAAGCTGCCGGTGGATGCCGGGGCGACGACGGCCGGGCCGACCGGGATGTCGGAGCGGTCGGAGCTGACCTGGGACGGGACCAGGGACGAGGTTCCGGCCGCCGCCCGGCGGATCGTGGCCGGCGTGGTGCGGCGGGCCCCCCTGGTCGGGATCGCCCGGCTGGAAGCCGTCCGGCGCCGGCTGCTGCTGCAGGCCCCCGACGGCGACGAACCGTGGGGGGAGGTGGACGACGACCTGGTCTCCATCACCGCCGGCCCGAACGCCGGTCAGCGGTTCCGCCAGATCGAGATCGAACTGACAGGGGACGCGGACCCGCCGGCCGGCCACGTGGACGCGGTGGTGGACCTGATGCGCCGGGCCGGGGCCGCCCCGGGCGGCGGGTCCAAGCTGGGGATGGCGCTGGGACTGACCGAACCGGCGCCCCCGGCCCGGGCCGCGGGGAAGCCCGGGTCCAGGTCCCGGCGCCGCGCCCCCATGTCAGCGGTGGTGTCGGGGATCCTCGCCGCGGACCTGGACGTGGTGCTCGACTGCGACGTGCGGCTGCGTCGGGCCGCCGAGGAGGGCGGCCAGCCGGAGGTGGAGTTGATCCACCGGGCCCGGGTGGGGTTCCGGCGGCTCAGGGCCCACCTGCGCACCCTCGACCCGGTGCTGGACCCGGTGTGGTCCCGCCACGTCCGCAACGACCTGAAGACGGTCGGGCGGGCGCTGGGCCGGGTGCGCGACGCCGACGTCCTGCTGGCGCGCCTCGCCGCCCACCAGGACCCCGAGGACCGGGACGGCCTGGAGGAGCTGCTCCACCTGGTGTCCGCCGACCGGGCTCTGGCGGCTGGGGAGCTGGTACCGCTCATGGCCGGGTCGGGCTACCTGGACCTGATCTCCCGGCTGGCGTCCGCCTCGGTGGCGCCGCCCATGTACTCCGCCACGGTGGACGCCCCGGCCCGGCAGGCGGCCGGGCCGTCCATGCACTCCCTGGTGGCGCGCCGCTGGCGGCGGACCACGGCGGCGGTCGCCGCCCTGGGCCCGGAGCCCTCCGCCGAGGAGCTGCACCGGGTCAGGATCCGGGCCAAGCGCCTGCGTTACGCCGCCGAGGCGGCGCAGCCGTACATCGGCCGGGACGGCCGCCGGGTGGCCAGGCGGGCGAAGTCGCTGCAGAAGGTGCTGGGCCAGGTCCACGACTCGACCACTGCGATCTCGTGGCTGCGCCAGCTCGGCAGTCACCCGTCCATCACCCCCACCGCCGCCTTCGTGGCCGGCCGGATCGCCGGTCAGGCGGAGGCGGCGGCCGGGTCGCTCGGCCGGAACTGGCGGGTGTCCGCCGCCCGGCTGGGCGCCAAACGGCTCCGGTCCGGCTTCGGCTGAACAGCAAAGGGCGCCCGCTTGGCCGCCGGCCGCCGGCCGGTGTTATCGTCACTTCAGTGGCAGAAGATGTCGATTTCCAGTCGGAGGATCTGGGGTCCTACACGGTCGTCCGGGCCATCGGCTACCTCGACTTCTCCACCTCGCCCCGCCTGAGGGAGAAGCTGCACCAGGTGATCGAGACGGCGCCCCGGGTGATCCTGCTGGATCTGGGCCAGATCGAGTTCCTGGACTCCAGCGCGCTGGGGGTCATCCTCAACGCCTGGAAGCAGATGCAGGCCGATGACGCCACCCTGGCGCTGCTCTCGCCCCAGCCGCGAATCACCAAGATCTTCGAGATCACCGCGCTCAACCTGAGCATCAGGATCTTCTCCTCGCTGGACGAGGCCCGGGCCGAGCTCGGCCTGGCCGGCTGACCCCGACCGGCTGACTCCTCCGCCCCCGGGCCCGGCCCCCCGGGGTGACCGGCGCCGTACGCCTGCTTCCGGCCGGTGCGACTTACGCCACACACCCTTCCGTTGACGTGAGAGTTCGAGTATCGTCGGGGATGCGTACGCGGCGCCGTTCGAGTCATCGCGGTGCGGCGGCAGTCCCGAACCGAACACGAGGGTCGGTCCGCCCCGGCGGGCCGACCCTTCCCACCCCCATCTTCCCCACCACGAGGAGCTGAATGGCCACGACCGAGACGAGAAACCCGCAGGCGCCGGATTCCGGCCCCGACGGGCAGGGCGTCCACTACAAGTGGATCGCCCTCTCGAACACCACCCTCGGGATCTTGATGGTGACCATCAACCAGTCGATCCTGCTCATCTCCCTCCCGGACCTGTTCCGGGGCATCAAGCTCAACCCGCTGACCCCGGCCAACACGTCGTACTTCCTGTGGACCTTCATGGGGTTCCTGCTGGTTACCAGCGTGCTGGTGGTGAGTCTCGGCAGGGTGGGTGACATATACGGCCGGGTCAAGATGTACAACCTGGGCTTCGCGGTGTTCACCCTTTTTTCCATACTGTTGTCCGTCACCTGGATGACCGGGGCGGCGGGGGCCATGTGGATCATCGTGATGCGGGTGTTCCAGGGCGTGGGCGGGGCGTTCCTGTTCGCCAACTCCAGTGCCATCCTGACCGACGCCTTCCCGGAGAACGAGCGGGGCAAGGCCATGGGCATCAACGGCATCGCCGCCATCAGCGGATCGTTCCTAGGTCTGATCCTGGGCGGGGTCCTGGCCCCGGTCGAGTGGCGCCTGGTGTTCCTGGTATCGGTGCCGTTCGGGCTGTTCGGCACGGTGTGGGCGTACCTCAAGCTGCGCGACAACGGGGTGCGCCTCCCGGCCCGCATCGACTGGATCGGCAACGCCACCTTCGCCGTGGGGCTGATATCCCTGCTGGTCGGCATCGTGTACTCGCTGCTGCCCTACGGCGGTCACAGCACCGGATGGACCAACCCGTGGGTGCTCGGCTCCATCTTCGGGGGCATCGCCGTCCTGGTGCTGTTCGTGTGGATCGAGCACCGGGTGCCCGACCCGATGTTCCGCATGCCGCTGTTCCGGATCAGGCCGTTCTCGGCGGGCGCCGTCTCCGGCATGCTGGGCGCCCTGGGGCGGGGCGGCCTGCAGTTCATGCTGATCATCTGGCTGCAGGGCATCTGGCTGCCCCAGCACGGCTACAGCTTCGCCCAGACGCCCCTGTGGGCCGGCATCTACATGATCCCGCTCACCGTCGGCTTCCTGCTGGTGGGGCCGCTGGCCGGCGTCCTGTCCGACCGGATGGGGGCCCGGCTCCTGGCCACGGCCGGCCTGGGCCTGTCGGCGATCAGCTTCCTGCTGCTCGAGACGCTGCCCATGAACTTCAGCTACGTCCCCTTCGCCGGGCTGACCCTGTTGTTCGCCCTGGGCATGGGCCTGTTCTTCACCCCCAACCAGGCGTCGGTGATGAACTCTCTCCCGCCCGACCAGCGCGGTGTGGGCGCCGGCATGCTCAACACGTTCCAGAACTCCGCCCAGGTCCTGTCCATGGGTCTGTTCTTCACCATCGTCACCCTGGGGCTGGCGGCCAGCCTGCCCACCCACCTCTACGCCGGCCTGACCGCCGCCGGGGTCGACCCGGTGTCGGCCCACCGGGTGGCCAGCGAGCCGCCCATCGGCAGCCTGTTCTCCGCCTTCCTCGGCTACAACCCGGTGCAGCAGCTGCTCGGCCCGGCCGGACTGGCCCACCTGAGCCATGCCCAGGCCGCCTACGTCACCGGCCGCTCGTTCTTCCCCAGGCTGATCGAGCAGCCGTTCGCCAACGGTCTGCACCTGGCGTTCGACTTCGCGGCGGGCGCCACGGTCATTGCCATGGTGGCCTCCGCGCTGCGGGGCCGCCGGTACATCCACAGCTCCGAGCCCCTGGTCGACGAGCTGGCCACCGGCGCCCGGGCCTCGGCCGAGGCCACCGGCCTGGACGAGGTCGACACGGCCGGGGCGGCCGGATGACCCCGGCCGGGGGGGCCGGGCAGGCCCCCGCCGAGGTGCGGACGGACGGGGCGGCCGAGCGGGTCGTGGGCGGCGCGCCGTCGGTTGCGGGCGGGGCGCGGTCCGTTGCGGGCGGGGCCGCGTCGGTTGCGGGCGGGGCGGGCGGGTCGTCCGGGGCCATGGTTGCGGCCGGGGCCACCGGGGCTGGCGAGCCGGTCGGGGCCGAGTCGGGCGAGGAGCGGCTGCTGAGCATCGGCGCCGCCGCCGCCCGGGCCGGGGTGACCGAGCGGGCCCTGCGCTACTACCAGGAGCTGGGCCTCCTGGTCCCCTGCGCCCACACCAAAGGCGGCATGCGCCGCTACTCGGAGAAGGACCTGGAGCGGGTGGCCCGCATCCGGGAGCTGCAGACCCTGCTGGGCCTGAACCTGGACGAGATCGCCGGGGTGCTGCGCAACGAGGACCGCACGGCCCAGATCCGGGCCGCCTACCACGACAAGGGCACCGACGCCGCCGAACGGCGACGGCTGCTGCAGGAGTCGCTGGGCCTGGCCCGGGAGTTGCGCCAGACGGTGGAGGCCAAGCGGGCCGAGCTGGACAGCTTCCTGGCCGACCTGGACACCCGCATAGACAAGATCGAGTCGCTGCTCGCCGGCCGTCGCCCCCCGACCTGACCCGGCGGCCGGCGCGCTTGGGTGCTGTCGCGGGTCGAGGGGGTGGGTTTCTGCCCTGAGGGGGCAATACGACACCCCTCGAGCAGTGGGGGCCGGTCGGCCCGGGTCGGCGTCGGCCGGCGCGCTTGGGTGCTGTGGGGGGTCGAGGGGGTGGGTTTCTGCCCGGAGGGGGCAACTCGACACCCCTCGAGGCGGCGGGGGGTCGGGGCCGGTCGGCCCGGGTCGGCGTCGGCCCACGGGACACAACAGCACCCGCCGGCGGGCCGTTCTGCTTAAGGATCCACGAAAGGGGAAGAAGCCACCGGTGAGGACCGCGCTCGCCGTAGCTGTCGGACAAGGGGCCGCCGGGGCCGTCATGGCTGTCACCCCGGATGCGGCCGCCCGCATGACGTCGGGAGGTGGGAGCCCGCCCCCGGGATGGCTGGTGCGGGTGCTGGGCGGCCGGATGGCGCTGCAGGGGATGGTCCTGCAATGGGTCCGGCTCCGCCACCGCAATGATCTGGGCCGGGTCTACCGGCTGGGGGCGGTGGTGGACCTGCTGCACGGGGCCAGCATGATCGGCGCCGCCGCGGCCTTCCCCCGGTACCGGCGCAGCGCCCTGCTGTCCGCCACCCTGGCCTTCGTGGCCGCCGGCATGGAAACGGCGGCGGCCAGATGAACCAACCGGACCCGGACTTCCCGCCCCACATCCTGCGGGAGTACTCCCTGGTCGCCGACGGGGAGCGGGGTGCGCTCATCGGTCCCCGCGGGGACATCGCCTGGATGTGCGCCCCGACCTGGGACAGCGGCTCGGTGTTCTCATCGCTGATCGGCGGGGCAGGCGTGTACGGCGTCACCCCCCAGTCCCGTTTCGTGTGGGGCGGCTACTACGAGCCGGGGACCCTCATCTGGCGCAGCCGGTGGGTCACCGAGGACGGGGTGGTGGAGTGCCGGGAGGCCCTGGCCTTCCCCGGCGAGCGGGACCGGGCGGTGCTGCTCCGCCGGATCGTCGCCTTCGACCGCGACGCCCGGGTCCGGGTGGAACTGGAACCGCGGGCCGGGTACGGATCCCACAAGCTGACCGACCTGTCCGAGGACGGCGGGATCTGGACCGGTCGCAGCGCCGACCTGCGGATGCGCTGGCAGGGCGGCCGGGGGGCGCAGGTGACGTCCAGGAGGGATCGCCGGTTCCTGACCCTGGAGCTGACGGTGCCGGCCGGAACCCACCACGACCTGGTGCTGGAGATCGCCCCCCGAGTCCTGCACGAGGATCCCGTCGTGGCCGACGACGCCTGGCAGGCCACCGAGGCCGGCTGGGCCGCCGCCGTGCCCCACCTGGAGCACTGCGTGAGCGCGGCCGATGCCCGTCAGTCCTATGCCGTGCTGCGGGGGCTGACGTCCTCCGGCGGCGGCATGGTGGCGGCGGCCACCACCAGCCTGCCGGAGCGGGCCGAGACCGGCCGCAACTACGACGACCGCTACGTGTGGATCCGGGACCAGTGCTACGCCGGTCAGGCGTCGGCGGCGGCGGGCGACAGCCGCCTGGTCGCCGACGCCGCCCGCTTCGTCGGGTCCATGCTGCTCGAGCACGGATCGTCCCTGGCCCCCGCCTACACGATCGGTGGCGACCCGGTCCCCGACCAGTACGAGCTGGGCCTGCCCGGCTACCCGGGTGGCTTCGACCGGGTGGGGAACTGGGTTAACCAGCAGTTCCAGCTGGACGCCTTCGGCGAGTCCCTGCTGCTCATGGCCGCCGCCGAGCGCTGCGGCGTGCTCGACACCGAGGGCTGGAAGGCGGTGGAGACGGCCGCCACCGGCATCGCCGAACGCTGGCAGGAGCCCGACGCCGGCATCTGGGAGATCGACAACCGGCCCTGGACCCACAGCCGCCTCATCGCCGCCGCCGGCCTGCGGGCCGCGGCCGCCGTGTCACCCCCGGGGCGGTCGGCGGCGGACTGGCTGGCCCTGGCCGACCGGATAGTGGCCGACACGGCGTCCAACTCCGTCCACCGCGACGGACACTGGATGCGCTCGCCGGACGACGAGGGTCTGGACGGGGCCCTGCTGCTGCTGCCGTTGCGGGGGGCCGTCCCCGCCGACGATCCCCGCTCGGTGGCCACCCTCCGGGCCTACCAGCGGGACCTGGTGGAGCACGGTTACGCCTACCGGTTCCGGCAGGGGCCGGGCCGGCTGGGGGATTCCGAGGGGTCGTTCAGCCTGTGCGGTTTCGTCGTGGCGATGGCCCTGGCCCAGCAAGGGGAGCGGAGCGAAGCCCTGCGCTGGTTCGAGCGGATCAAGGCGGCCTGCGGTCCCCCCATGCTGTACTCGGAGGAGTACGACGTGGCCGAGCATCAGATGCGCGGCAACATCCCGCAGGCGTTCGTGCACGCCGTTATGCTCGAGGCGTCCGCCCGCCTGGCCGGGGAATAGCGGAGGTCGAGCCGTTGCCGGTGTGGATCGGCACCTCGGGATGGCAGTACCGGGACTGGAAGGGGCTGTTCTACCCGCGGTCGCTGCCCCAGCGCAGCTGGTTGGACCACTACCTGGAGCGCTTCGCCACCGTCGAGCTCAACAACTCGTTCTACCGGCTGCCCCCGGCGGAGACCTTCCGTCACTGGCGGGAGGCCACACCGGAGGGTTTCGTGTTCGCGGTCAAGGCCAGCCGGTACCTGACCCACATCAAGAGGCTGGCGGACCCGGCCGAACCGGTCACCCGGCTGATGGAGCGGGCATCGGAGCTGGGGGACCGGCTGGGGCCGGTGCTGTTGCAGCTGCCCCCCAACCTCCGCGCCGACCCGGCCGCCCTGGACGAGACCCTGAAGCAGTTCCCCCGGGGCGTGCGGGTAGCGGTCGAGGTGCGCCACCCCAGTTGGTGCACCGACCAGGTCAGGGGCGTCCTGGAACGGCGGGGCGCGGCCTGGTGCATGGCCGACGGCGGCCCGGTACGCCTGCCCCGGTGGCGGACCGCCGACTGGGCCTATGTCCGCTTCCACCGGGGGACCGGCACCCCCGAGTCGTGCTACACCCGCTCGCCGCTCGAGACCTGGGCCCGCCACCTGGCCGAGCTGTGCGGTCCGTCTCGGGACATCTACTGCTACTTCAACAACGACGCCCACGGGTGCGCGGTACGCGACGCCCGACGGTTCGGGTCGGCCGCCCGCCGGGCCGGGCTCACCCCGACCAGGGTTCCCGGCGTCCGGGAGACACCGGTGCGCTGACCGGCGGGAACCGGGCCGGAGCGGCCCCTAATGGGCCCCTAGCTGGAGCAGATCTCTATCTCGGCCCGGTCGACCATGGCCCGGATGCCCGGCGCCGCCCCGTCGAGCCGGAACCGGCCGCCCCGGGCCGCCACGTAGTGGCCGAAACCGACGATGAGGCGGGCTCCCACCGGGTCCATCGCCTCGAGGCCGCTCAGGTCCATCACCACCTCGTCGCAGGCCCGGCACCCCAGCAGGTCGACGTGGTTGTCGAGCAGCCGGACCGTGTCGGCGCACAACCGGCCGGTGAGGCGGAGAACGCAGCGGTTGTGGCTCTGGTCCGTCCAGATGGCCAGGCCGGCCCGGTCCGGGCCGCCCGCCACCAGTGGAGTCCGCCTCGAGATTCCGGGATCCTCATCCATAGAGCTGTCGGATCCCGGCATGGCTACCGTCATAGGAACCTTCTTCCTGGACACAGCGGCCGGTACATACCCGCAGTAGGTAAAAGTCAAACTGCGGCCGTTGACGGGTATGGATTAGATCCGGGCACACCCGGCGCGAATACAAGGAGTGGCCGAACATGTCAGATGCCGACAATCAGATGGGCGGAACCGGCGGGGAGACCGGGCGGGAGCCGGGCGGACCGCCCCGCTCCGGGGCGTCCCAGGAGGCCGCCGAGCAGGCCCCCGAAGGCGGCCGCCCCGACGGCGGGAGCGGGACCGGAGAGCAGGATCAGCAGGCCGTGACCGAGGAGTCCAAGGAGTCCTTCCCGGCCAGCGATCCGCCCGCGAACTACTGAACAGCCGGGCCCGGCCCGGCCCCGCCGGCAGGCTCTAAGGTGGCCGGCCATATGGCTGCCGACCCCTACGACGCCTTTCCCGGCCTGCACTTCGACCGCCCGGACGACGGGGTGCTGCGCATCACCCTGGACGCCCCCGGGCTCAACGCCGTGTCGCCGTCGGTGCACCGGGAGCTGGCCGAGGTGTGGCTGGCGGTGGACCGGGACCCCGATACCAGGGTGGCCCTGCTGACCGGCGCCGGCCGGGCCTTCTCCGCCGGGGGGTCGTTCGAGCTGATCGACGGCACCATCAACGACTACGCCACCCGGACCCGGGTCCTGCGGGAGGCCCGCGACCTGGTGTTCAACGTCATCAACTGCTCCAAGGCGGTGGTCTCGGCCATACACGGCCCGGCCGTCGGGGCCGGCCTGGTCGCCGCCCTGCTGGCCGACGTCTCGGTGGCCGCCCGCTCGGCCCGGATCATCGACGGCCACACCCGTCTCGGGGTGGCCGCCGGCGATCACGCCGCCATCTGCTGGCCTCTGCTGTGCGGCATGGCGAAAGCCAAGTACTACCTGCTCACCTGCGAGACCCTGACCGGGGAGGAGGCCGAGCGCATCGGTCTGGTGTCGCTGTGCGTGGACGACGAGCGGGTCCAGGAGCGGGCCCTCGAGGTGGCGGCCAACCTGGCGGCCGGGGCCCAGTCGGCCATCCGCTGGACCAAGCACACCCTCAACCACTACTACCGGGCCCAGTCCGCCGTGTTCGACGCCAGCCTGGCCTACGAGTTCTACGGGTTCGGCGGACCCGACGCCGCTGAAGGCCTGGCCAGCCACCGGGAGAAGCGGGCTCCCCGCTTCGGCGGGCCCACCAGCGAATAGCGGACCCCGCCCCGGGGGGACCGGACTTTTGCCGGCCGGTCCACGAGACTGTGGCCCGGATGCGCCGACGCCCCCGCCCCCCCTGCCGCCTTAGACGCGCCGCGCTGGTGGCGGCCGCCTGCCTGCTGCTCTCCGCCTGCACCGCCGCCCGCCACGGCGCCGGGGCCGCCTCGGGCTCGGCGGCGGCCGGCTCCCCGCCGTCGCCGACCGCCGCCGCCCCCACGGCGAGCACCACCACCGTCCCCCCGACCACCACCACCACGGTTCCCCCGACCACCACCACGGCGGTGCCCGCCGGATGGTCGGCGGTCTCCCAGGTGGCGACCGGTCCGGCGGTGGAGCAGAAGACCGTCCGCACGGCCGACGGGGCGTCGGTGGTGCTGCTGCGCTTCGAGGCCGGACGTACCGTGTTCGACCTGCACGTGGGCAGCACCGACCCGCCCGGGGGGGCCGGGGTGCCCGCCTCGGCCGCCCCGGCGGTCAGCGCCGCCCAGCGGCCCGTCCTGCTGGCCGCCTTCAACGGCGGGTTCAAGACCGACACCGGCTCCGGCGGTTTCGAGGTGGACGGCATCGTCCTGAAGCCCCTGGTGGCGGGGTACGCCAGCCTGGTCATCGACAACGGCGGCCGGGCCCGGGTGGCGGTGTGGGGCCAGGACGCCCCGCAGCCGGGGGAGTCCATCGCCAGCGTCCGCCAGAACCTGGTCCCGCTCATCCGCAACGGGAGCCCGGCCGCCGACATCAGCTCCATCAACGCCTGGGGGGCCACGCTCTACGGCGCCAACTCGGTGGCCCGAAGCGCCCTGTGCAGCGATGCGGGCGGTAACCTCGTCTACGCCGGCAGCACCCGTGCGCTGCCCGTGGATCTCTCGACCGCCCTCACCGACGCTGGATGTACGACCGCCATGGAGCTGGACATCAACCCCGAGTGGGTGCAGGCCGATGTGGCGGCCGCCCCCGGCGCCCCCCTCACCGCGGCCATCCCCGGCCAGAGCCGTCCCACCTCCCAGTACCTGACCGGCTGGACCCGCGACTTCGTGACCGTCCAGGCCGCCCCCTGACCGCATGCGACCGGCCCCCGAAGACACCTCCGAACTGAGCCGTTCCACCGTGACCGACGGCACCGGGGACCGTCCGGCCCGGCGGGGCGGTGTCGCGGCCGGGCTGGTGCGGACCATGCGGGTGAAGCAGTGGACCAAGAACGTGCTGGTCTTCGCCGCCCCCGGAGCGGCCGGGGTGCTGACCCACGGGACCGCCCTGCTGCACACCCTGGCGGCGTTCGGGTTGTTCTGCGCCGTGTCGTCGGGCACGTATTTCCTCAACGACGCCCTGGACGCCCCCGCCGACCGCAAGCACCCGGTGAAGCGGAACCGGCCGGTCGCCGCCGGGGTGATCGGGGTCCCCACCGCCCTGGTCATGGCCGGGATCCTGATGGCCGGGGGTGTGATCCTGGGGGTGCTGCTCCGGCCCCAGCTGGGGCTGGCGCTGGGCATCTACGTGGTCCTGCAGGTGGCCTACAGCAGCTACCTCAAGCACCAGCCCATCTACGACCTGACCTGCGTGGCCGGCGGTTTCCTGATCCGGGCCATTGCCGGGGCGGTGGCGGTGCCGGTGGCCATCTCGGAGTGGTTCCTCATCGTCACCACCTTCGGCAGCCTGCTCATGGTGACCGGGAAGCGGCTGTCCGAGCACGCCGAGCTGGGGGAGGGCAGGGGCGGCCACCGGGCCACCCTCGACGCCTACACCACCACCTTCCTGAGGATCGTGGTGGCCCTGTCGGCCACGGCGGCGGTGGTGGGCTACAGCCTGTGGGCGTTCTCGTTGCAGACCGCCGCCATCCACCACAACGACGGGATCTACTACCAGCTGTCGATCATCCCGGTCCTGCTGGCCCTGCTGCACTTCACCTTCCTCATCGACAGCGGCAAGGGGGCCCGGCCGGAGGAATTGGTGCTCGGCGACCGGCAGCTGCAGCTGATGGGGCTGATCTGGGCGGTACTGTTCGCCCTCGGTGTCTACGGTTAGCGACCTTCTGGCGGGCTGGGGCCGCACCTCGCCCACGTCGGCCCGGGTCAGCTCCCTGGGCCGGCCAGACGAGGTCCAACAGGTCCTGGCCGGGGCCGGGACGCGGGGCGTGATCGGCCGGGGCCTGGGCCGCAGCTACGGTGACGCCGCCCAGAACGCCGGCGGGGATGTGGCCGTCATGACCGGCCTGGACCGGATCCTCGACGTGGACGTGGAGGCGGCCACCGCCACTGTCGAGGCCGGGGTCAGCCTGGACCGGCTGATGCGGACCCTGGTGCCGATGGGCCTGTGGCCGGCGGTCACCCCCGGGACCCGCCAGGTGACCGTGGGGGGCGCCATCGGCTCCGACGTGCACGGCAAGAACCACCACCGGGACGGCACGTTCGGGTCCCATGTGCGGTCCATGGAGCTGGTGTCGCCAGCCGCCGGGCCGCTGACCCTGACCCCCGACGGCACCCCCGAGGAGTTCTGGGCCACCACCGGAGGGATGGGGCTGACCGGGCTGATCCGCCAGGCCACCATCGACCTGTTCCGCATCGAGACCGGTTTCATCCGGGTGGACAGCGAGCGCACCGCCGACCTGGACACCACCATGTCGCTGATGGCCGAGCGGGACTCGAGCTACCGCTACTCCGTGGCGTGGATCGACTGCCTGGCCCGGGGCGGATCACTGGGCCGGTCCATCGTCGAGTTCGGCGAGCACGCCCGCCGCCAGGACCTGCCGCCGGCCAAGCGGTCCGCCGACCGGGCCCTGCGTTTCACCCCGCTGGACTCGGTCCCGGCCCCGCCGTGGGTCCCGTCCGGGTTGTTGAACCGCTGGACCGTCGCCGCGTTCAACGAGCTGTGGTACCGCAAGGCGCCGAAGCGGGCCGAGGGGCATGTGGTACCGGCGGCCTCCTTTTTCCATCCCCTGGACCTGGTGGCCGGATGGAACCGCATCTACGGCGACCGGGGGTTCCTGCAGTACCAGTTCGTGCTGCCCGACGGCGCGGAGGCCACCCTGCGGCGGATCATCGAGGAACTGGTGGCCCACCGCTGCGCCTCGTTCCTGGCCGTGCTCAAGCGTTTCGGCCCCTCCAACCCGGCGCCGCTGTCCTTCCCCCGGCCGGGCTGGACCCTCGCCCTGGACCTGCCGGTGACCTTCGGGGAGCTGGCCGGGCTGCTCGACACCATGGACGAGCAGGTCGTGGCCGCCGGGGGCCGCATCTACCTGGCCAAGGACTCCCGACTGCGCCCGGAATTCCTGGAAACCATGTACCCCCGTCTACCCGAGTGGCGGGAGGTCCGAGACAGACTGGACCCCGAACACCGAATGCGTTCCGACCTGCTGCGCCGCCTACCCGCCCTCGCCGGCGGCTCCTCCGCCCCGTCCGCCCCGTCCGGCTCGTCGGCCTCAGGGGAGGCCCGATGAGGGACGCGCTGGGAACCGTTCAGACGGTCCTGTTGCTGGGCGGGACCTCCGAGATCGGCCTGGCCATCGCCGAGCAGCTGGCCCGGCCCCGGGCGGCGACCGTGGTGCTGGCCGGCCGGGACAGCTCGGGCATGGACTCCGCCGCCGACCGGCTGCGCCAGGCCGGCGCCGGCCGGGTGGAGACGCTGGCCTTCGACGCCACCGACACCGCCTCGCACGAGGACACCATGGCCGAGGCGGCCCGCCGGGCCGGCGCCGACATCGACGTGGTGGTGGTGGCGTTCGGGCTGCTCGGCAACCAGGAGCTCGACGAGGCCGGCGGGGACGGGGCGGTGCGGGTGGCGACCACCAACTACGTGGGGGCGGTATCGGCCGGCCTGGCCGCCGCCCACCTGCTCAAGGCCCAGGGGCACGGCGCTCTGGTCGCCCTGTCGTCGGTGGCGGGGGAGCGGGTGCGGCGGGCCAACTTCATCTACGGCTCCTCCAAGGCCGGCATGGACGGCTTCTTCCAGGGGCTGGCCGACTCCCTGGCCGGCACCGGTGTCCGGGTGCTGATCGTCCGGCCCGGCTTCGTGCGGACCCGGATGACCGAGGGGATGACCGAAGCGCCGATGGCAGCCACGGCCGAACAGGTGGCCGCCGCCACGGTCCAGGGTCTGCGCAGCGGGCGGTCCGTGGTCTGGGTGCCGGCGCCGTTGCGGCTGGTGTTCGCGGTCTTCCGCCACCTGCCCCGCCCGGTCTGGCGGCGCATCCCGGCCTGAACCCGGTCTGGCGCCGGCGAGCGCCGGTGGTGCTGCTGGTCTGGCGCTGGTGGTCTGGCCCTGGTGGTGCTTGCGGCGCTTGCGGTGGGCTCAGCAGGTGCCAGGGTGGGGCGTGGTCTGGTGCCGGCGGTCGCTTCGCCGCCAGCCGCCAGCCGCCAGCCGCCAGCCGGTCGAGGCCTCGAGGGGGTGAGTTTCTGCCCTGAGGGGGCAACACGACACCCCTCGAGGGCCGGGTAGGGCGTTGGGCGCGGTTGGATCCGCCGGACGGTTAGCCGGCTGCCCGGATCCCGGGTGGGGCGCTGTTGATCCGCCGGGCCCGGCGGCCCCGGTACATGGCCTCGTCGGCGCCGGCCAGGAGATCCTCGAGCAGGACGGTCCGTCCCGGCGGGCTGGCCGTGGCCCCCACGCTCCACCTCACCCCGGCCCGGCGGGCGGCCTGCAGGAACCTCTCCACGATGAGATGCACCGGCGGGTGGTCGTAGCCGAGGGTCATGAACACGGCGAACTCGTCGCCGCCGATCCGCCCGGCCACGTCGCTGGCCCGGCTCACCGACCGCAGCACCCCGGCCGCCTGCACCAGCAGCCGGTCCCCGGCCTCGTGACCCCGCAGGTCGTTGGCCTGCTTGAGGCCGTCCAGGTCGATGTACAGCAGCAGCGCCCGCCGCCCGGTCCGCTGCAACGACTTGAGCTCCCGCCCGGCCAGGAGCATGAACCCGCGTCGGTTGTACAGACCGGTGAGCTCGTCGACCAGGGACAGCTGGCGGACCTCCTCCTCGGCCCGCTTCCGCTCGAAGATCTCCTTCTCCAGCCGGGCGTTGAGCTCCTCCAGGCGGGCGGTGCGGTCCCGTACCCGGGTCTCCAGCTCGGAGCGCAGGGCGGCGTTGTCCAGCGCCCCCGACGCCGAGTCGGCCAGGGCCTGCAGGGTGCGGACCTCGTCCGGGCCGGGCCGGTGGGGGGTGAGCCAGTAGGCGGCGATGGCCCCGATGGGATCGCCGGTCCGCACCGGGACCACCAGCACGCTTCGCACCGGGCCGGACCGGTACTGGGCCACCGGGAGGCCGCCGTCGGCCCGCACGTCGGCCGATGCGACCGGGCGTCCGTGGGTCATGCACCAGCCGCTGAGGCAGCTCCCCAGCTTGAGCCGCCGCCCGGTCCAGCCCGGACCGATCCCGTCCTCCACCACATACCTGCACAGAGCCCCGTCCCTGAGAGCCAGGCTGGCCCCGTCAGCGCGCACCAACCGGCGAGCCGACCGCCGGACGGCGTGCTGCACGGCCCGCTCGTCGCGTGCGAGCGACAACTCCTGGATAGCGTCCAGGAGCGCCGGAACGCCGAAGCGACGATCGTGGTCAGGCGCCATCACCGTCACCATTATCCTCCCGCCGACTCTGCCGGTTGCGTGATACCCGGGCGATTTGGTCGGGAAGGTCGGTCCGGCCCCGGGGCTATGTTCCAGGCATGTCCGGCCCGGTCGCCTACGACGAATTCTCCATGTTCCACGAGAACGCTGCCGAGTACGGGATCCCGTTCAGGCCGCCTACCGTCCGGCGGAAGAGCGTCGACACCGGCGACGGCCGCCGGATGAGCGCCCTGGTGTGGGGGGCGTCCGCCCCGGAGTTCGACTTCCTGCACGGCGGGGCTCAGAACGCCCACACCTGGGACACCGTGCTCCTGGCCCTGGACAGGCCGGCGGTGGCGGTCGACCTGCCCGGCCACGGCCATTCCGACGGCGGCCGGGCGCCCTTCCCGAACCCCCGGGACAGCGCCGACGACCTGGCCCCGGTGATAGCGGCCCTGGCGCCCGACGCCAAGACGGTGGTGGGGATGTCGCTCGGCGGTCTGACCGCCCTGGCCCTGGCCGAGACCCACCCCCATCTGGTCCGCCGGCTGGTGCTGGTCGACATCACGCCGGGGGTCGACGGCCGCAAGTCAGCGGCCATAACCGCCTTCGTCAACGGCCCGGAGAGCTTCCCGGACTTCGACGCCATCCTGGCCCGCACCGTGGAGCACAACCCGACCCGGAGCGTGGCCTCCCTGCGCCGGGGCATCCTGCACAACGCCATGCAGCGCCCGGACGGCAGCTGGGTGTGGCGGTACGCCCGCCACCGGGGCGTCGGGGGCGTCGGGGGCGTCGGGGGCGCCGGGGGCGTCGGGGGTGTAGGAGTGGCGGGCGCTGATCCGGAGAGCCGCTACCGGGAGTTCAACCGGCTGTGGGAGGTCCTGTCCGGGCTGAGCATGCCCGTGATGCTGGTGCGGGGCATGACCGCCCAGTCGGTGGTGGACGACGCCGACGAGCAGGAGTTGCTCCGCCGGCAGCCCGGAGCCCGGGTGGAGCATGTGGCCGGGGCCGGCCACAGCATCCAGGGGGACGCCCCGGTGGATCTGGCCCGCCTGATCGCCGACTTCACCGGCTGACCACCGGCCGGCTCGCGGCCGGCCAGGGCGGCTGGCACGTCTCGCACGCGTACGCCACCCGCCCGGCCAGGTCCCACCGCCGGACGGGCGAGCCGCAGTGGGCGCACATTCGCTGGCCGTACACGTAGACCTGGCGCCCGTCGCGCACCTTCAGGTCCCGGGGCCCGACGGTCCTGATCTCACCCCGGTCCCGGACCCCGGCTTCCAGCATCCGGGTGGCGGTGCCCCAGAGGTCCTGCCACTCCCCGGCGGTCAGCGTCGCCGCCGGCCGCTCCGGGTGCATGCCGTGGGCGAACAGGATCTCGGCCCGGTACACGTTGCCGATGCCGGCCACCAGCGACTGGTCCAGCAGGGCCTCGCCGATGCCGTCCCGGCGGCCGGCCAGCCGGGGGAAGGCGGCGCTGCCGTCGTCCCCTCGGAGGGGGTCGGGCCCCAGTCCGGCCACCAGGGCCCGCTGGTGGACCACGTCGATCACCTCGCACTTCTTCGGGCTGGACAGGTCAAAGGTGAGATCAGGGGAGCTGGCCCGCACCCACACGCCGGGCCCGGGCCGGCGGACCTCCCCCGGGGTGACCCGGTGATGGCGGAACCGGCCGTCCATGCCCAGGTGCACGTGCAGCACCCGTCGCCCCTCGAAGAAGTAGAACAGGTGCTTGCCCCAGGCGTCGAGGTCCTCGAGGACCCGCCCGTCCAGGAGGGCGGCGCCGCCTGAGAAGCGCCGGTTCGGGGAGCTGACATCCAGCCGTCGCCCCACCATGTACGGCGACTGGTCCACGACCTTGCGGCGGATGGTGTGGCCTTCGGGCACCACTCGATGTTGGCCCATCGGCGCCCGCTGGCGGCCGACGAATCCCACCGTCGCACCCGGCCGGCCTGGCCGGCGCCCTCCCAGAGGGGGTTACCATCACCCGCCGTGAACGGCCTCTTCTCGCTCGAAGGAAAGACGGCCCTGGTCACCGGCGGGACCCGGGGCATCGGTCTGATGATCGCCCGCGGGTTCGTCGAGGCCGGGGCGCGGGTGTACATATCCAGCCGCAAGGCCGAGGTGGGCGAGGAGGTCGCCGCCGAGCTGTCGGGGATCGGACCTTGCATCTCCCTCCCCGCCGACCTGTCGAGCGAGGAGGAATGCCGGCGGCTGGCCGGCCGGCTGGCCGAACAGGAGGACTCCCTCGACATCCTCGTCAACAACGCCGGCGCCACCTGGGGGGCGCCCCTGGCCGACTGGGACGACGCCGCCTGGAACCGGGTCCTCGACCTCAACGTCAAGGGCGTTTTCCACCTCACCCACCACTGCCTCCCCCTCCTGGAGGCGGCGGGCACGGCCGAGGACCCGGCCCGGGTCATCAACATCGGCTCCATCGACGGCATCCGGGTCCCCATGCTCGAGACCTACTCCTACTCGGCGTCCAAGGCGGCGGTGCACATGCTCACCCGGCACCTGGCCCGTCGCCTGGCACCGGCCATCACGGTCAACGCAGTGGCCCCCGGGCCGTTCGAGTCCAAGATGATGGCCGCCACCCTGCGCGACTTCGGCGAGCAGATCGCCGCCTCCGCCCCCCTCAAGCGCATCGGCCGGCCTGACGACATGGCCGGGGTGGCCATCTTCCTGGCGTCGCGCGCCGGCGCCTACCTGACCGGGGCGGTCATCCCGGTGGACGGTGGGATCTCCACCCTGGCCTGACCGGCCCCGACCGCACCCGACCGGACCCGACCGGACCCGACCCGACGGGATCCGGCATGACCCGACCACACCGGACCCGAACTGCACGGACCCGACGTGATCCGACATGACCCGACCCCACCCGACCGGACCCGCCGGCTCGGCCGGGTCGGCACCCGATCGGACATTGCTACAGGCCGGGCACGGTCGTGCCGACAAGGAAACCGGACGGACCGGCAGCCGAGCGATACGCTCTGTGGCAACGCCGGTACGAGATAGGTGCAGCAGCTCATCGCACATGGGATCCTCTCTTAGCTTCTACGAGGCGCAGCTCCCGGCAGAGCTGGAGAGCGTCGTGGCCGCCCGCCGGCTGCTGGCCAGTTCGTCGGCCGCCTGGGGGCTGGAGGAGTGCGCCTGCAACGACGGGGCTCTGGCCATCTCGGAGCTGGTCACCAACTCGGTCCTGCACGCCGGCACGGCCGTCGGCATCCGCATCTGCCGGCTCGGGGCCGGCATGCGCATCGAGGTGCGTGATGACGATCCGCGGTTGCCGATCGTCGACGCGGCCCGGCCCGAGGACCTGCTGTCCAACCGGTCGATGACCGGCCGGGGACTGGCCCTGGTGGCCGCCATCTGCGACCGCTGGGGCTGCGAACCGCTGGGGCGGGGCAAGGTGATCTGGGCCGAGGTGGGCACCGGCCGGCGCCTGGTCGCGGCCGCCCCGGCGCCGGCGTTCCCGACCCCGGCCCCGCCACCGGTCGTGTCGGCGGAGGCCCTCAGCTGGGGGGCGCTGACGACCAGCGCCCTGACCGCCGGCGGCCGGCGCGTCCACCTGGTGGGCATCCCGGTGGAGCTGCTGCTCGAATCGGCCCGCCACATGTCGGACCTCCAGCGGGAGATGCAGGTCATGTCCATGGATCGCACCGCCCCGCCCGAGGTGGAGCAGGTGGTGCAGGCCGGGAAGCCGTGGGTCACCGATATCGACCGGTGGGTGAACGTGGACCGGCGGGCCGCGGAACGGGCCCTGGCCCGGGGGGAGCGCACCGTGGACGTGGAAGTGGTGGTGCCCGAGGACATCGCCCGGCGCATCGACGGCATCGCGGCCTGGGTGTGCCACACCGCCTCGGTGGTACTGCGCCGGTACCTGCTCACCCTGCCGGCCCCGGACGAGGTCGTCGCCTACCGCCGTTGGTACGGGGAGGAGATCATGGCCCAGATCGGCGGTCGGCCGCCCCGGCCGTGCCCGGTCCGGCTCAACCGCGCCGCCCGCAACCGCGCCGGTCGTCGCTGAGACCCGGACCGCTCTAGGAGCGGGGCCCGTCCGCGGGTGCCGACAGCAGCCGCTGCATGAGCACCACGTCCAGCCACCGGCCGAACTTGCGGCCCACCTCCCGCTCCACCCCGATCTGTTCGAAACCGCATGCCCGGTGCAGGCCGATGGACGCCTCGTGGCCGCCGACGATGCGGCCGATGACGGCGTGGAAGCCGTGGTGGCCGGCCAGGTTGACCAGCTCGGTGAGCAGGCCCTTGCCCACCCCCCGGCCCTGGAACGCCGGATGGACGTAGATCGAGTCCTCCACCGTGGTGCGGTAGGCCGGGCGGGGCCGGTACGGCGACAGCGAACCGAACCCGCAGACCGCTCCCTGCTCGTCCACCGCCACCACCGCCGGATGGGCCCCGCTGTGCTCGTCCATCCAGGCCAGCTGGTCCTCGAGGGTGCGCGCCACCAGGTCGAAGGTCACCGTCGAGCCGAGCACCTCGCGGTTGTAGATGTCCCGGATGGCCTCGGCGTCGTCTAGGGTGGCCAGACGGATCTTCACAGGCACGCCGGGAGAGTAGCGGCTAATCTATGACGGTTACCCGCCTTCCGGCGCGCCCGGAGCAAGTTGTTCGTGCAGTATCCCGCCCCCTTAGCTCAGTCGGCAGAGCACAGCCATGGTAAGGCTGGTGTCGTCGGTTCGATTCCGACAGGGGGCTCGGCGGCGTAGCTCAGTTGGTCAGAGCACTCGGCTCATAATCGAGTTGTCGTCGGTTCAAGTCCGAC